>DASSHC010000141.1:0-22435 GCA_035693105.1 Thermomicrobiaceae bacterium | reverse complement strand
TTCGATGGACCGCTGCCGCTGGAGGATGAGTTTCGCTGGAGCGAGTTCCGCTTCGACACCGCCACCGATCCCAGCGGTGGCGCGATCCGCGTCTGTCTCTCGGTCGTG
This sequence comes from Thermomicrobiaceae bacterium, assembly GCA_035693105.1. Lineage (GTDB taxonomy): Bacteria > Chloroflexota > Chloroflexia > Thermomicrobiales > Thermomicrobiaceae > DASSHC01. The sequence continues at coordinate 22,327 of DASSHC010000141.1, read as the reverse complement.
CCGCTGGGCGAGCGGCGGCGGGCCGAGGAGCGGCTGCGGATCATGGCCGAGGCCGGCGCGCTCTTGACCGCGACGGCCGACGAGGCGTCGATGCTGACCAATCTGGCCCGGCTGGCGGTGCCCGATCTGGCCGACTGCTGCGTCATCGCGGCGGGTGACGCCGACGGCCGCCCGGCGTTGGTGGCCAGCAGCCATGTGCTGCCGGACAAGGAGCGCCTGCTCGACGAGCTCATGCGCCAGTTGCGCGCCAGCCCCAATCACCGCTTCGTGCTGGCCGAGGTGCTGCGCACGGGCCGGCCGCTCTTCGTGCCGCTGACCAGCGCGGGCTTCAACCAGGCCGTCGCCCACGACGGCAATCAGTTGCGCCTGCTGGAGACGCTGCGGATCCGCTCCTACCTCTGCGTGCCGCTGATCGCGCGCGGCGTGACCCTGGGCGCGCTCTTCTGCGCCATCACCGAGTCCGAGCGGCGCCTCGAGCAGGCCGACCTGGCGCTGGCCGAGGAGCTGGCGCGGCGCGCGGCGGCGGCGCTCGATCAAGCCCGCCTGCTGCGCGCCGCCCAGGAGGCCTCGCGCGCCAAGGATGCGACGTTGGCGCTGCTCGATACCGTGCTGGCGACCGCGCCGGTGGGCTTCGCGCTGCTCGATACCCAGCTGCGCCAGGTGCGCGTCAACGACGCGCTGGCCGCCCTCTGTGGCGCCCCAGCCGACACGCTGATCGGCCGGAGGCTCGACGAGGCGCTGCCCGGCTTCGCCGCGCCGATGGTCACCGCCGCGCGCCAGGTCCGCCTGAGCGGACGGCCGGTCATCGATCTCGAACTGAGCGGGGAGACCGCCGCCTGGAAGTGCCAGCTCTTCCCCATTCGGGTGGACGACGAGGCGCTGGGGGTCGGCGTGCTGGTGATCGATACCAGCGGCGAGCGGCGGGCCACCGAGGAGCGCATGCGCCTGCTGGAGCGCGAGCAGGCGGCGCGCGCCGAGGCGGAGCTGGCCGCGCACATGATCGAGCGCATCCAGGCGGTGAGCGACGCCGCGCTGGCCCACCTCGATCTTGACGATCTGCTGGTCGAGCTGCTGCATCGCGTCTCCGAACTGATGCGGGTCGACGAGGCGACCATTCTCCTGGTCGACGAGTCGGGCCAGCGGCTGGTGGTGCGCGCGGCCGAGGGGCTGGCCGTGCCGCCCGATCTGCGGGTTGGGGTGCCGCTGGGCGAGGGGTTTGTCGGGCGGATCGCGCGCGACCGAACCTCGATCGTGGTGGAGCAGGTGACCGAGGAGGAGGTGCCCCACACCTTCCTGGTCGAGCGGATCGCGTCGATGATCGGCGTGCCGCTGGTGCTCGAGGAGCGCGTCATCGGCGTGCTGCACGTCGGCAGCACCCGCCCGCGGCTCTTCCGGCCCAGCGAGCTGCGCCTGTTGCAGTTCGCCGCCGACCGCATCGCGCTGGCGATCGACCGCTCCAGCCTCTTCGAGGCCGAGCGGCTGGCCCAGCGGCGCCTCGCCTTCCTGGCCGAGGCCAGCGGCGTCCTCTCCCGCACGCTGGAGGTCGAGGAAGCCCTGGCCCGGGTCAGCGAGCTGGCCGTGCCGGAGATCGCCGATGTCTGCACGGTCAATCTGGTCGAGGACGACGGCTCCTTCCGGCGGCTCTCGATGGCGCATCACGATTCGGCCCTCGATCACCTGGCCGAGATCTCGGTCGGACGCTTTCCCATCGATCTCGCCGATCCGCGCATCACCGCTATGCGCGTCTTCCGCACCGGCCAGTCGATGCTCTTCCCTGAGATCGCGCCCGACGAGCTTGCCGGGATCATCGGCGACCGGCGCCAGGTCGAGCTGTTGGGCGATACTCCCTTCTGCTCGGGCATGATGGTGCCGCTGGTGACGGGCGGCCGGGCGATCGGCATGATGGGCTTCTGGCTGACCAGCCGCAAGCGGATCTATACCCCGAACGATGTCGCGCTGGCCGAGGATCTGGCCCGGCGGGCCGCCGAGGCCTACGAGCGCGCGCGCCTCTACCGCGAGACGGTCGCCGCCGTGCGCGTGCGCGAGGAGTTCCTCTCGATCGCCTCCCACGAGCTGAAGACGCCGCTGACCACGATCAAGGGCTATGTTCAGATGCTCGACCGGCAGTTGCGCCGGCCCTTGCCGGAGGCGAGCCGGCTGCGGCAGGCGATGGACAATCTGCAGGGCCAGCTCGAGCGCTTCCAGGGGCTGGTCAACGACCTCCTCGACATGTCGCAGATTCAGCGCGGGCGGCTGGAGCTGCACCCGTCGCGCTTCGACCTCGTCGCGCTGGCGGGCGAGGTCCTCGAGCGCTTCGAGCACGGCGGCGAGCGCACCGAGGCGCATACGCTGGTGCTGGAGGCGCCGGAGCCGGTGGTGGGCGAGTGGGACGCCTCCCGGCTCGACCAGGTGCTGACCAATCTGATCTCGAACGCGCTGAAGTATTCGCCCGACGGTGGCGAGGTGCGGGTGACGGTGCGCCAGGCGGGCGCGCTGGCCGAGGTGGTGGTGGACGATCGGGGGATCGGCATCACCCCCGACGAGCTCCGCACCCTCTTCCAGCCCTTCAGCCGCGGCGAGCGGGTGCGGTCGCTGGTTGAGGGTACCGGGCTGGGGCTCTACATCACGCACGAGATCGTCGAGCAGCACGGCGGCACGGTGAGCGTGGCGAGCCAGCCCGACAGCGGCAGCCGCTTCAGCGTGCAGTTGCCGCTGCATCGCCCGCCGAGCGACCCCAACGGCCGCTCCGACGAGCCGCGGCGCTAACCCGCGCCGGCATCACTCCGCGCGCCAGGCCGGCCGGCGTTGCTCGTAGTCGTCGTACGCCTTAACCAGCCCGCCGAGCACCTCCGCTGTCGTCTCGAAGAGCGCTTTGGCCTGGACGTCGTTCACCCGCTGCTCGTCCGCGCGGATGTGCCGGATGGTGTCGTTCAGCATCCCCCTGATGTGCTCGGCGTGCACCTGTGGATTGGATGTCTGCTCAGATGGCATCGTGGTTTGCTCCTCCGGTCTGGTCCTAATCGTCGCCGACGGCCCGCAGGTGGTGTGCCGGGGGGAGATGGGGTGCCCGTTGCCCGTGGCCTCGGCGTGAGGGGAACAGGGCAGGCACGGGGGCCTGCCCCTACCGCGACGGGCCACGCGCTTCTTGTAGGGGCGGCCCCCCGTGGCCGCCGTCCCCGAGGGCAACGGCGTTCCGGCTCCCTAGCCCGGCTCCTGCGCTCGCGTCTCCTCCTCCACCTTGCCGGTCGGGTGGACCAGGAGCAGCGGCGTGGTCGCGTTGTCGAGCATGTGCTTGGCCACGCTGCCGAAGAGGAAGCGCATCAGGCCCCCCTGCCCGTGGGTCGCCATCACGATCAGGTCGCTCTGGCGATCGGCGGCAAAGCTGATGATCTGGTTGGCCGGATCGCCGATCAGCGCCTCGCCCTGCACCCGGTAGCCCTCGCCGCGCACCTGCTCGACCTTCTCGGCGATGAAGTCGCGCGCCGCGTCGATCAACTCGTCGCTCATCTCGGCCATGGCGGCGGGCGCGCCCGGCTCGATCGCGCTGCCGCTGGAGAGGGCGTACAACTGGGTGACGGCCGCCACGCGCACCAGTTGCAGCTCGGCGTCGAAAGCGTGGGCCAACTCCTCGGCCACGGGGAGGGCCCGCTCGGCGAAGGCCGAGCCGTCCAGCGGCACCAGGATGCGGGCGAAGTTGACCGCTCCAGTTGGGGTGGGCGCGGCGCGCACCACCAGCACCGGCACGCGGCTGTCGTGGACCACCTGGGCCGCGACGCTGCTGTGGAAGAGCCCGCTCAGCCCGTGCTCGTGCTGGCTGGCCATCACTACCACGGCGTCCTCGTGCTCCTGGCTGGCGGCCACGATCTGCTTGACCGGGTCGCCCAGCCGCAGGCTCACGTCGACCCTCCCAGGTCCCAGCTTGCCCGCCTGTTCGGCCAGGTACGCCTGCATCTGCCGCTCGTCGCTCGCGCTCGCCCCGTCGCCCAGCACGCTCACCAGCGTCAACCCCGCGCCGAGCTTGGCGGCCAGCGCGCGGGCGTAGGGGAGCGCCGCCTCCGCCAATTCCGCGCCATCCAGCGGCACGATCACAGCCTGGAACATCACCGCCACCCTTCCAACGCCTCGATGCGTTCATTTCGCCCGTCGCCCGGCGTGGCCGGCCGCGCCGCCGCGGCGCACCTGCCAGTCTAGCCCAGCGGCGCCGCGTGCGGTATCAGTCCGGTCGAGCGTGCAAATCCTCATCGCGGGAGTCACCGCTGGGGAACCTGAACCGGTGCAGATTCAACTGTGGGATGAGCAATCGCTAGCTCCTTCACAGCGTGAGGCGGCGAAGCCGCAATCGGTCCTCGATGATGTAGGCCTGATACGCCTCTTCAGTGATCCAACCGTGCTCAGCAGAATGGTAGCCGGTCGGGTGGTTACTGGTTGCGGAGATCACCTCCCAAGTCAGTAAGCAATGCTCATGATCGCTGTTGTCGGGATAGGCACGATGCACCCACTGAGCGTCGAGGTCGAGCACAGCCGCCAGTTGGTAGTCAGCCCACCACAGGCGAAAGATGTGCCGCTCGCCGATGATGGGCAGCGGAGATGCAGCATTGTAGGTCGCATAACAGAGTACATCACCAGCTTGGCTGACGAGCGTATGCAACTGGAAGACTTCATGCGCGGGGGCGTTGGTGCCGTACATTCCTCCGAGCATCAGCGGTGGCAATCCCGAAGCGGAATTCCAGGTGACCTTGACGCAGATTCGGTTGATGCCACCTGTTTGCCCAGCCGACAGACTTCAGCGACCGGCTCGCAGTACTGCACGACACTCTCTCCGATAGCACGTGGCCGTCAGTAGACTCTTCCTTCCCGCGATTCGCGCGCGGCCCGCAGCAAGAAATTGTAGACCGACCACGCATCACGGTGGAGTCCGTCTTCCGACCTGCCCACCACCGGCACGACCATCGTCCGCCCATCGGTCATCTGAATCAGGATGCGGTCCAAACGTCGCTTGTTCTCGCCGTGGTAGCCGTCAGTCGTGCCATCGAACGAGACCATATCAAGGTAGCGCAGGCGTTCCACCTGATCGCCGCTCTGTAGATAGAGGATGGTGGTCGAGACGGCGAAATCGCGGCCAATGCGGTCGGGAACATTGGTATAGACGCCAAGGAGGCGTTCACCTCGCTCAAGGTCGAGACGCTGGACCCACGCTGGTGCGGCCTCCGGTTGTTCCACCAAATTCCGATAACGGTCGTGCCCAACTAGCCAGAACCGTGCCCGCCGCTCGACCAGATGTACATAGGCCATCGAAGTCCTCCTCGGCGGCTGCACTTTCGAGGACAGCCTGCCCGTAGAGCTGTCTACCGTGAGCCTGGCGGGCTATATTTGCCGGACCTGGAAGGGGCTCACTCTAGTTTATACGCTGCGCAGGCTACTATCCCGCCACGCGGTGTCTCGCCGCCTGCGCTATCATGCTGCCAGTGGTCCCGGCGTGCCGAGTTTCGTGGTAACGGTCGTGGTAGTGGTAGGGAGCCTGTGATGGTCGAAGATGCGCGCGTCCCGGCGGATGTGCTGGAGGAGTTTACGACCAACGTCCTGCTGGCGCTCGATGTGCTGCCGGAGGACGCGCGGCTCACCGCCGCGATCCTGATCGCCTCCGACGTGCGCGGCATCGACTCGCACGGCGTGCCGCGGCTGCGCATGTACGTCAACCGCATCCGCGAGGGGCTGATCAACCCGCGGCCGAACTTGCGGGTCATCAGCGAGATGCCCGCCGCCATCGCCTTCGACGCGGACAACGGCCTCGGCCACCCCGCTTCGTATCGCGTGATGACGCGCTGCATCGAGAAGGCGCAAGAGGTCGGGATGTGCATGGCGACCGTGCGCCACAGCAACCACTTCGGCATCGCCGGCTACTACGCCACCATGGCGCTGGAGGTCGAGGGGATGTGCGGCCTGGCGATGACCAACGCCACCCCGCTGCTGGTGCCCACCTTCGCCCGCGAGCCCTACCTCAGCACCGCCCCGATCGCGATCGCCATCCCGGCGGGCGAGCAGTGGCCGATGGTGCTCGACATGGCGACCACCACCGTCTCCTGGGGCAAGGTGGAGATCGCGCGGCGGGCCGAGAAGCCGATCCCCGCCGGCTGGGCCTACGACCGCGCCGGCGACGTCACCACCAACCCCGACGAGGCGGTCGCGCTGACGCCGCTCGGCTCCTCACGCGACCTGGGCAGCCAGAAAGGCTACGGCCTCTCGCTCTTCGTCGACGTCCTCTGCGGCCAGCTCGCCGGGGCCAACTGGAGCCGCTACATCTCCGGCTCGCGCGACGCCGAGCCGAAGCCCTCCAACACCGGCCACGCCTTCATGGCCTGGCGCATCGACGCCTTCCGCCCGCTGGCCGAGTTCCTGGGCGGCATGGACGCCATGCTCGGCGAGCTGCGCGCGGCCGAGCCGGCCCCTGGCCACGAGCGCGTCTACGTGCCGGGCGACCTGGAGCGCATCGCCGAGGCCGACCGGCTGGAGCGCGGCGTGCCGGTCAACCCCAAGGTGCTGGAGGATCTGCGCCAGATCGGCCAGGAGGTCGGCGTGCGGGCGTCCTTCTAAGCGCCGCTACGGCGGCTGGCACGGCCCGTGCGCCGCGCGTCGGCGGCATGGGCAGCGAGAGAGGTGGCAATGGCGGCGATCGATCTGGCGCGCGACTACATCTGGAAGGTCAACGGCCGCGATGGCGCGGCGGCGGCGCAGCTCTTCGCGCCCGAGGGCGAGATCATCGACCCGCGCGGCAACACGCATCGCGGCCGCGAGGCTATCGCCGCCTTCGTGGACGCGGCCACGCTCGGCACGCTGGCGCAGATCGGCGAGCGGCACATGGGCACCGATCACGCGCTCCTGCGCGGCGTGGTCATCACCGCCGGCCTGCCGCCGGCTGAGGTCGAGTGGCAGTTCGCGACCGCCGGCGACCAGATCACCCGCCTGACGATCCGCCTCCCCAAGCCGAACGAGGCGTGAGGGCGGCTGCCGACAAGCAACGGCGCGTGTGCGGACGGATCCCTCCACTTCGGTCGGGATGACAGCGTCATTTTTGGGGCCTACCGAACGAGGCATTCTGTTCTCGTCCGCCCCGTACTCTCCCTGTCACCCTGAGCGGAGTCGAAGGGTCCGTCCTCACCCGGCATGCCATCATTTCGGCCGCCGCTCTTCGTTCCCTACGTACAGCGGCAGGCGATGAACTCCAGCCAGCCGGGTACCTCGGCGGCCTCCAGCATCCGGTGCTCGTCGTCGGCCAGCGACGGCTCGAAGACCACGCCGTAGCGGTCGGTCACGAAGATGGCGGCACGCGGCGCGCCCCGCTCGTCGACCAGCCCGTAGCGGCGGTGAATCGCGAGATCCGGATCGCCGATCACCGGGAAGGGCAGCTCGGCCGCCAGGCGGCGCAGTTCCTCGCCCTCGGCCGGCACGACCGCCAGCGTCTCGCCCGCCTCCGCCCGCACCGCCTCCTCCAGCCGCCCCAGCTCGCGCAGCAGCGCGCGGCAGGTCGAGCACTCCGGCCCGTGGGTGAAGATCAGCGCCAGGTTGCGGCGCATGGAGAAGTCGCGCGTGCCCAGCGTGCGGCCGTCCGCGGTGTTCCCCGAGAAGGCCGGGATCTGCTCGCCGCGCGCGGGCGGCGCGGCCAGCTCAGACTGCTTCGTGGTGTCGATGGCCATAGCCGCGATGCTCCTTTCGGTCGGTTCTCAGCCCACCTGGTAGCGGCCGCCGTCCTCCGCGACCACCGCCGGGCCGTGGTAGCGCTCCGTTGCCTCGGCCAGGACGCGCGCGGGGTCGGCGAAGCGCGAGAGGTGGAGCAGCACCAGGCTGCGCGCGTTAGCTTCCTGGGCCATCTCCCCCGCCTCGCGGGCCGTCGGGTGCATGCGCAGCCGCGCCCGCTCGATCATCGCCGGGCCGTCGCCGGCCACGTAGCAGGCGTCGCAGAGGAAGAGATCGGCCTCGCGGGCGCACGCGACCACGGCCGGGCAGGGGATGCTGTCGGCGCTGTAGGCCAGCACCGTGCCGCCGTGCTCCACGCGCACCGCCACGGTCGGCACCCGGTGGATCACCTCGTAGAACGAGACCCGGTAGCCGGCGATCTCGTGCTGCTCGCCCGGGCGGACCGTCAGGCGCCGGATGCCGGGGTTGATCGGCCACTCGGGGAAACCGGCCGCCATCAGGCCCTCGACCGCGGCATGGGTATCGTCCAGCGCGTAGAGGTCGAAGGCGTGCTCGTGGATGAAGAGGGCGGTCATGCCGCCGATGTGGTCGAGGTGGCGGTGCGTCAGCACGACATGCTTGATCTCGGCGGCGTCGAAGCCGGCGCGGGTGAGCTGGTGGAAGAACTCGAAGCCGCTGCAGGTGTCGATCACCAGCGGCGGGCTGCCGGGCGCGGTGATCACCAGCCCGGTCGTCACCCGATTGGCGTTCGGCGACCCCGTCCCCAGCACCGTGACATCCATCGCTCCCCCTCTTCCTTCCCCTGTCTCACGCATTCGCCGGACCATCTTACACGGCGACTGCGCATGTTCGGATGGTTGTGCGGCGCGCAGACCGCCGTTCCACTTGCTAGGATAGGATCAGCTCCGGAAATGGAGCGCGTCGCGGATCAAGGCCGCATACCGGAGGCGAACTGCCGCTCGGATGGGCGGGACAAAGGAGCAGGCGGGGTGAACGCGCGGACGCGTCGATTTCAAGTCTTGGTGGAATATGATCCGGCCGAGCGTGTCTGGGTGACCTCTGTTCCAGCACTCGATCACCTCTCGACCTTTGGAGGGACGCGCGACGAGGCCCTCGCGCACACGCGCGAGGCGATCCTTGGCTATCTGGAGGCGGCCGCGAAGGAGGGTATTTCGGTGCCGGCTGAGCCGCCGGCGGCCGAACTGGTGAACCTCGAGATCGCCGTCGCGTGAGCCGGCTGCCACGCGCCAGTGGGCGCGAGGTTGTCCGCGCGCTGGAGCGCGGCGGCTTCGTCGTCAGTCACACCCGCGGCAGCCATGTCTACCTGCGGAAGCCGGGCGCGGCCGGCTTGGTCACCGTCCCGGTTCATGCCGGTCATGATCTTCCGCCGGCACGATGCGCTCCATCGTGCGCCAAGCTGGTCTGACCACCGACGAATTGGCCGAACTCCTCAAGGGATAGCGATCGTCTCAGCCCCACGACGCCGGCGCCTCGCATCTGTCAGCGTCCATGTCCTGCCCCCCGCGGGGCACGCTATTATGGATAAAACGTGCAATGCCGGGGAGCAGCAGAGGGAGAGAGCAGTGTCCACATCGAATCGCGACACGAGCGCGGCCAGGGCGTTCCACGACGCTACCAAGTACGTCGCCGTCAAGGACGAGGCTGGTAACGAGGTCTCTCGGATGGGCACGCCGCCCAACGTCGAGCCGTCGATCTGGCAGGAGGACTGGTCGCTGGAGCCCTTCGCCTTCAAGATCTACGAGACGCTGGAGCCGCTCCCGCTGCCGCGCGACTTCGCGCCCTCGCTGATGCCGGCGCTGGAGGCGATCGCGCGCACCGGCGCCGAGCCGACCGGCGAGCGCGTGCCGGCCCTGGCCGATCTGGCGCGCATCGGTCTGCTGGCCAACGGGCTGCTCAACCGTCAGACCACCTCGCGCGGCGGGCAAACCATCGAGTACCGCACCGCCGGCGGCACCGGGGCGCGCTACCACCTGGAGATCTACTTCGCCTGCGCCGACCTGCCCGATCTCGAGGCCGGTGTCTATCACTACGCGGCCCACGACCACAGCTTGCGCCGGCTGCGCCGCGGCGACTACCGGCAGGCGCTGGTGGCGGCGACGGGGGATGAGCCGGCGATCGCGCGGGCGCCGGTCGTGCTGGCGCTGAGCAGCACCTTCTGGCGCAACGCCTGGCGCTACAAGGGCCGCACCTACCGCCACACCTTCTGGGACAGCGGCACCACGCTGGCCAACGCGCTGGCCGTCGCCGCCTCGATCGAGCTGCCCACGCGCCTCGTGCTCGGCTACGCCGACCGCCAGGTCAACGACCTACTCGGGATCGACGGGGCGCGCGAGGCGACCGTCGCCCTCTGCGCCCTGGGGCGGGTCGCTCAGCCGCCGCCGCCCGCGCCCGAGGTCACGCCGCTCGACTACCCGGTGCGCGCCATCTCGCCGCGCGAGGTCGAGTTCCCGGTGATCGGCATGCTGCACGGCGCCTCGGCGCTCGCCTCCGGCGCCGAGGCGTCCGCCTGGCGCGCCGATCCGCTGCGCCGCCAGCCGGCCGCGCCCAGCGGCCCCGAGACGGCGCTTACGCCGCTCAGCGACGCCGAGCTGCCGCCGCTGCGCATCGAGGACGTGATCCTGAAGCGGCGCTCGACCCGGCACTACGACACCGAGGTGGGCATCCCCTTCACCGCCTTTTCGACGCTGCTCGACCGCTCCTCGCGCGGCTTCGCGGCCGATTGCCTAATCCCCGGCGCCGCGCCATTGCACCAGCAGTATCTGATCGTCAACGGCGTCGAGGGGCTGGAGCCGGGCGTCTATCGCCACGAGCCGTCGCGCCACGCCGTCGAGCGGCTGCGGGCCGGCGAGTTTCGCCAGCAGGCGCGGCGGCTGGCGGTCAACCAGGAGTACGCCGCTCACGCGCACGTCAACTCGTACTACCTGACCAACCTGGGACCGGTGCTCGAACACTACGGCAACCGCGGCTACCGCCTGGCGCAGCTCGAGCCGGCGATCTACGCCGGCAAGCTGCACCTCGGCACCCACGCGCTGGGGCTGGGCGCGGTCGGCTCGACCTCCTTCGACGACGAGGTGATCGACTTCTTCTCGCCCGAAGCGGCGGATGCGAGCTACATGTTCGTCGTCGTCTTCGGCAAGCGGCGGCGGACGAGGCCCTATAAGGCGTCGTTCGTGTAGCGTGCCGCGGGAGGAGCCTGGGGGAGCTGCTTCGTCCGCGGCCTCAGCATGGCCGGCGGTGGCAGCCCTCCCCCTGTCAGCCTGAGCCGCAGAGAAGGATCTCTCAGCAACGTGGAGCATCGGTGTCGTAGTAAGGCAGAGGAGATCCTTCGGCTGCGGCCTCAGGATGACAAGGGTGGGGAAGGATCACTCCTCGTGTTGGCGCGGCGGCTGTGCACGACAGACGGGCTGCGTCGGCCGCAGCCTCATCCTTCGGCAGGCTCAGCACGAGACAGGGGAAGGCCGCCGTCACAGCCGCACGCTGAAGCCGCGCAGCATCGCCCGCGGTACATCTTTGCCGAGCAGCAGGACGCGGAAGCGGCCCATCGCGCCGGGGTCGATCATGCGCATGACCGCCGCGCGGGCGGCGACGTAGGCTAAGGCAGCGCCACCTCCATGCGCGGACAGCACGGACTACATTGTCGGCTCGTGCTTGGAACTGGTAGATTCGCGCGGAGGCTCTGGTCGCGGGCGCAGTGAGCTCGTTTCTTGCCCTTGACCAGGAGTTGGTATAACGCCTTTGCGAATGGTGACGATGAGATTCGGGTTGACCTTTGGTTTCGGTTCCACTTCGTTGCGCCGTGTGCTTATATTTGCCATTGACGTGATCCATTCACAAGAGGCCCGACCAGACGCCGACCATGATGGCTAGAAAGAGAACGAGAACCTCGACGCCGAGCAAGACAAACGACCGGCCGATCCATCTAATCTTATCATCAAGCCGCGGCTGGTTGTCCCTTGCCGCCCTGGCCATCGTCGCGCAGAGATCAGCCATTGTCTCGTTGGCGGTCTTTTCCCAGTACTGATCGAGTAACGTCGCAGGGTCGGGAACGATCTCCCATTCGCGGTCACGCACGGCCTTGAATAGGCCGAAGAGTACGATGATATAGCTGATGAACGCGACACCAAGGAGGATGTACAAGAGTGTCTGATTACTAGCCTTCATGCCAATGACAGGGATGATCGAGGTCCGGAATGCAGTTGTCGAACTCGTCGCCACACTGTTGAAAAGCGCAACGAAGCCAGCGGTAAGCGCCGTCGACGTTGCAGCGACCAGCCCACCTTTTGTGTCCAGGCTATCCATTTGCCTGTTTTGGCGATCAGCAAATTCCTTGATCTCACGATAAATCAAGTGGTGATTCGGCCGCGGCCCGTCATCGTTGATTGACGCCGTCCCCGACTCTTCTGTTTCGAAGATCTTTTGAATGAAACGCGACAACACCATCTATGAGCCGCCGATCAACTCCACCGACGAGCATGGGTAGCCCTCGTTCGTTCGCCAGGTCTAGCTCATCACACTATACCGTAGAAGGCCAGGCGCATTCGCTACGGTGCCTGCCAGGTGAGGTGGAATTCCAGATTGGAGGGATCAATGTCATGGGCGTGTCGATCTCTGACTCTGACCCGACCCGTCACAGCCGATCACTGAAGCCGCACAGCGTCGCCCGCGGTACATCTTTGCCGAGCAGCAGGACGCGGAAGCGGCCCATCGCGCCGGGGTCGATCATGCGCATGACCGCCGCGCGGGCGGCGACGTAGGCCTCGAAGGTCATGCCCGGCTCCGTCTGCAGCGCGACCAGCAGCTCGCCGATGCCGGCGCCAGCCAGGAAGTCGGACTGGGTGGTCAGCCCGAGCGTGGCGAGCCCGGCCGCGCGGGCGGCGCGCTCCAGGGCGGTGAAGTCGACGTGGGCCGTCAGGTCCTGCTCGCCGATGGCCCGGTAGGGGTCCTCGTGGACCTGGTGCTGGGTGTAGGCCTTGAGGGTGCCGTCGCGGCGGCTGGGGCCGTAGAGCTCGGCGGCGGGGTAGCCGTAGTCGATCACCAGCGCGTAGCCGCGCTCCAGCACGCCGGCCACCGCGCGGACCCAATCGCCGGCCCCCAGGTTGACCTCGGCGCGCTGCCCCTCGGCCAGCTCGATGCCTTCCTCGACCAGTTGGGCGGCGATCGCGGGCGTCGAGGGCGGCCCGAGCTCCTCCGCGAACCAGCCGTCGCGCCAGGCCACATAGACCTCGCGCAGCACCCCGTCATGTCGCAGCAGGCGATGCACCGGGAAGGCGTCAATGAACTCGTTGGCCAGCACGCAGCCGGTGAACGGCGTCTGGTCCGGTTCCGCGAGCTGCTCGTCAAAGCCGGACTCGGCGAGCTTCTCGGCCAGCTCGGCCCGGCGTCTGGCGTTGATCTCGACCGGCTGATAGCGCAGCTGCGGCAGCAGGGGCGAGTCGTCCGCGCGCAGCCCGGCCAGGAGCGCCAGCGCCAGCGTGCCGGCGCCGGCGCCGTACTCGCGCAAGGTGAAGGGTGTGGGCTGGCCGAGCACACGCCACATCTCGTCGAGCTGGCGTGCCAGGGCGTGGCCGAAGATCGGGTGGGCCTCCGGCGCGGTGAGGAAATCGCCCCCGCGGCCGGGCCGGGCGGCGGCGGCGCGGTAGTAGCCGTGTTCGGGGTGGTAGAGCGCCAGCTCCATGAAGCGCGCGAAGGTGATCGGCCCCTGGCGCGCGATCTCGGCGCGGATCGCCGCGACCAGCTCGGCGTTGCTCTCGGCCCGGCGTGATGAGGGCTCCATGCCATAATTGTACGGCGGGCGGGTGAGCCGGATTGGATGTCATGAACCAGGAGCCGCAAGAGGGGCAGGAGCAGGAGCAGGAGCAGAGCGCGGTCACCCTCGGTGGGCGTCTCTGGGTCAGCGAGCGGCGGCTGGGGCGCATGGCCGGCGTGCTGCGCCGGCGGCAGCCGGACCTCACCGTGGTCATCGAGAACGTGCACGACCCGCACAACATCAGCGCCGTGCTGCGCAGTTGCGACGCGGTCGGCGTCGAGACCGTTCACCTGGTCTACACCCACGAAGAGCGGCCGCAGCTCAGCCGCATCAGCTCGGCCAGCGCGCTCAAGTGGCTCAAGATCGTCGATCACCCCGATATCGCCGCCTGCTACGCCGCGCTGCGCCGGCAGGGCTGCCGCATCTACGCCACCCATATCGGTGAGGCCAGTCTCGACCTCTACGCGCTGGATCTGGCGCGGCCGAGCGCGCTCGTCTTCGGCAACGAGCGGCGCGGCGTCTCCGACGAGGCGCTGGCGCTGGCCGACGCCGGCGTGGTGATCCCGATGATGGGGATGGTGCAGAGCCTGAACATCTCGGTCGCCTGCGCCGTCTCGCTCTACGAGGCGCTGCGCCAGCGGCGGCTGGCCGGCGCCTACGCCGCGCCCAAGCTCAGCCAGGGCGAGATCGACGCGCGGCTAACGCGCTGGCTGGAGCGGGAAGGCCGCATCACGCCGTAGGTTCGTCGACATCGGGCGGCTCGGTCGGGACGTGGCCCGCGTACCAGGTGCCTAGCCGCTGCTCGATCAGGCGCGGCAGGACCAGGGTGATGACCGCCAGCACCGTGCCCGCCAGCGAGATCAACAAGAAGCCGGCGCCGACCAGCATGCCGACCGCGGCCGCGACCCAGATACCGGCGGCGGTGGTGAGCCCGTAGACGCGCTGCCGCGACTGCAGGATCATGCCGGCGCCGAGGAAGCCGACGCCGGTGACGATGGTGGAGCCGATGCGGCTGACATCGATGGGCGTTGACTGGCTGGTGTTGAACTCCTGTCCGAGCAGGATTGAGGCGATCATGAAGAGCGCCGCACCCTCGGCCACCAGCATGTAGGTGCGCAGCCCGGCCGGCTTCTCGTTCAGCTCGCGCTCGAGCCCGATGGCGGCGCCGTAGAGCAGCGCCAGCGCCACACGCACCAGGGCATCCGTCTCGCTCATCACCATGGCCTCCTCTCTCCTGGTACCATGCCTCGTGTGAGGCTGCTCGCGATTCTGCGCCTGGCATCAAGCATGCGCAACGCGGGCGAGTTGGAGGAGATGAGCGGGCGCCCAGCGCCCTCGACGACAGGTGATGCAGAGAGCGTGAGAGAGACAACGAGCCGCCGGCTGCCGCGCGCGCCGGTGCGACGACCACCGCGCACGCGCGGCATGCGGCAGCGCGCGGCGCGGCTCCAGGCGCGGCACGCCGCCCGGCTGCTGCGCTTCGCGCTGGTGGGCGGCACCGGGGTGCTGGTGAACTACGCCATCCTGGCCGGGCTGGTGGAGCTGGGCCACCTGCCGCGCCTGCTGGCCGCCGCGCTGGCGACCGAGGGCGCCATTCTCAGCAACTTCACCCTGAACAACAGTTGGACCTTTGGCGACGTGGCCTGCCGCCACTCGCTGCTGGCGCGGGCCGCGCGCTACAACTTCTTCGCGCTCGGCGGGCTGCTGATCTCGGTCGGCGTGCTCGGCGTGCTGGTCTATGGCTTCGGGCTGTATTACCTGGTGGCCAACCTCTTCGCCATCGGCGCCGCCACCCTCTGGAACTACGTCGCCAACGCCCGCTGGACCTGGCGCCTCGACCGGGATTGAGGCGGCCAACCTCGGCCATCGACGGACGTAGACCACCTGATTAGCGATAGGCGTCGCGGCGGGGGGCGGACATCGCGGACGAGGATCGTGCCGGTGCGGGTATCGAAGGTGAGCAGGACGCGCCAGTCGCCGACGCGCAGCCGCCACTCGGCACGCTCCCCACTGAGCTTGTGGATGTCAGCGCGGCTGGGATCGCGTTCGACTTGGTCGAGAGCCTGGCCGATGGCGCGGCGTTGCTCCTTGGGGAGCTGGCGCGGAGTTTTGAGCGCCGGTTCGGTGAAGTCGAGTTCCCAGGGCACCCTGGATTACTCGCCGAGAATCTCGGAGCGGACTTGCTTCCAGGGGATGGTGGGGCCGGGCGGCGCGGCGAGGATGGCGGCCTCCTCGGGCGTGAGGGGCTCGGTGTCGATGGGCGCGGTCGCGAGGGCGACGAGGGCGGCGAGATAGCGTTCGACGGCCGGTAACTCGGCGTCGGGTAGCTGATCGACGAGGTCGTGGAGCTGTTGGCGGGTGGGCTCGGTGATGGTCACGACAGGCTTCCTTCGGCAGGCTCTTTCTGCTGCCTGAATTGTACTGGGTTGGCCTGCCGGTCCGCCGCCCCGGCGGTGTTGGAACGGTAGCGAGCCCACTGGCGTCCGCGGTGGTAGCATACAGGGCGGTCGCGGTTCGACGACGCGCTGGGAAGGATTCGGTCGTGGTTCGGGTGCTGCTCCTCGTCTCGCTGGCCGTGGCGCTGGTCGCCTGTAGCGACAGCCCCAAGCTCGCCGGCACCGCCTTCGATCCCCCGCAGCCGGCGCCCGACTTCACCCTCACCGACCAGCGCGGCCAGAGCGTGCAGCTCAGCAGCTACCGCGGCGACGCCGTGGCGCTCACCTTCATCTACACCAACTGCACCGATGTCTGCCCGCTGATCGCCGAGAAGCTGCGCCGCGCCTACGACGCCCTCCCGCCCGAGACGCAGCAGAAGGTGCAGATGCTGGCGGTCACCGTCGATCCGGCGCGCGACGACCGGCAGGCGCTGCAGGACTTCTCGGCCAAGCACCAGCTCGCCGACAATCCCCACTGGCACGCCCTGACCGGCGACCAGGCGTCGCTGGAGCGGATCTGGCAGGGCTACTACATCTTCCCCGGCCAGATGATGGGCGCCGAGCAGGCCACGCCCGGCTCGACCCCGGTGCACACCGACGCCATCG
This sequence comes from Thermomicrobiaceae bacterium, assembly GCA_035693105.1. Lineage (GTDB taxonomy): Bacteria > Chloroflexota > Chloroflexia > Thermomicrobiales > Thermomicrobiaceae > DASSHC01. The sequence continues at coordinate 5,827 of DASSHC010000141.1, read as the reverse complement.
TCTTCATCGATCCCAAGGGAGAGCGGCGCGCCCTGCTCGACAGCAGCGCCGACCCGAACGCGATCGCCGCCAACCTCAAGGCGCTGGCCGGCTAGCGACCCATTGCGAAAGCCGTTGCTCGGGAACCGTCGGCGCGATGCGCCGGCCGAAGCCTCAGCATGACCGACAGGCCGGCAGTCCTTCCTCTGTCAGCCTGAGCCGCAGCGAAGGATCTCTCCTGATCGTGGAGCGCCCGGGTTGTTGCAAGGCAGAGGAGATCCTTCGGCTGCGGCCTCAGGATGACACAGGGGGGCGACGGCATGACAGGGGGGTGAAGGATCTCTCCTGAGGCGAGAGCCGTGACTATACACGCCAGAGGAGATCCTTCGGCTGCGGCTCGGGATGACAAAGGGGAGCCTCTCCGCTGCATCCGCTGCCACGCCACCAGCGGCAACCCTATGGACTGCCCGTACGATGACGTGATCGGCGCGCTAGGCCGAGGGCTTCGGCTCCACAATAATGATCCCCTCGCTGGGCGTGCCCGGCCGCAGCGCCTCCTGGTTCTTGACCTGCGCGCGGAACTTCTGCCGCAGCGCCTCGGCGGTCGCGTGCTGCGTCTCGGCCTTGGCGAGCTTGCCGCGCTGGATGCGCTCGCCGATGTCTGACCGCAACTCCGCGCCACTCTCCGGCGCCAGCAGCGCCGCGATGGCCGCCCCGACGGCCGCGCCGAGGACGATCCCCAGCAGGAACGCGAGCATTCGCGCCACCGCTACCTCCTCCTAATAACCCAGCGCGCCAGCACCAGCACCGCGCCGAGCGCGGCGCCCAGCGCGGCGGCTCCCGGCAGCGTCAGCGCGATCTGGGGGTTCCCTTCCACCTTCCCGATCAAGAGGCCCACGCGCGAGTCGCGCACGTCCGCCCGATCGGCGCGCAAGAGCAGCACGTTGCCCTGGGTCATCTGCAGCTCGCGCGCCTGCACCAGGCTGGCCGAGGCGCCGTTGAGCGTCACCTGCTCGGCCTGGATGCGCCCGGCGCCGCTGCGCTCCAGCTCGACGCTCTTGCCGTCCACGACTTTCGCCGCGCTGCGCTCCAGCCGCACCCGTTCGCCGCTGACCGACTGCGCGGCGCTCTGGCGTAGGATAACCGTCTCACCCTCGGCCGTCAGCAGGTTGGCACCCTTCAGATCGCTGGTGCCTGACGGAGCAGACGGAGCGGACGGAGCGGACGGAGCGGCTGACGCGCCCGGGGCCGCCTCGCCCGGCGTCTCCGGCGTGCCCTCTCCGCGCTTGCGCTGTTCCTCTGCCACGCGTCCTCCCTCCCTGATCGCGTGTGCGGTTGGCCGGCCGCGCGGCGGCGCGCTGGGGCTAGGGGCGAGCCTGCGCGGCCTGCTCGGCCCGGGCGCGCTCCGCGATCGCGGCCAGGTCGTCGAAGAGGTAGGGCACCCAGCGCTCCAGCTTGTCGACGCGCCAGCGGGCATTGTTGGCCTTGACCAGCGCCTTCGTCTCATCCGGCATGTGGTCGACATTGCGCCGGATGCCCGGCAGCTCCGGGTGCTCCTGCTGGAAGCGGCGCGTCTCCTCCGCCATCTCGGCGGTGACGCGCGCCGGGCGCTCGACCAGCGCGCCCAGCTCGCGCGCATCCTCATCGAACAAGATGAAGATGGGGATAGCGTTGTAGCCGTCGCTGCGCGGGTACTGCGCCGCCAGCTCGCGGTGCTCGTCGCGCCGCAGCACGCGCACCGCCACCCCCGGCACCTCGTGTGCCAGGCGCAGCGCCGCCGCCAGGAACTGCACCGAGTCGTTGCACCACTCCTCGGTGAGCACCAGCAGCTTCAGCGGCTGCGCGCCGAAGCGCACCCGGTCCGCCGCCGTGATTTCGGTGCGTCGCATATTCTCCAGAAACGCGTCCCGGTTGGTGCTCATCTGGGCGACGTACTCGTCGGCCGGCATGGCCTGTTCCCAAATCGCCGCAGCCTGCATCCTCTACTCCCTCGTGCTGATGGCTCCTGAGGCTGCCCGCCCCGCCGTGCCTGGTTCACGGCCTGTAACGCTGCCCTCCGGCCGCTATTCCGCCCGTACGCCCGCTCCCGCTCCCGCTCCTGGCGCGTACTGGGCGCGCAGCTCGGGGATCACCTCGCGGGCGAGGCGCTCCATCATCGGGCGGTCCTCGGCCGGCGGCATGGGGAAGATCAGGTCGGTGAAGCCGGCCCGGTGGTAGCGCGCCACGATGTCGCGCAAGTGCTCTTCGGAGGTAAACGGGTGCTTCCAGGCGTAGACCGATAGGCGGATGGCGTCCGGGTCGCGCCCCACGTCGCGCGCCGCCTTGCGCACCGTTTCGGCCAGCGGCGCGATCTCCTCCGGCTCGCCGCGCGTGTTCCAGGTGTCGGCGTAGCGCGCGGCGAGGCGCAGCATGCGCGGCTTGGAGGCCCCGATGACGATGGGGAGGTGGGGATGCTGCAGCGACTTCGGCTCGAAGGGCGTGTTCTCGAAGGTGTAGTACGCGCCGTGGAAGGTGGTGCGCTCCTGGGTCAGCAGGCTGGAGATGACCTGCACCGCCTCCTCCAGCATCTCGACGCGGTCGCGCACCGGCGGGAAGGTGTAGCCGTAGGCCTGGTGCTCGCGCTCCCACCAGCCGGCGCCGATGCCCAGCTCGACCCGGCCGCCGCTGGCATGGTCGATAGTGACGGCCTCTTTGGCGACCAGCGCCGGGTTGCGGTAGGTGTTGCCGCTGACCATGATGCCGAAGCGGATGCGGCTGGTCTGCTGCGAGAGCGCGGCGATCAGCGTCCAGGCCTCGAAGTAGGGCGTCAGCTCGTCCTCGCCGGCCAGAAAGTGGTCCACGACCCAGGCGGTGTCGAAGCCGAGGTCCTCGATGGAGCGCCACATCCCGGCCAGCTCCGGATAGGGGAGCCGGTTGCCGGTGCCGATCCCGATGCGCAGCGGATAGGTCATTCAGCCACCCTCGTCCTTCACTCGCCTCAACTCACCGTCGCGAACGCCTCGCAGGCGCGATACCAGTGCGGCCTGCAGGCTGGCGCGATGGTGCGCCCAGCGGGGTCTGCTGTCAACGTGCCGATCATCGATTATCATCGTAATTGCGGCATTCGGAGGCTTCATGCGAGATAACCTCTGCTACCAGATCATCGCTGGCAGCCTCGCGGCGGCGATGTGGGGCGTGGCCGGGACGATGACGACGAGCGAGGCGAAGGCCGCCGCGGCGGCCCTCATCGCTGGGATCGTCGTCGGCACGATCGCGCGCTCGTGGCGGTCGATCGTCATCCCGCCGCTCGGCATTGCGGCCGGGAGCGGGTTGAGCATCGTGCTCGGAAGCGTTGGGCCAGCCTGGTCGAACGCGTGCCTCCCCGTCACCGTCGGCCTCGCGCTTCTCGGGGCCGCGAGCGTTGCCGCGGTGCGGCACCGGCTCGCCGCGTCGCACGCCACCGGCTCACACTCGCCTGAATACGGCACCTGAATGTCGAGTGAGAAGAGGCGTAGGGGGCGAGGCGCCACCCAGCGACACGCCTGAGTGGCATCGAGGACGGATCCCTCCACTTCGGTCGGGATGACCGTGATAGGCAGGGGCCTATCGGACGAGGCAAGCCTTTGTCGTCCGCCTCATCCATCACCCGGTCATCCCGAGCGCAGTCGAGGGAGCCGTCCTCACACAGCACCCGGCCTACTCGAAGGGTAGCACCCCCGCGTCAGGCTCTTCCCGCCGCCCCGCCGTTGGCGCGGCGCTCGAGCAGCGCGACCAGGGAGCGCACGCCGTGGCCGGTGGCGCCGACCGTGCTCAGCTCGGTCACGCGGCTGGCCCAGGACGGACCGGCGATGTCGAGGTGCGCCCAGGGCACGCCCTGGCTGAACTCGCGAATGAAGAGCGCGGCGAAGATGGCGCCGCCGTCGCGGCTCGACGTGTTGCGCAGATCCGCGAAGTCGCCCTTCAGCCGCCCCTCGTAGGCCTCCCAGAGCGGCATCTGCCAGAGCAGCTCGCCCACCGCGCGGCCCGCCGCCAGCACCTCGTCGGCCAGCCCCTGGTCGTTGCTGTAGACGCCGGTTCCCTGCTCGCCGAGCGCCACCACGTTCGAGCCGGTCAGGGTCGCCAGGTCGACCAGCGCCTGTGCCCCCTGGCCGATGCTGTAGGTCAGCGCGTCGGCCAGCACCAGCCGTCCCTCGGCGTCGGTGCTGCCGATCTCGACCGTCTTGCCGCTCATCGTCGTCAGGATGTCGCCGGGGCGGAAGCTGCCGGCGCTCGGCATGTTCTCGGCGGCGGCCAGCACGCCGTGCACGGTGAAGGGCAACCCGAGGGAGGGCACGACGCTCATCGCGCCCAGCACGGCGCCGCCGCCCGCCATGTCGATCTTCATGCGGGTGATGCCCTCGCCCGAGGGCTTCAGGTTGATGCCGCCCGAGTCGAAGGTGATCGACTTGCCGATCAGCGCGATCGAGCCCTGCGCCGCGCTCCGCGAGCTGTCCTGCGGCGTATAGGTCAGGTGGATCAGGCGTGGCTCGTGCACGCTCCCCTTGCCGACCGCCAGGATCGCCCCGGCGCCCATCTCCTCCAGCTCGTGCGGGCCGTAGATCTGGATCCCCAGCCCGCGCGCCTCCGCCAGCGCCTCCGCCTCGGCGGCCAGCGACTCCGGGTAGAGGGCGTTCGGCGGCTGGTTGCCCAGGTCGCGCGCCAGCACCACTCCGGCGGCCACCGCCTCGCCCAGCGCCACGCCGCGCTTCAGCTCGGCATCGCCGCCGGCGAATACCAGCGTCTCGATCGTCCGTGCCGGCGCCGGTCCCGTCTTGTACGCCAGGAAACGGTAGAGGCCGAGGATCACGCCCTCGGTGGCCGCGCGGACGCTGCCGGCGGTGCTCAATTGCCCGGCGGGCGGCGTGCCGCTGGCCACGACCTGCGCCCCGGCATCGCGTGCCGCGCGGGCCGCCACCGACCAGGCGCGGGCGATCTCTCCCCCGCCGCGCCGCTCGGGCGCGCCGACGCCGGTCAGCACCACCTGGCGGGCCGGCAGGCGGTCGAAGGTCGGCACGACCAGCGTGTCGCCGACGGCGCCCTTGAAGTCGCGGTCGGCCAGCAGCCGCGCCAGCGCGCCATCCAGGCGGCGATTGACCGCGGCCGCCTCGTCCCCCAATTCCTGGCCCGGCCCGACCGGGACGATCAGGGTATCGACCTCCTGCTCGACCAGCGCGCCGGGACGAAACTCGATCTCCATCGTTCTTCCTCTCCTCGCAGCGGTGGTATCGCGCGGCATCGCGATGTGGCTCTCGGGGAGGCACCGGGCAGCGCCGGTCCTCGCCGTAGGCGCAGTATGAGCCAGATGCACGGTTGGCGTCGAGGGGTGGTTGGTCTTCACCGGGGCATCGGTGCCGCGTGTCGCCCAAGGATCGAATTCTCGGGCTGAGTCCAGGAAGTCCACTGAAGGGGCTGAGCGTTCACGCAGCGCGACGACCTGGAACGCGGGCAGTGAACAATGTTCGGAGAGATCCTTCGGCTGCGGTCTCAGGATGACAGGACAAAAGGAGCCGCCATCCCTGTCATCCTGAGCCGCAGCGAAGGATCTCCTCCGAGCTCTGAACGGCATCAATTCTCATCCGCCGGGCCAACTCCAGATTCGACCGAGGCGAATCTCAGCCCCTACAGTGGGCTTCGCGGACTCAGCGCTGGAATTTACCCCTGCGCGCCACGCGGCACCGCCCCGCCGAGTGCACGGCCAGCGCTCGGCCGCGGCCGTCTAGTCCGCTCATCGCACCTGTCCTGTTGTCCAGGCGCGCCGCGCTTGACGGTGCCTCGGACCAGTGCTATCGTGGTGCGGTGCCGCGCCGTGCGGCACGCGATCGGGCTAGAA
>DASSHC010000140.1:0-13691 GCA_035693105.1 Thermomicrobiaceae bacterium | reverse complement strand
ACGACCGCGTGGTAGTTGCCGCAGAGGACGTCGATGTGGGTCGGCATGTGGCGCAGGTGGCCGGCATCGGGCACCAGCTCGCGCAGCCAGTCGGCCGCCCGCAGCGCCCGCTCCGGCTCGGGCGACATCTCCATCAGATGGATGTACTGGTGCAGCACGCCGGGGTGGATGTGACTGGCCGGGTCCGCCAGCGCCCGCTCCAGTGCCGCCCGCGCCTCCAGCGTGCTGGCGCCCGCGGCTGGCTGGCCGGTCGGCAGGTCCCACAGCTGCCAGGGGGTGCGGTTGAGCAGGGCTTCGGCGAAGAGGGCTGCGATATCGAGGTCGCCGGCGTAGTCGTGGTAGACGGCGCGCATGGCGTCGGCGTAGTCGTCGTTCCAGACGCGGCAATCCTCCACCGGGACCGCTTGCGGGTAGCGGGCCGTGAGCGCGGTGATGAGGGCTTGCTCGGCCGGGGTGGCACCCTCGACCAGCGCCAGCGCGCGCTGGCTGGCGGCGTAGCAGGTGGCGACCATGTCGACGCGCGCCGGGTCAGTCAGCATGTCCCAGCGCAGGTTGTAGTAGGGACCGGCGGCGTAGGCCACGCCCCAGTGGGCCATGGCGCAAGCGGGGTCGTGCTCGATAGCCCGCTCGAAGCAGCGCCGCGCCTCCTCGCGGTTGAAGGCGTAGGTCCAGTTGAGGCCGCGGTCGAACCAGCGCTGCGCCTCCGGCGACGCGGTGGTGATGGCGCGGCCGTGCGGGCCGAGGTCGTAGTCGTAGCTCGCCATTGGTCTGCTCCTCGCTTGGCCAACCAGCCCGGCCAGCCGCCGAGCCACCGTGCGCGAACCCAGGATGACGATCATGCTAGCCGCTGCCAACGGCGAATGCAAGGCGGCGGCGCGCCGAGCTGCGTGAAACGAGCGCGACGGACGTGCCCCGCTATGGTATGAATGAGGCAACTGATTCCGGAAGGCGGAGGTGATCGAGACGGTCCCTGCCACGCTGCACGATTTCTTCGTCGCCAGCAGCGGCGCCAGCGCCGCCTTGATCGGCTTGCTCTTCGTCGCCGTCAGCGTGGCGCCCGAGCGCGTCTTCGGCCCCGGCGCCTCCGGCGAGCGAACCTACCGGGCCGGCAGTGCCTTCTTCGTCCTCAGCAACGGCCTCTTCATCTCGCTGGGCGCGCTGCTGCCGCAGTTGAACCTCGGCAACATCCTCGTGCTGATCGGCGCCGGCGGCCTCATCAACATTCTCCTGTTGATCGTCGAGCTCTGGCAGCGAGGCGCGCGCCCGGCGGGGCACGGGCTCCTGCTGGCGCTCGGCAGCGTGGCGCTCTACGCCGGAGAGGTGCGGTTCGGGATCGATCTGCTGCGCCACCCCAACGACCAGCGTGCAGTCGACGCGGTGACCTACATGCTGCTGGCCGGCTACGTGATCGGCCTGGCCCGAGCCTGGCAACTGGTCGGCGGGCAGGATGCAAGCCTGATCATGACGGTGCTGCGCCGCCGGCACGCCGACGCGTCGCCCGCGGTGATCGAGCACCCCGCCGGCGACACGCAACCGCCGGTCGCGGGCCGCTCTTCCCCACGCCGAACCAACTCCCGGCGAACGGGCAGACGGTGAGCGCCGCTCTTGTTGAGCACGCGGCACCGGTCGAGCCACGAGGTCTGCATCGCGTCACCCCAGGCCCTGACGACTGAGACCATGCAGCCCGGAAAGCACCCTCTACGAGCGAGCGACGGTCTCGGGCCGCTCGCGCCGGAGCACGAGGCCGAGCCAGAGATACCAGGCCGGGTTGACCAGCAAGCCGCTGAGGAGCGCGGGGATGACGATGATCGGATTGCTCGAGTCCAGCACGATCAAGCGGCCGAGGGAGAGGGTCAGCAACAGGAGGGCAGAGACGTAGCCGAGGTAGCCGAGCCGCTGGGGGAACTGCCGCCCCCGACCGATCAGCCAGGCGATGACGACCAGCGCGAGCGCCGTCGCGCCGAAGGTCAGCAGCCCACGCGGGTCGATCTGGCTCGGCAGATCGGTGCTCGCGGCCGGCGGGTTGATGGCATTGGCCAGATCGTAGCCGCCGTGGATCGCCGAGCCGGGCGCCCCGGCGCTCCCCAGCAGGAGGGCCCAGAGGGCGAAGGCGGCGTCCGCCTGGCGCAGCCGGCCATAGAGGGCGACGAGCACGCCGCTCGCGCCGAGGCCCGTCAGCAGGGGGGGGATGCTGGTCGTGCCGGGGGACACTCGACGGCAGCCGCCGGTGCCGGTAGCATCAAGCCGCGCGGCGGGACCGGAGGTCACCTGGAAGGAGCAGGCCATGGAACCCGAGCTGGTCGCCGACTTCGACTGCGTCACCGGCGAGAACCCGCTCTGGCATCCCGGCGAGCAGCGGCTCTACTGGATCGACATCGAGACCTGCCGCCTCTTCCGCTACGATCCGGCCAGCGGCCGGTCCGAGCAGGTCTACCAGGCGCCGGAGGCGATCGGCGGCTTCACCGTCCAGGCCGACGGCGCGCTCCTCCTCTTCATGGCGCGCGGCGCGATCCACACCTGGCGCGAGGGCGCGGTCACGGTCATCCGCGATGAACTGCCGGAGGCGCGCGACTCCCGCTTCAACGACGTGCAGGCCGACCCCGAGGGGCGCGTCTTCGCCGGGGTCATGCCCAGCCGCGATCGCCCCGGCATGCTCTACCGCCTCGACCGGGACGGCTCGCTGACCCGGCTGCTCGACGGCCTCGGTATCCCCAACGGGATGGGCTTCACCCCCGACCTGCGCCAGCTCTACTTCACCGACTCCACCAGCCGCACGATCTATCGCTTCGATTACGACCGCTCCAGCGGCGGGCTGCGCAACCAGCGCGTCTTCGTGCAACTGCCAAAGGACAGCCCCGAGCAGCCGGATGGGCTGACGACCGACACCGAGGGCGGCGTCTGGTCGGCTCGCTGGGATGGCAGCGCCCTCTACCGCTTCGCGCCCGACGGCACGGTGGCCGCGCGCGTCGCGTTCCCCGCGCGCAAGGTCTCCTGCCCGGCCTTCGGCGGGCCCAACTACACCGACCTCTACGTCACCACCGCCGGCGGCAACCACAAGGCGACTGAGGGCCAGGGCGCGGGCGGCCTCTTCCGGCTGCGGCCCGGCGTGCAGGGCATGGCCGACTTCCCCTCGCGCGTCGGCATCTAGGAGCAGAGAGGCAGCGTCGTGAAGATCACGGACCTGAAATGCGCGCTCATCGGGGCGAACCCGGTGGTGCGCATCGCCACCGACCAGGGCCTGAGCGGCTATGGCGAGGTCGAGTCCTACAAGCCCTATCTCAAGCCGCACGTCCTCTTCTACCGCGACGCGCTGCTCGGCGAGGACCCCACCGACGTGGAGCGCGTGATGCGCAAGATCCGCCGCCACGGCGCCTTCAAGCCGTGGGGCAGCGCGGTCAGCGCCATCGAGATGGCCCTCTGGGATCTGGCCGGCAAGGCCGCCGGCCTGCCGGTCTACAAGCTGCTCGGCGGCAAGGTGCGCGACCGCGTGCGCGTCTACAACGGCGCGGTCCGCTTTCAGATGTTCAGCCACACGCCCGAGGGCTTCGCCGAGAACATGGCCAAAATGAAGGCCGCGCCGGAGGGGTTCAGCATCATCAAGGAGAGCATCGGCTTCCACGGCGACATGTCCAGCCGGGTGCCCGGCTTCTTCTACGGTGAATCCCGCCCGGCGGCCTTTCACGGCAGCCGGGATACCGGCCTGCTGACCGAGCGCGGCTTCCAGCACGTGCTCGACTGCGTCGCGGCGATGAAGGAGGTGCTGGGCGACGAGGTGGGGCTGGCCCTCGACGGCGGCCCCGGTTGGACCGTGCCGGACGCCATCCGGCTGGCGCAGGCGCTGGAGCCGTTGCACATCCTCTGGCTGGAGGACCTGATCACCGGCGACTACGTACCCTTTACCTCCGCCGCTGCCTACCGCGAGGTCACCCGCGCCACCACCACGCCGATCCACACCGGCGAGCAGATCTACCTGCGGCAAAACTTCACCGACCTGATCGAGGGGCAGGCCGTGCGCGTCATCGGCCCGGACCCCTGCGATATCGGGGGCATCGCCGAGCTGAAGTGGGTCGCCGAGTACGCCGATATCCACGGCATCCTGGTCGCCCCGCACGGCATCGGCAACGGGCTGCTGGGGTTGGCCGCGCTGGTGCAGGTCTGCGCCACGCTGCCCGACAACTACATCGCCTTCGAATACCCGGTCGGCCAGCCGGCCTGGTGGTACGACATCGTCGAGGGTCTGCCCAATCCCATCGTCGCGCACGGCTTCATCGAGGTCTGGGACCGTCCCGGCATGGGCGTCGACCTCCGCATCGAAGAGGCCCAGCGCTACCTGCGCGAGGAAGACGCGGACTTCTTTGCGTAGCGCGCGGGCCACGGAAGCGCCGCCGGAGGCACGCCGAGAAGGTGCGTCGGCCGCGCCCGCTGCCCCCGTCAGCCTGCGCCCTCCTCCCTGTCATCCTGAGCCGCAGCGAAGGATCTCCCCGAACCGTGGAGCACGCGTGGCGCTGCACGGGAGAGGAGGTCCCTGCGACAGGCTCAGGGCAGGCTCTTCGGCTGCGGCCTTCAGCATGACAAGGGGAGCGAAAGATCACGCTGCTACGCCGGCCGCCATGCCACCGGTGGCGCCCCGGCGGATGCTTCCTCCAAGAGGTACGTGCGCTCGGCCCTGGCGTGCGTTTACTCCGCGGTAGCGGATCCGCGCAGCGGCAGGCGCACGGTGAAGCGGCTCCCCTGGCCGAGGCGGCTGGCGGCCTCGATCGTGCCGCCGTGCAACTCGACCAGGTTGCGGCTGATGTAGAGTCCCAGCCCGGTGCCCGGGAAGAGCCGGGCCGCGGCGCCGCGCATAAACGGCTTGAAGAGCTCGCTCAACTCCTGCTCGGGAATCCCGATCCCCTGGTCCGTCACGGTCACTTCCGCCTGCCCGTCGCGCTCCCGCAGGCTGACGCGGACTTCCCCGCCGCCGGGTGAGTACTTAACCGCGTTCGAGATCAAGTTGGTCAGCACTTGATCGAGCCGCTCGGCATCCCAGCGGCCAACGATCGGCTCCGGCACGTCGAGCGCCAGCCGGTGGCCCGACGGCACCAGGCCCTCCTGCGCGAAACGCGCCAGCACCCGGCGCGCCAGCTCGCTCAGCTCGACCGGCTCCGGGCGCAGCTCAAGGTGTCCCTGCTCGATGCGCGAGACGTCGAGCAGGTCGGTGACCAGCAGCTCGAAGCGCTCCATCTGCTGCTGGAGCTCGTCCACCACGCGCGTCAGACGCGCGGCATCCTCCGGCTGGCGCTCCAGCACGCGTCGCAGGAGCTGCGCGTACCCTTTGAGCGTGGTCAGCGGCGTCTTCAGTTCGTGCGAGGCGATCGAGAGGAACTCATCGCGGTAGCGCAGCGCCTGCTGCGCGGCCTGATAGAGCCGGGCGTTGTCGATCGCCAACGCGGCGCGGTCGGCCAACTGCGTCAGGAGCGTCTGATCGTCGATTGTCAGCGGTTGGCTGTTCTGGTCGCGCCAGATCGTGACCGTGCCCAGCAGGTGGTCGCGCAGGCGCAGCGGCACGATCAGCAGGCTGTGGACCGGATAGCGCTCCAGATAGGGCCAGTACTCGGGGCGAATGACGGAACGGTCCAGTTCCGGGTCGACGAGCGACAGCAGCAGCGGCTCGCCCGTGCGGACCACCCGCACCATGCCGCTCGGGTCATCCGCGCGCGTCGCATCGGCGTCGGCCATCAGTTCCCGCGCCAACGCCAGCGCCTCGGCGTTGGGATGGTAGCTGGCGGCCGGCGCGACCAGCCGGCCATCCTCGGTCAGGAGGCGGATCATACAGCCATCGCCGATCATGCGGGCGGCCTGCTCGGTCACGAGCTGCAGCAGCGCCGTGAGATCGAGACCCATCTCGGCAAAGCGGGCCGTCGCCTCGCTCAGGCTATCGACCCGGCGACGCTCGAGCTCCGACTCGTGATGCAGGTGGGCGTTATCCACCGCCACGGCGGCGCGGCCGGCCAGATCCTGGAGCAGCTCCAGATCCGTCTCGGAGTAGCGCCGCTCCGACTCGGCGTAGACGCAGACCAGCGCGCCCAGCGTCTGCTCGCGGGCGATCAGCGGCACGACGATGACCGAGCGCGGCCCCAGCGCGTCGAAGAGGGCCTGGTGGGCGGCGTCCTGCGCCGACCGGGTCAGGTGCTCCGGCCGCACCTCGACGGTGAGGTAGCCCGTGCCGGTCTGCACCACCCGGCGGATCGGGTTGGCGGCCTGTGCCAGCCAGGGGTCGCCGGGGAGCCGGCGCAGCAGCTCCTGCTTGACCGGATCGACGTGCGCGGCGGCGACGCGCTCCAGCCGGCCATCCGGCAGGCGGACGTGGACGGTACACCAGTCGGCCAGGAAGGGAACGGTGAGCCGGGCCACCTGCTCCAAAGTCTGGTGATAGTCGAGCGAGGCGCCAAGCAGCGTGCTGGCGCTGCTGAGGTAGTGCAGCGACGCCTCGGCCCGCTTGCGCCGGGTGATGTCGCGCACGTTGGCCACGATCGCCTGCACCGCGGGGACCGCCAGCAGGTTGGTGCCGGTCCCCTCCAGCCAGCGCACGTCACCGTCGGGGTGGCGGACGCGGAACTCGGCCGACATGGTGGCGCCTGGCCGCGTCAGGATCTCGGCAAAGCGCTGCCCGATCAGCGGGAGATCGTCGGGGTCGATCAGGGCGAAGAGGCTGCGGCCGGCCAGCTCTTCGGGCGCGTAGCCGAGCAGCTCCCGCGTGGCGGGGTTGGCATAGCGAATCGCCCCCTGAAGATCGATCAGCACGATCCCGTCGCTGGAATGCTCGACCAGCGCGCGAAACGGTTGCTCGTCCGAAGTGGCGGCCGAGTCGGTCGGCAAATCACTGGGCGCTCGATCGTCGCGCGTCACCTCGTGCCCATACCCATTCCTTGTTGATCGGAGTGCATTCGCTGGTGCTGAGTATAGCGCGCACGCGACACCTGCCGCGCCGCGCATCTGTCCTGATTCACTCCTACTCATGCGGTAGGGCTAGCCGCCGAGCGCGGTCAGAGGCGTCACCACGACCTTGTCGCCCTGGGGGGTGGAGTTGCCGAGCGGCCCCGGCTCGACCGTGATCGCGACGGCCTGGTAGTTGGCCGGGTCGGCGGCCAGCGCCAGCCGCGCGCTGCTGGCAGCGAAGACGCCGGAGGGGATCGGCGTGCTGCCCTGGATCAGCCAGACCTGGTAGACCTCGCCCGGCGCCAGCGCCGGCAGGTCGCGCACGTCGAGGATCAAGACCTGCCGGCCCTTGAGATAGGTCAACTCGCCGCGCGCCGCCGGCGCGGCGCTCGTCGTTTGCAATGCCACGCTGGCGGCGCTGACCTGCTGCCGCAGCGACACATTCCAGCCCAGCATGCCGAGCGCGAAGAGGAGGAAGACGGCCGCGATCGCCCAGGGGGCAAAGCGATTGGCGACGAGCCGGATGTTCGGTTGCGCCGTGGGCCGCGGCGGGGCATCCGGGACGGGCGCGGCGCCGGCCAGGGGAGTGCCAGGTGCGGCGCCGTCGAGGCTGGCGACCGCGGCCAGCCGCAGCCGCTCGCGCAGCTCGGGCGAGGGGTCGCGCTCGGCGACGGTCAACGCCAGCGCGTCGACGGCGCCGGTCAGCTCGGCCAGCTCAGCGCGGCAGGCGGCGCAGCCGGGTAGGTGCTCCGCGACTCGAGCGCGCTCCGTCTCGGGGAGCGCGTCCAGCGCGTAGGCGCCGAGCAGCGATTGGACCTCGTCGTGGTCGTAGCCGTTCTCAGGTGCCACTGATCTTCTCTGCCTGGCCGGTATCGGCTACCAGCAATTGTTGTAGACGGCGCAACCCCAGGCGAAGCCGGCTCTTGATCGTACCAAGCGGGATACCCGTCTGCTGGGCGATCTCGCTGTGGGTCAGCCCGCCGAAGTAGGCCAGCTCGATGGCTTGCCGTTGCTCGCCGGGCAGCTCGGCCACCGCCCGGCGCACCTGCTCCGCCTCAAGCGTCGCCAGCACATCGCCCCAGACATCGGACACGCCGAGCCGCGGCGCGATCGGATCAAGTGCTTCATCCTCCGGATGGATCCCGCGCTTGCGCACCTGATCGATGGCGCGGTGATGCACGATCGAGAGGAGCCAGGCGCGCAGGCTGCCCCGCTCGGCGTCGAAGGAGTCCGCCCGCTGCCAGACTCGCATGAAGGCGTCTTGCACGACCTCCTCCGCGGTGGCCGGATCGCCCAGTATCCGGTAGGCCAGCCCGAAGGCGAGCCGCCCGTAGCGGTCGTAGAGGGCGACCAGCGCGTCGGGATCGCGCCGCGAGATGGCATGCAGCAGTTCGACGTCCGCCGCCTCAGCCACCTGCCATGCTACCCATCCCTACGAAGCCATTCGCTCCCTGGATCAATCGCACGCCGGAGACGGTACCAAGCCGCCAGCGCCTCGTCCAGTGTCGGCTCCAGCCCATCCAAATTCCTTCGCGATTAATCCAGCGGCGCGCCACGTCCCGTAGTACCGGCTGTGTGCGATCGGGACGCGGCGCGCCACGCACGCTGAACCGATCGCGATCGTGGGGCCAGCGCGACCGCGCTGGCGGCTATGGAAGGAGCAGCGGGATGCCAACCGGAACGGCGGCGCCCATGGGCGCGGTCGCCTGCGAGACCGTGCAGACCATCATCAACATCGCGGCCACGGCGGAGGCGCTGGCGGTCACGGCGCTGGGCGGCGCGCTCGCCTACGCGCAGCAGGGCAAGCTGGCCCTGAACGCCGAGCAACAGCAGTTTGTCGCGGCTGCCCGCTTTGAGGAACAGCAGCACTTTTCATACCTGAAGTCGGCCGGCGCCCAGCCGCTGACGCTCGACTTCACCCTCCCCGATACCAAGATCGTGACCGACGTGCCGACCTTCCTCACCACGGTCATCGGCCTGGAGGAAGCCTTCATCGCGGCCTACCTGGCCGGCGCGCAGGAGTTCGCCATCCTGGGGCAGCCCGATCTGGTGCGCGTCGCGCTGCAGATCGGCGGCGTCGAGGCCGAGCACCGCGCCCACGCCCGCTTCTACGCCGCCGGCGCCGGCGTCGTCAGCGGCCCGCCCAACAATCTCGCCTTTGAAAAGGCGATGTTCACCAGCGTGGGCGCCGCGGCGGCCGCGCTGCAGCAGGCCGGCTGGATCGGCGGCAGCGGCATGCAGCTGACCTACCCCGGCCCCGGCGCTATCACCAACCCCGGCGTCAAGAACCTGCAACCGTAGCCTGTGTGCCAGGCGATATGGAGAAAGGAGACCCGACGATGCCGCAATTCGACGTCATGCTGAATAAGCGCTTCTCGCGCCGGAACCTGTTCCGCGGCGCGGGCGCGCTCGGGCTGGGGCTGGCCGCCGCTCAGGTGCTCGACTTCTCGACCGCGCCGCTGATGCGCGCCGCCGCGGCCGGCTCCGAGAGCGTGCAAGACATCATCAACATCGCCGCCACCGCCGAGCAGTTGGCCGTCACCCTGCTGGGCGGCGCGGTGAGCCAGGCGATGATGGGCAAATACAACAAGCCGATCCCCGACCCGGTCATCGCCATCCTGCAGGCCGCCCGCGCCGAGGAGCAATACCACCTCGACTACCTGACGGCGGCCGGCGCCAAGCCGCTCACTAGCACCTTCACCATCCCCGATCCCAAGCTGCTGACCGACTACGACACCCTCTTCGGCACGATCGTAGCGCTGGAGGCGGCCTTCATCGCGGCCTACACCGCCGCCATGGCCGAGTTCACCCAGATGGGCCAGCCCGAGCTGGTCAAGGTCGCCTACCAGATCGGCGCGGTCGAGGCCGAGCACCGCGTGCTGGCCAACTACGCGCTGGGTACGCGCCCGGCCAACGATCTGGCCTTCGAGGCGAATGCCTTCGCCACGGTCGGCGACGCGGCCGCCGCGCTGCAGCAGCTCGGCTTCATCGGCGGCAGCGGCACCAAGATCGACTATCCCGGACCAGGCATGATCGTGACCTCGGGTGTTGAGAACACCCAGCCGGGCGGTCCGGCGGTCGGCTGCGTCGCGCCCGGCACGATGCCCCCGCCGGCCATGCAGCCCAGCCCGAACCCCGGCTGCGACTTCTTCATCGAGACCGGCCACAATCTCTGCCACGGCTTCCGCGCCTACTGGTGGCAGTACGGCGGCCTGCCGATCTTCGGCTACCCGATCACCGAGGAGATGCAGGAGAACGGTCACACCGTGCAGTACTTCGAGCGCGCCCGCTTCGAGTGGCATCCCGGCGAGTGGCCCGACCGCTACGACGTCGAGCTGGGCCTGCTGGGCGACATGCTGGCCGACGCCAAGAACCTGCGCGGCACGGCGCCGTTCCAGCGGGCCAGCGCGAGCCACGCGCCCGGCTCGGTCTACTTCAAGCAGACCGGGCACAACCTCGGCGGCGGCTTCAAGTCCTACTGGGACACCTTCGGCGGGCTGGCCATCTTCGGCTACCCGATCTCGGAGGAGCTCCAGGAGAACGGTGTCACGGTGCAGTACTTCGAGCGGCAGCGCTTCGAGTGGCACCCCGGCGCCTGGCCAGCGCGCTTCGACGTCCTGCTCAGCCGCCTGGGCGCGGAGTACTGGGCGACGATGCACGCATAGGGCGGATCCTGCTCCCCACGAGGAGCCCTCATCCCCCGGCCCCTTCTCCCAAGTCTGGGAGAAGGGGCGTTTCATACCGGCCCAAAACCATGCCCGCGCGCCCGGTGGGGGCGGAAGACCAGGTAGTGCTCGATCAGGTAGTTGGCCGGGGCCGCGACCGCGATGCCGCAGATGGCGGCGACGACGTAGTGCGCGTGCGGGAGCGCCAGCAGGTAGACGACCTCGTTGAGCAGGAGCGTGGCGAACGAGGTCAGGTTGAAGGCGAGCAGGCGCCGCAGCCATCGCCCGGCGGCGCGGGCGGCGAGCGGACGATCCGGCCAGATGAACGCCGCGCTGAGCAGGAAGCTGGCCTGAGTGGAGACGAGCAGGGCGGCCAGGTTCGCCACATCGTGGCGCAGACCCAGCTCGACCAGCGTCACCAGCACGGCGAGTTGCACCCCGCTGCAGGCCAGGCCGACCGCGCCGAAGCGCAGCGGGCGCAGCAGCGGGTGACGCCAGCGCGCGCGGATGGCGTTCGGGGCATGCATCCGCTAGCTGCCCGTTCGAGCGGCGGAGCAATCGTAGAGGGTGCCCGTCCCGAAGCCAAAGCCGCCGGCTCCCGGCCGCGCCATGACGCCGCCCCACTGAGAGACAGGGACCGGCCGGCACTCGTTGGCGACCCAGCTCTCCAGGCTCCCCTCACCGCGACCGAAGCCGCCCGGCACGCTGGTCCGCGGCGCTGGCGGTTCGACCAGGGCGCCGCCCTCGGGCGCGCGTGGCCGCTCCGCGCCGCCGAAGCCGCCACGGCCTGCGCGCGGCGAGAAGTCACTCGCTTCGGGCCGGGTGAAGCCGCCAAAAGCACCCTGCAGCAGGAAGAAGCGCACCGTGCCGTTCCGCACCAGGCGGGCCAGATCGTCGGTCGTCAGGATCGGATCGCCGCCGCTGAAGCCGCCGAGCGCCATGACCGGCTTGCCGGTGGCCAGGATCAGCGGCGCGGCGCTGTTGGCGTTGGGCACCGCGACCAGGAACTTCGTGCTCCCCTGCTGGGCTTCGAGATAGCGGACCAGGGCGCTATCGGCCGATCGGGAGTCGCCTCCGAAGCTGGAGCCTGGCTGATTCGCGGCCCGTCCGGCCGGAGAGCCGGCGGCGAAGGCGAGGCCGGCGAAGCCGCGCCGCCCGGCGGCGCTCGGCCCAGCCACCGGGGTCGCCCCGCCCCCGCCGTGCAGCGTCGTCTCGGCAGCCCAGGTGCCGGGCGCCAGCAGGAGCGCCAGCGCGCCCGCGATGGCCGCGACCGGCGCCAGCCGCGCGGCATGGGCACGCAGGTGTGGGCGCGGAATCAGGCGCGCGGCGGCCAGCCCGAGCGCGGCGGCCAGGCAGCCGGCGGCGATAACCGGCGTCAGCCAGCGGCTGAACGCGGGATAGGGAGCCAGCAGGCGCCACTGCGCGTAAGCCGCCAGCAGCAGCGCGGTGGGCAGCAGCCAGCCGCGCCAGTCGCCGCGGCGATAGTCGTCCCAGAGGCTGACCAGCCCGGCGCCGGTCAGCGCGGCGAGCGGGGGCGCCAGCATCACCAGGTAATAACTATGGAAGAAACCGGCGACGCTGAAGAAGACCACGCCGGTCAGGAGCCAACCTCCCCAGAGGACGAGCTGGCGCTGGCGCGCGTCGAGCGCGCGGCGGGGCCGGCCGCGCCAGGCGAGCGCCACGATGCCGAGCAGCGCCAGCGGCAGCAGCCAGCTGATCTGCCCGCCCAACTGGCGATTGAAGAGCCGGCTCCAGCCGGCGGGTCCGTTCTCGCCGCTGCTCCCCGGCCCGCCGGCTGGCGCACCGCCCGGCGCGCCGTTGGCCGCCGGCTCGCTGCTGCCGGTGATCGTGCGCAGCAGGCTGAAGAAGGAGCCGCGCCGGCCCTCCAGCCGCTGCAGGCCGTTGTAGCCGAAGATCAGGTTGTACTCGGAGTTGTCGCTGCTGGAGCCGACGTAGGGACGTTGACCGGCCGGGGTCAGATCGACCGCGGTAGCCCAGGCGAGCGAGACGGCCAGCAGCACCACGCCGGCCAGCGCCAACTGCCAGAGCCGCGTGCGCCAGGGAAGGCGCGTGCCGATCAGGTAGAGCAGCAGGAAGGCGGGGACGACGAGGTACGCCTCCAGCATCTTGATGTTGAAGCCGAGCCCGACGAAGAGCATCGCCAGCAGCAGCCAGCGCAGCCGGCCGCTGTCCGCGGCGCGCAGCACGGCCCAGGCGCCGAGCAGCACCGCCAGCACCAGCAGGCTATCGACGATGTTGCTGCGGTTGGTGGCGACCGCGACCGGCGTCAGCGCCAGCACCAGCGCGGCCGCGAGGCCGGCGGCCGCGCCGAAGGCCCGGCGCACCAGCGTATAGAGGAGCGCGACCGAGAGCACGCCGGCCAGCACCTGCGGCAGGATCAGGCTCCAGCCGTGGAAACCGAAGAGCGCCGCGCTGGCCGCCTGCAGCCAGAAGCCGAGCGGCGGCTTGTCGATGGTTACGAAGCCGCCCGGGTCGAAGGAGACGAAGAAGAAGTTATGCCAGCCGGCGAGCATGCTCTTGACGCCGGCGGCGTAGTAGGTGTTGCCGTAGCCCTCGCGCTCGATCTGGTAGGCGTTCAGCAGCGCGGCCAGCGCCAGGATGCCGCCCAGCGCGGCGTGCTCCCAGCCGAGCGCCAGCGCCAGGCGCCGCTCGCCCGCCGGAGCGAGGGTTTCCCCCGCCTGCCCGGGAACCACTTCGGCGTTCATGCTCCTCCGTCACGGATCCAGCCGCTATCCGCAAAGGAGAATAGCGCCCCTGCCTGAAATGGCGCTGAGGAGAAGATGAGTGTTTTCTCAGCCAGGCAGCGGCACGGCGGGCGATCGGGGGACGTGAGCGCCTATCGCGTGCGTATGGTGCCGCTCCACGTTGTCTGCGGTCCCCACTCCTCGCCCGCGCGTGCGCGCTTTGGAGTACGCTCGTGGCCTACCGGGCGGGTTGCGTACCGCGTGGGGCGCGGGTCCTTCGGCTGCGCTGCGAGCCGTCTCCTTCGCTCGCGCTGGTTCCTTAAGCTGCACCTATAGATTCCGATACGGAAGAGTATCCTTGTACAATTATGTATTATCCAACGATTCACATCGAACGAGCGAC
>DASSHC010000139.1:0-6309 GCA_035693105.1 Thermomicrobiaceae bacterium | reverse complement strand
CGGGGGGCGCGCGGGGTTAAAACCACCGCGCTAGCAGACGAAGCCTGTTGAAACAGGCTAGGATCGTGATGGCGTACACCAGATTATTGCCGCAAACGCCATAAGCTACCGCGCTAGATCTTCGGAAACCTGCTGAAGCAGGCTAGAGGTTACGGCGATCTTCAATCAGTCCATGAAATCCGACGCATTCATCCGGCGGACCGCGGCGTGTTTATGGCGTTTGCTGCAATAACCTGGCCTACGCCATCACGATCCTAGCCTGTTTCAACAGGCTTCGTCTGCTAGCGCGGTGGTTTTAACCCCGCGCGTCCCCCGGCGACGGCACTCCAGGATAATGACGCAAACGCCATCAACCCCGCGCGCCACGCGGCACGCAGGCTCCAGGGCAGCCACCACCGAGGGCACGCAACCGGATGAATGACGCTGGCCGGACTACTCAGGATGACCGGGCATAGGCTCCGTTCCCCCTGTCGTCCTGAGCTTGCCGAAGGATCCAAGCCGCAGCGAAGCATCGCTCCGCTCCGACGGCGCGGCCAACCTCTCCGCATCCTGCTCTAGTCCGCAGGGTTGCCCGGCGCGTCGCCGGCTGGGGTTGCCGCCCGGACTCTTCGCTGAATCCGGGCGAGCAACCGCCGATCGGGAGCAGCGGATTAGGAGAAGCCGCCGCCGCTCAGGATCTGGGTGAAGGGGCTGTTGTCCGGCAGCGAATTGAAGACGCGGATCTGGTCGCGCGAGACGCCGAAGCGACCCATGTTGTAGGTCGGCATCGTGCCCGAGCCGCCGCGCAGCGTGATCGTGCCGACCGGCTTGAAGTCGAGCGTGACCCAGAGCACGGTGCCGTCCGGCAGGTTGACGTTGGAGACCTTGACGGTGAGCAGGCTGAAGCCGCCGCAGCCGCTGAACTGCGACTCATCGGCCTGGGCCTCGCCGCGCGGCCGCTTGCCGTTGAAGGTGGGGCCGCTCAGCGCTTCCTTGCGGGTGCCGCCGGTCTGGCAGCCGGGGGGAGTCGGCGGCGGCGAGCTGGTGACGGTCAGCGAGAAGGCGCCGGTCACCGAGTTGCCGGCCGCGTCCGTCACCGTGACCTGGAAGGTCTGCGTGCCGAGGCTGGTTGGCGCGCCGAGGACGAGGCCGGAGGGCCGCAGCGTCATGCCGGCGGGGACCTGGCCGGACCAGGTGTAGGGCTCGCTGCCGCCGCTGGCCTCGAAGGTGGTGGTGAAGAAATTGTTCACGAAGACATTGCTGCCGGCGCCCACGTCGCAGACCCCGTTGGCGCAGGTGAAGAACTGGTCGTTGATCGCCAGCGGCGCGGCCGTGCCGGTGCCGCCCCCGGTCACCGGCACCGTCTGCGGGCTGTTCGGCGCGTTGTCGGTGTAGGCGATGGTCACCGAGCGCGTGCCGGTGGTGGTCGGTGAGAAGGTGACCGCGATGCCGCAGCTCGCGCCGACGGCGAGCGTCGTGCCGATGCACTCGTCGCTGACGATGGTGAAGTCGAGCTCGTCGCCGCCACTGAAGGCGACGTTGTTGAAGAAGAGCGGGGCGGTGCCGGTGTTCGTCGCCGTGATCGTTTGCGGCGCGCTGGTGGTGCCGGTATCCTGCGCCGCGAACGTCAGCGAGGCCGGCGAGAGCGCGAGCGCCGGGGTGCCCGACGCCTGCGCGCCCGCCACGAGCGCGAGCGCCATGACCGTGGCCGCGAGCATCCCGAGCATGCGCCAGCGCCGCTGCCTGCGCAAAACCGCCGTCTGGAGGTCGACGAACAGCGCGTACTTTCGTCGCTGCATGTCGTATTCCCTTCGTCGAATGGCTCGTCGAATGCCTGATACCGGCCGGTACACCCGCTCTACGCGGAGTGTGGCCCGCTGGATGTTTCCCGTATACGACATAAGGCAAAGCGGCCGGCGCGCACGGCGGCCGAAAGATGCGTGCGCCGTGTCCGATGAGACCCCATAAGCGTCTGTCACTCGCCACTCCTGCGGGGGCGCTGATGACATGGCGCGTGCGCCGTGCTTATTCCGCGCGACATAACTCTTCCGGCATGATCGCGCTTCAGCGGATAGACGAGGCGGTCCTCATCGGTGAGGCGGTACGCGAGAGGGTACAATTGGGAGCGGAGCCGGTTCAACGAACCCTCCGGCGCACACAGCGCGGGCGGCGCGGTTCTCCCGCCAGACGTGTGCATGACCAACACCGCACACTCCTGGCTCCTTGCTTTGTATTCGCGTAATGGTAGGTGGACGATGGCCCAGCCGCATTCTCCGGTGACCCTCGAAGAGGTGCTCCATCTCGTCCGCAGGCTGTCGCCGCGTGATCAGGTGCGTCTGATCGCGCAGATGGCGCCGGAGATCGAGCGCGCGCTCGCCGCCAGCCGTCCGACCGAGAGCCGCTCCTTGCTCGGATTGCTCAAAGATCTTGGTCCAGCACCCTCGACTGAGGAGATCGATGCTGAGCGACGGGAAGCCTGGGCCAAGTTTCCGCGTCCCACACCCTGATGCTTCGGGCCGTCGCCGACACCCACACGGTGATCTGGTATCTCTACGACGATCCGCGCCTCTCCACTACTGCCCGGACAGCGATCGAGTCGGCTGCGGCCGATGGCCATCAGGTCGGATGCTCGGCCATCACGCTTGCCGAGATCGTCTATCTCGTTGAGAAGGGGCGTATCCATCCGGCGGCGTTCAGCCGTCTGATGAGCGCGCTCGACCTGCCAGGCGCCGTGCTGCGCGAATTGCCGCTCGATCGCACCGTGGCGAGCGCCCTGCCGACCATCGACCGAGAGCGAGTGCCGGACCTACCGGACCGGATGATCGCGGCAACCGCCCGCTTGTATGATGTGCCGCTGATTACCCGAGACCGGCAGATTCGCACGGCTGGTCTCCAGACAATCTGGTAACGCTGTTACCTGTGCTCTTAGCGCCGAAATCGCCCGCTGCCATGTCGCCCTTCCGCCCCGGTGCCTTCCCGGAGCGTGACGAACGCCAAAATCCACGTACAGTCATTGTGGCCGATGCGGGACGGCTCCGGAGTCGCGTTCGCCGCTGGCGTGCTATCGTTGCCGGCGACGAGGAGCGTGCGGTGCCGAGCGGAGCTGGGATGAGCCTCGGGCGCCTGCTGGCGATCTATCGGCGGCATTTCCACGGGCAGCGGCAGGAGCGGCAGTTCCTGGCCTCGCTCGGGTTTCTGCTGACCTTCGCCACCGTCCGGACCATCACCCACGCCATTCGCGACCAGCGCGGCCCCTTCCACAACCTCTCCCACGGCACGACGCACATCCACCATCTGGTTTGGGGCATCTTCAGCCTCCTCGGCGTCGGCTTCCTCTGGCTGCATCAGTTCGGCACCGGCCTGTCGCGGGCCTCCGCCTGGGGCTCCCGGCTGACCGCGCTCCTCTACGGGCTCGGCGCGGCGCTCACCCTCGACGAGTTCGCCCTCTGGCTCGACCTCGAGGACGTCTACTGGGCCAGGCAGGGGCGCGACAGCATCGACGCCGTGATCCTCTTCTTCGCCACGCTCTCGGTCGGCTGGTGGGGACGCTTCTTCTTCCGCGATCTGCTGCGGGCGCTCTTCTTCCCGATGCACGAGGCGGAGCAGGTCGCCCATCACGTCCACCGGCCGGAGCCGGGCGCGCCACCCGCCAACTCGGCGCCCCGATCCTGAGCCGCTGTCGATTTCCGCGCATCCCGTTCGACCAAATGGAGAGGCTGCGGTTGGGCAGCCGTGGGCGCGGCGACGCGACGTAGGAGGAGCCGACCGTGGAGCAGAAGATTCACCCGTTCCTGTGGTTCGACAGCCAGGCCGAGGCAGCGGCCCGGTTCTATGCCTCGATCTTCGACAACTCCGAGATCACCGAAGTGATCCGCTACGGCGAAGCCGGCCCGGGCCAGGCGGGCACGGTGATGACCGTCGCCTTCCGGCTCGCCGGGCAGGAGTTCGTCGCGCTCAACGGCGGGCCGGTCTTCCAGTTCTCGCAGGCCATCTCGTTCGTGATCGACTGCCGCTCGCAGCAGGAGGTCGAGCACTTCTGGGAGAGGCTCTCCGAGGGCGGCGAGACCGGCCCCTGCGGCTGGCTCAAGGACAAGTTCGGCGTCTCCTGGCAGGTCGTGCCGTCGAGACTTCTCGAGCTGCTGGGCGACCCGGACCGCGAGCGGGCCAACCGCGTCATGCAGGCCATGCTGCGGATGTCCAGGATCGACATCGCCCCGCTCGAGCGCGCCTACGCGGGGGATTAGCCCAAAGCCGAAGCGCCCAGCCCTCTCTGTGGCCATCATCGTGGCGCGAGCGATTGGAGCCGGAGGCTGCCGCGTGGGGGCTTGGTGGCCGGTCGCATTCCTGCTACGATGAGGCCAGACCCAGACACGAACCGCATCACGCCGCGCTCGCACGTCCGAGCGGAGGGAGAGGGAGAGGGAGAGGGCAGTGGGCGACTACTACGACCTTGGCGCGCACACCTGGCCGATCACGACCGCCTCGCCCGAAGCCCAGCGCTGGTTCGATCGCGGCCTCAACTGGACTTACGGCTTCAACCACGTGGAGGCGCGGCGCTGCTTCGAGCGTGCGATCGAGCACGACCCGGGCTGCGCCATGGCCCACTGGGGCGTGGCCTACGCCGCCGGGCCGAACTACAACAGGACCTGGGCGATGCTCGAGCCCGCCGAGCTCGGCAAGACCGTCGCGCGCACCTTCGCCGCCAGCCAGCGCGCCCTGGCGCTGCGGGGCCACGCGGCCCCCGTCGAGCAGGCGCTGATCACCGCGCTCACGGCCCGCTACCCGCGAGCGGTCCCGGTCGAGGATTGCTCGGTCTGGAACGACGACTACGCCGACGCCATGCGCGCTGTCTACCACGACTACCGCGACCAGCTGGACGTGGTCGCGCTCTTCGCCGAGGCGCTCTTGAACCGCACCCCCTGGCAGCTCTGGGACCTGCCGACCGGCCAGCCGGCCGCGGGCGCCAGCACGCTGGAGGCGCGGGCGGTGCTGGAGCGGGCGCTGGAGAGCTTGCCCGCCCGCACGCACCCGGGCGTGCTGCACATGTATATCCATCTAATGGAGATGTCGCCCGAGCCGGAGCGAGCGCTGCGCGTGGCCGACTGGCTGCGCGAGCTGGTGCCCGATGCCGGCCACCTACGCCACATGCCGACCCACATCGACGTCCTCTGCGGCAACTACCACGCGGTCGTCGCCGGGAACAGCGCCGCCATCGAGGCCGACAATAAGTACCTGGCGCGCGAGGGCGCGATGAACTTCTACACGCTCTACCGGGTGCATGATTTCCACTTCAAGGTCTACGGTGCCATGTTCCTGGGCCAGTACGAGACGGCGCTGCGGGCCGCCGACGAGGTGCTCGGTACCATCCCGCGCGAGCTGGTGGAGAGGACCGAGCCGAACATGGCCGACTGGCTGGAGGGCTTCCTCGGCGTCCGGCTGCACGTGCTGATCCGCTTCGGCCAGTGGCAGGCGATCCTCGACTCGCCGCTGCCCGAGGATCAGGCGCTCTACTGCGTCACCACCGCGCTCAGCCACTACGCCCGGGGTGTGGCCCTGGCCGCCACCGGCCGCGTGGCCGAGGCGGAGGCGGAGCAGGCGCGCTTCGCGGCCGCGGCCGCGCGCGTGCCGGAGTCGCGCATGCTCTTCAACAATCGCTGCCTCGACATCCTGGAGATCGCGCGGGCCATGCTGGCCGGCGAGCTGGAGTACCGCCGGGGCAACGAGGAGGACGCCTTCGCCCAGCTGCGCCACGCCGTGGCGCTCGACGACGGGCTGCTCTACGACGAGCCCTGGGGCTGGATGCAGCCGGCGCGGCACGCGCTGGGGGCGCTGCTCTTGGAGCAGGGGCACGTGGCGGAGGCCGCCGCGGTCTACCGCGCCGATCTGGGGCTGGACGGCAGCCTGGCGCGGGCCTGCCAGCACCCGGAGAACATCTGGAGCCTGCACGGCTACCACGAGTGCCTGGAGCGGCTGGGCGAGCGCGAGCCGGCCGCGCTGCTCAAGCAGCGGCTCGACCTGGCGGCGGCGCGGGCCGACATCCCCATCCACGCCTCCTGCTACTGCCGCATGGCGGCGGACTAGAGCGTCGGTTACGTCACCGCTGGGAACACTCTCTGGCGTGCTTGAGGCTGGGGCGGCAGCTACCGGCCCAGAATGAATCCTGCCTTCGGCAGGCTACAGCGTATCGCGGACATCTTGATCGGTAGGGGCAGGCCCCTGTGCCTGCCCTGTTCCCCGTAGGCACCGGCAATGGGGCCATTGAGAACGTGGGTGGCGGCCGAGTTGGCTCGGCACTGGGGCGACGAGGTGGGCAGGCACAGGGGCCTGCCC
>DASSHC010000138.1:0-9262 GCA_035693105.1 Thermomicrobiaceae bacterium | reverse complement strand
GGCGGCTCGGCGGGGAACTGGCGCCCGCGCGTCACGTAGCGGCCGAGCAGGCCCAGCTCGACCACGTAGGGCGTGCCGCTGAACTCGGGGTGGTACTCGAAGCGAGCGCGCTCGAAGTACTGCACCGGCCGGCCCTGGACGTCGAAGACCTCGGTGATCGGGTAGCCGAACTGCGCCAGCCCGCCGTGCTCCTCCCAGTAGCCGAGGAAGGGGTCGCGCAGGGTGTGGCCAGTCTCGGGGAAGTAGCGCACGCGCGGGCCGAGATCGGGCGACGAGGCGATCCGCGCGGCCGGCGAGGCGCCGGGCTTGGCCAGCGACTGGTAGACGCGATAGGCGTCTTTGCGCGGCCAGGGCGCGGCCTCGGGGCCGTAGTGGAAAGCGGAGTCACGCAGGCGCACCAACCCCCAGTTGGCGTACTCGCCGTTGTTGCCGAAGTCCTCGTACTTGAACCAGAAGACACGCTCGACGAAGGGCGTCTGGTCGCGCAGCTCGGTGTAGACGGCCTGCAAGAAGTCGTCCTGCGCCTGCTCGTCGGGCGTCGGGTCCATGATGCCGTAGCTGGTCCAATCGGCCGGCTGGGCCGCCTTGCCGATCTCGGTGATCCACATGCCGCTCGTGTCTTGATGAGCCAACTGCGTGTTGTGCAGCTTGGTGACCTCGGCCGGTATCTGGGACGCCGTGAGGAAGTAGGGGTGGAAGCCGACGCCGTCCCAGGGGTATGTGCCGTTGGCCTGGTGGAAGGCGACGACCGCCGGGGCCTGGTAGAGGCGGGTCAGCCACTTCTCGTGGCCGTCGGGGATGATGTCGTCGTAGAGCAGTCCGCCGACGATGAACTGCACGTTGGGGTGCGCCGCCTTGTTGTCGCTGTAGATGCGGCTCATGAGCTGGCCGTAGATCGCCGGGTTGACCTCCTTCACGGACCCGGCTGTCTCCGTGCTCAGCTGCATATTGGCGTTCTCCTCGTTGAGGATCTCGTAGGCGGCCACGCCGTCGCCGTAGTGATCGACGACCTGCTTGACGTACTGCAGGTAGGTGCGCCCCCAGAGATTGAGGCCGTCGGCGCCGGGCTGATCGTTGATGTGCTGGAACTGGTAGGTCTTATCCAGGTCACCAATGGTGCCGGCGCCCAGGACCAGCAGCACCTTGAGCCCGTACTTAGGCGCGAGTTGCTGGATGTACCAGTCCATCTTGCTGAAGTCGATCGGACCGGGGCCGTTGGGCACGTCGTATTCGGCGTGGATCTCGATGCGCACCCAGCCGGCGCCCATGGTCGCCATGCCGTCGGCCATGTTCTCCAGAAACGCCTGGTTGACGTCGTTCGGGTAGTCGACCGGATCGGAGTTGTACTCGTACCAGGGGTCGCGCCCGACGATGCCGTAGAAGTCGTTGGGCGCGCTGCCGCGGGCGGCGGCGGGGCGTGGGGTGAGCGACGGGAGCAGTGGGAGCAGCAGTGTGGCGATCGACAGCAGGACAGAAACAAACAGAGCGCGTCCCCGCGCTCGCCGGCAGGTCACCAGATTCCCTTCCCCTCCAGGCAGCAGGCCAGCCACGGCCTTGACGGTCGGTGCCAGCTACCTAACGCATGGAGGCCGGCGACGGTTGCCCCGCCTCTGCTTGCTGCCCGGTCGCATGCGTTCGCGGCCGGCAGGAGGCACGCTTGTTCTCTAGATGCAGTATACTGCACTATTAGTTTAGCGTGCTGCGGTCCTGGCATTGGCAGCTCGCATCTGATTTCAGTTAGAACAGCACGTGCCGAGCTGAGCGCGCGATCGATCGGTGGAGGTGGCAATGCACGATACTACACTCGCCGGTCAGCGCACCGCGGCCCTGGCGTCGGCGATCGGCGCCCGGGTCAAACACGAGCGGCAGGCACGGGGCTGGACGCTCGACCAGCTGGCGCAGGCGGCCGGGGTGAGTCGCCGCATGGTGATCAACGTCGAGCAGGGCGCGGCCAACCCCAGCGTGGGGATCCTGCTGCGGATCAGCGACGCGCTCGGCGTCGGGCTGCCGGCCCTGGTCGAGCCACCGCGACCCAGGCCAGTGAAGGTCACCCGTCATGGCGACGGCGCCGCTCTCTGGACCAGTGAGTCCGGGGGTCGCGGGGTGTTGGTGGCCGGCACCGAACCGCCGGATGTGGTCGAGCTGTGGGACTGGACCCTGGCCCCTGGCGACCAGCATCGGAGCGAGGCCCACACGCCGGGCACCAGGGAGCTGGTGCAGGTCCAACAGGGCACGCTCGTGGTCCATGTCGGGGGCGAGCCGGTCACGCTCAGTACCGGCGACGCGGCCGCGTTCCCGGGCGACGTGCCGCACGCCTACGCCAATCCGGCCACGGAGCCGGCGAGGTTCTCGCTGGCTGTCTTCGAGCCGGGCGTGGGGTCCGGCTCCCGAGCGGAGGTTGCCAATGCCTGACCTCATCAGGCTCCAGGAGTTCCTCGCCGGCGGCTCGGTCGAGGCCGCGGTGTTCGCGCTGCGGCCGGACTATCGCGCCATGCTGCTGGCCGCCGACGGGCTCGTTCCCGGCGCGAGTGACGAGACGAGCGACGCGCTGCTCCAGACGGCGGAGGCCGCGGCCAGCGAGCTGCTGCGCGACCGGCTGGCGGAACAGCTCCCGCACGTGGCGGCCTGGCGCGAGGCGTACCGCGCCTTCGGGGCCAAACCGCAACGCACCCGCAACAGCCTGGAGGCGCTGCTGCGTCGCGCGGCGTCCGGACTACCGCGCGTGAACCGGCTCACCGACCTCTACAACGCGATCTCGGTGCTGCACCAGCTTCCGCTGGGTGGTGAAGACCTGGCCCGCTACGCCGGCGCGCCGCGGCTGGTCCGTGCCACCGGTCAGGAGCCCTTCGACACGCTGGAGCACGGTGACGTGGTGATCGAGCATCCCGACCCCGGCGAGGTGGTGTGGCGCGACGACGCCGGCGTGACCTGCCGGCGCTGGAACTGGCGCCAGGGGCGCCGAACCCAGCTCGGCGACGAGACCACCACGGCGCTCTTCATCCTCGACGCGCTCGAACCGATGAGCGACGAGGCGCTGCGGGCCGCGGCAGATGACCTGGTCACCCACCTGGCGCGGCTCGGCCCCGACATGCGCGTCGTCCGCCGCCTGATCGCCGCCGGCGCGACACACGCTGCGGGAGACTGACCGGCTCAGCCACTCGACGTATCCAGGCTCATCCTGCCCCGCTCAAATCTGGCTCAAAAGCGCCGCCGCCAGACTGATGCCGTGCGCTCGCGATGGTCGAGCGCGACGGTACTCAGGAAGGGGAAGCCCACGATGTCGCGAGGAACGGCCCTGTGGGGCGCCGCCGTGCTGGCGGTCGTGTTCACGCTCGTCTTTGGCGTGGTCTTGCTGCGTCCGCTGTATCAAGCGCCGGCCCAGGCGGCCGCGCCGGCGCTGGTCGACCCCTCGCTGCCGCTGGTGGACTCCGGCTCGGGTCTCGACGTGGTTCCAGCCGACCTGCCGCAGGCGAACGAGGCGGTGTACCAGGGCGACGACCACGCCGATGCGCACGAGCAGCACGACGATCACGAGCACGACCAGCATGGAGAGCAGCACCATGACCACGACTGATCTGGACCGGCTGCGCGCGCCGCGCGCCGGGCTGGCGACGCGGGGCCAGGTGGCGACGCTGGAGCGGCGGTCGCGGCTCAAGCGGCTGATCCTGGCCGGGGCGCTGGGCAGCTTCCTGGCCCTCTTCGGCCTGACGGTGGCGCAGGACCAGCAATCCCAGCCGGTGGCCGCCGCGCCACCGGCGACCACGAGCTTGCCGTCGGGGGCCGCGGCCGGCGGCGCGCGGCAGAGCGTGGGCGGGGTTCAGCTCGCCGCGCCGCGCCGGGCGGCGCAGCCCAAAGTGCGCACCAGCTCGTCGTGAGTGGTGCCGGACCGAGAGCGCCGGTCACGCCATGCCTCACAAGAAGAATCCGGGAGATCCTCCGGCTGCGGCCACAGCATGACAGGGGGAAAGTGAACCTCACCCTTGGCATCCTGAGTTCTCCGACCATCGCCATTTGTTCGAATTGAAACGGACTGTGGTGGCCTCGATGGTAGCCGAGTACCGGGGGTCGCGCCGGGCTGAAGCCGCAGCGCTAGCAGACGAAGCCTGTTGAAACAGGCTGAGGTCCGCCGGATGAATGCGTCGGATTCCATGGATTGATTGCAGATCGTCGTCACTCCCAGCCTGCTTCAGCAGGCTTTCGTCAAAGGTTAGCGCGGCGGCTTCAGCCCCGCGCGTCACGCGGCACTCATGCTACACGGCAGAGCGCAACCGCCGCGGCAGCAGTCGGACAAATGACGATGGCCGGAGTACTGAACCGCAGCGAAGAGCCTGCCCTGAGCTTGTCGAAGGGATCTCTCCGCTGCGACAGCCGCCACGCCGGCCTCACAAATCCGTGGAAGTTGCGGCCGACTACGCGACCAATACTCGCGCCCTCGATTGGAAGAAGGTGACTCAGGTGTCATCCAGAACCTCACCCGTGGGGAGCCGCGCCGCCCGGCGCGGCTCGCTCGCGGCCCCGCTCGGCGTGCTGCTGGTCGCGCTGGGGATGGCGGCGCTGCTGGCCGTCGCGCTCCTGGCCGGCGTCTCGCCCAGCCCGGCCACCTGGTATCTGGCGCGGGCCTCGGGGTTCACCCTCTACCTCCTGCTCTGGTGGTCGGTGGTCTCCGGCCTGGGGCTGACGACCAGCCTCCTCGGGCTCGGCGGCCGCGCCGCCGCCTGGGACGCGCACCGCTTCACCACCGAGCTGGCCTTCGTCTTCCTGGCGCTCCATCTCCTCTCGCTGGCGATCGACCCGACCGTGCCGCTCGGCCTGCTGGGCGTCCTGCTGCCGCTGCGGTCGTTCGTGCGCCAGCCCTGGACCGATCTGGGCATCCTGACGGGCTACGGAATGGTTATCATTGCGGCAAGCTTCGCGCTGCGGCGCGTCATTGGGCAACGCGGCTGGCGGCTGCTGCACTACGGCGCGTTCCCGCTCTGGCTCATGGCGCTAGCCCACGGGCTCGGCGCGGGCAGCGACAGCCACCGGCTGTGGGCGCTGCTCCTCTACCTGGCGAGCGCCGCGGTGGTCGTCTTTCTGATCGCCTTTCGCCTGCTGCGCCGGGGTCGCGCGGCGGCATGAGCGACACGGGCTAGAAGGTAACCGGCGCGACCATGCGCATCCTGGTGGTCGAAGATGAGGTGGGCCTGGCGGAGGTGATCGCGCGCGTCCTGCGCCGGGAACGCTACGAGGTGGATCTCGCTCACGACGGCGAGCAGGGGTTAGAGTTGGCGCTGGCCGGGATCTACGACGCCATCGTGCTCGACCGCATGCTCCCCGGCATCGACGGGCTGGAGTTGAGCCGGCGGCTGCGCCGGGCGACGGTCCACACGCCGGTGCTGATCCTGAGCGCGCGGCGCGAGCTGGACGAGCGAGTCGAGGGGCTGGACGCCGGAGCCGACGACTATCTCGGCAAGCCCTTCGCCTTCGCCGAACTGCTGGCGCGCCTGCGCGCCCTCACCCGCCGGGGCGAGCGGCCGGTGCAGGCAGCCCTGCTGCGCGCCGGTAGCGTGACGCTCGACCAGCGCACCCACCGGGTCGAGCGGGGCGGCCAGCCGGTCGAGCTGAGCCCGCGCGAGTACGCCCTGCTCGAATACCTGATGCGCAACACCGGCCAGGTGCTGACGCGCGACCAGATCCTGGAGCGCGTCTGGGGCTACGAGGCGCAACCCGAGAGCAACGTGGTCGACCTCTACATCTATTATCTGCGGCGCAAGCTCGGCGACGCAGGCACGTCCTCCCCGATCCAGACCGTGCGCGGCGTCGGCTACACCATGCGAGCGTAGGCCGTGTTCGGCAGCGTCGCGCGCCGGCTGGCCATCCTCAACGCGGCCGTCGTGATCGTCGTCGTGCTGCTGCTGGGCAGCGTCACCTTCGTCGCGCTGCGCCACGAGCTGAACGCCGAGGTCGATAGCTCACTGCGCGGGAGGCTGGAGCCGGTCGCCAAGCAGTGGGCCGAGGGCGGGCTCAGTGCGAGCGGCGGCCAGCAGGCCAAGTCGGACGACGATCACGATGACGACGAGGAGGCGCTCGACTCCGGCGACACCGTCGTCTTCGTGGTCGATCCGAGCGGCCAGGTCGTCTACAACCCGCGCGGCGTGCAGCTCGGCGGTGTGCCCGTCCGCGCCGGCATCGAGCGCGCGCTGGCCGGCGAGCGCGACAGCCGCTCGGTGACGGTCGGCGGCATCGGCGCGGTGCGCGTCCTCTCGCTGCCGGTGCGCAGCCACGGGCAGGTGGTGGGCGCCGCCCAGGCACTACGCAGCCTGCACGAGCACCAGCGCGAGCTGGCGCTGCTGCAGGGGCTGACGCTGCTCGGTCTCGGGCTCGGCGTGGTCATCGCGGTGCCGGCGGGGCTCTTTCTGGCGCGCCGCGCCATGCGCCCGATCGACGCGGCCTTCACGCGCCAGCGCACCTTCGTCGCCGACGCCTCGCACGAGCTGCGCACGCCGCTGACGCTGATCCGGGCCAACGCCGAGCTGGCGCTGTCCGATCCACACCTGCCGGTCGCCGAGGTCGCGCCCGAGCTGACCACCATCCTGGCCGAGGTCGATCGCACCGACCGGCTGGTGGACGATCTCTTGACCCTGGCGCGCGCCGACGCCGGGCAGCTGCCGCTGCGGCGCGAGCCGCACGACCTGCGGGCGCTGGCGGCCACCGCCGCGGCCGGCATGAGCGCGCTGGCGGCGGCGCGCGGCCTGACTGTCGAGGTCGCGCCGTCGCCCGCCTGTCCGGTGTGGGTCGACGGGGAGCGATTGCTCCAGGTGATCCGCATCCTGCTCGACAACGCCATCAAGCACACCGGCCCCGGCGGCACGATCCAGCTCGTCGTCTCGTGTGGCAAAGAGGCCAGCCTGCGGGTACAGGACAGTGGCGAGGGGATCGCAGCCGGGGAGCTGGAGCACGTCTTCGACCGCTTCTACCGCAGCGACAAGGCGCGCAGCCGCGCTGCGGGCGGGACCGGGCTCGGGCTGGCGATCGCCCGGGCGCTGGTCGAGGCGCACGGCGGCCGGATCATGCTCGACAGCCAGGTTGGCGTGGGCACGGTGGCGGAGGTCACGCTGCCGCTCCGCGCCGGCCCTGCCGAACTCGGCTCAACTCGCCCCAGCCGGTAGGGGCAGACCCCTGTGTCTGCCCTCGTTGCCCCGCGCAGCGGCAACGGGGTCATGGGGCACCACGTCCGGCTCGACGGCGCGGAAGTGCTCCAGCGTCAGGCAGCCGGTGGGGCAGCGCTCGACGCAGCGGCCGCAGCGCACGCAGTCCGCCTCGTGGATGAGCATGGCGGCGCCACTGTCGCCGAGCGCCGCTGCGGCAGCCTCTGCCAGCACCGTGTCGCCGTCGATCGCCGCCAGGCGGTCGGCCGTGACCATCTCGATGCACTGCTGAGGGCAGACCTCGACGCAGCCATTGCAGAGGATGCAGGCATTGCCGTCGATGAAGATGTTGAGTTGGCACTGCAGGCAGCGCCGGGCCTCGTCCGCCGCCAGCGCCGGGGCGAACCCCGCCTCGACCTCGCGGGTCAGCCCACCGGGGGCGCCGATCTCGCGCTCGGCGAGCGCCAGGAGCGGCAGCTCCCGGCGCCGCAGCTCCAGGTAGTCATCGTCCTGGTCGAGGCGGCGCGCCAGCGTGGTCAGGGTCCAGTCGGCCACCCCATCGGCCAGCAGCCGGCGCAGGCCGGGGAAGTCCGGCGCCGAGAGCGAGGTCAGCTCGGCCACCGGGGCGCTCGGGGCGGCGCCCCGCAGCGCCCGCGCGATCGACGCCGCCGCGCGCTTGCCGTCGGCGATGGCCGAGATCACGTCGCGCGGCCGGGCGACAAAGTCGCCAGCGGCCCAGATGCGCGGGTGATCGGTGCGTAGCTCTTGATCGACCGCCGGGA
The DNA here is from genome assembly GCA_035693105.1 of Thermomicrobiaceae bacterium. Taxonomy (GTDB): domain Bacteria; phylum Chloroflexota; class Chloroflexia; order Thermomicrobiales; family Thermomicrobiaceae; genus DASSHC01. The sequence continues at coordinate 1,353 of DASSHC010000138.1, read as the reverse complement.
CGCCCGGCCAGCGCAGGCGCTTGACGGTGCCGCCCACCCCCAGATCGTCACGCTGGCGCTGGCCGATGGCGACGATCACGCGCTCGCAGGGCAGGACGACGCTGGAGCCGGGCACCGGCGGCAGCTCGGCGCACTCGCCCTCGCGCGTGACCAGCCGGTTGCGCTCCAGCTCCACGCCCACCACGCGCCCACCCTCGCCCAAGATGCGGCCTGGCGACGCCAGGAAGGCGAAGCGCACACCCTCGCGCGCCGCCTCGCGTAGCTCCTCCGCCGCTACGGGCATCGCCGCCTCGTCGCGCCGGTAGGTCAGCACCGACTCGTCCGCGCCCAGCCGCAGGGCCGTGCGGGCGCAGTCGAGCGAGGTGTAGCCCCCGCCGATGGTGACCACCCGCGCGCCCCGGAACTCCGCACCCCCGCCGTCGAGGTTGACGCCCGCGAGGAACGGCAACCCGCCCGCCACGCCCGCCAGCTCTTCGCCGGGGATGCCGAGCCGGACCGAATCCTGGCAGCCGGCGGCCAGCAGCAGCGCGTCGTGGCGGGTGAGCAACTCGTCCAGTGCAACGTGCCCGCCGACCTGGACGCCGTAGCGGATCTCGACGCCCAGCGTCAGGATCGCGCGCACCTCGTTCTCGATGATCGCGCGCCGCAGGCGCCAGGCCGGGATGCCGGCCCAGAGCATGCCGCCCGGCACCTCGCGCCGCTCGTAGATCACCACCGTGAAGCCCGCCCACGCCAGCTCACGGGCAGCCGCCAGCCCGGCCGGTCCGGCGCCGACGATCCCGACGCTCAGCCCGTTCGCGCGCGGGGGCAGCTCGGGCAGGCGCGGCGGCGCCAGGTCGTAGGCCGCGCGCTTTAGCCCGCAGATCGCGATGGGCTCATCGACCAGCCCGCGGCGGCAGGCCGCCTCGCAGGGCCGGGCGCAGACCCGCCCCAGACAGCCGGAGAGGATGTTGTGCTCGCGATTGAGCGCGTCGCTCTCGGCGGCGCGCCCATCGGCCAGCAGCGCGATGTAGCGCGGCACGTCGGTCCCGGCCGGGCAGGCGGCCTGACAGGGGATGTTGTCTTGAAACCACCGGGTGTCGCCGGTCGACACGTCGTAGGCCGGTCCATGCGCCATCGCGTGCGCCGGGCGAAACCCGATCTCGACCAGCGCCAGCAGGCGTATCCGCTCCTCGGCTCTCATGCGCGCATCCTTCAATCACCCAGGCACGCGGGCGCGATTCGCCCGCGTCGACCTCAGCCTGGGGGACGGACATGAGGGTTGGATTTGAGCCGGGCGGTTTGGCTGTCCAAAGGCATGGAAGACGCGTGAGGACGGATCCCTCGACTGCGCTCGGGATGACAGGGGGAGTA
>DASSHC010000137.1:0-4955 GCA_035693105.1 Thermomicrobiaceae bacterium | reverse complement strand
GGGCAGGCCCCTGTGCCTGCCCACCTCGTCGCCCCAGTGCCGAGCCAACTCGGCCGCCACCCACGTTCTCAATGGCCCCATTGCCGGTGCCTACGGGGAACAGGGCAGGCACAGGGGCCTGCCCCTACCGGTCAAGATGTCCGCACGATGCTGTAGCTGACGCAGAGCTGGGGACGGCTCAGGCACCGCTCTGCTCCGCCAGGAGCTGCTGCTCCACCTCCGCCACCCGCTCCAGCGTCGGCTTGGCCTCCAGCGGCTCGCAGAGCGCCCGCACCTGGGCCAGAACGCGGCGCGCGTCGTCGGCCCGACCCTGCGCCGCGCGCAGCCGCGCGAGCTCCAGCAGCGTGAGCGACCGCTCGAACGGCGCCTGACAGGCGTCGGCCAGTCGCAGTGATTCGTGCAGGTGCTCCTCTGCCGCGTCGAACCGCGCGGCCTCCGTCTCGAGTTGCCCCAGGATGCGGTGGACCGCCATGAGGGCGAGTGGCTGGCGGGGGTCGGAGGCGTGGGCCAGGGCCTGCTCCGCCTGCTGGCGAGCGGCGGTGAGGTCGCCGCTGGCCTGGTGGTAGCGGGCCCAGCCGAGCGCGCCCTCCGCGCGGTCGAAGACGGCGCCGGACCAGTCGAGCCAGTGGTCGTGGGCCTCCAACCAGGTGCGTGCGGCGGGGGAGTCGTGACTGTCGAGGGCCAACTGAGCGGCCAGCCGTTGCACGGAGAGCGCCTCGACCAACCGGGCATCACCTGGGCTGGTGGTGGGGCCGCCGACGAGCACCGACGCGATCGCGCGCTGGGCCAGGGCAACGTCACCTTGCGCGTGCGCCAGTTGCCCGAGGTACGGCTGGATTTCCTGGTTTTGCTCCCAATTCTGGCTGCCCTGAGTCCGGAGCGCGATCTCCCGCACCGTCTCCCAGGCGCCCTCCAGCCAAAGGAGCGGCAGCACGTATATCTGGAGGTGCGAGACCCCGCCCCCACCCTGCGCCTGGCGCGATGCGAGCAGGATCGAATCGGCCAACTGTCGCCGTTCGCTCAGCTCCTCGGGGAAATACGGGAGTTGGACGAGGCGGAGCTCCGCGCCAAGGACAGTCGCAACCCGTTGCAAGTGCCCGATGTTCCGATAGACGGTCGCTGCCTCGCGAGAAAACCGCCTGGCTTCCTCCGGCTGTCCCAACTGTGCCGCGAGCACGGCGCAGCCGGAGAGACCGTCAGCGTAGTGTGAGCCCACCTGCCCGGCGCTCAACTCCGGGACGGGCTGGTCGCGCACGGCCGCGCTCCAGGTGCTGGCCTCCTGCAATCGCCCGAGCCGCGCTAAGATCAGAACGACCGAACCGGCCATCGAGGACTCGTCCACGACCCCGCCCAGCTCCTGGTTGGACGCGACCAGCTTTTGATCCGCGGGAGTGAGCCCATTGAAGGCCTCGCTCGCCCGCAGCAGCATCGGTAGCCCGGTGCGAAACTCTCCCACGTTGCAGCGAAACAACCCCGCCAAGAAGGTGGCGATCGTCATCATTCCGGCGGCCCCGGCCTGCGCCGCCACCTTCGCGGTCTCGTCGAAGAGTGCGACTGCTCGACGCGGATCGGCATAGCGTAGGGCCAGCCCCATATACATGAGTAGGCCCACTCGGTCTCGTGCCGGCGCCTGTTGCTCGGTGAGCTTGGCCAGGGCGGCATCGAAGCGCTCGACGGCGGTCGCCCACACGTAGGCTCTGCGCGCCCGCTCCCCGGCGCGAATCAGCCACGCCACCGCGCGCTCGTCGCCCGCTTGCTGGAAGTGGTGGGCCACCCGATCGGGGTCGGGGCTGCGCGTCTGGGCGAGCGCCTCGGCCGTCTTGCGATGCCAGAGGCGCCGGCGCAGCGGCAGCACGTTCTCGTAGAGCGCCTCGCGCAGCAGCGCGTGCCGGAAGCGGGCCCCGCTGCCATCGGCCAGCACCTCCAGCACCGCCGTCTGCGCCGCCGCCTCGGCCGCCTCGAGTAGCCGGCTCTCGTCCGCCTCCGCCACCGTCGCCCACAGGTCAAAGGTCACCGCTTGCCCGATGATCGCCGCCACGTCCAGCAGCTCGCGCGTCGACTCCGGCAGCCGGGCCAGCCGCGCTTCGATCACCTGGCGGAGCAGCGGCGGCACCCGCACCCGCTCGAGGTCCCCCAGCACCCAGCCAGCCTCGTCCCGCGTCAGCACGCCCTCGTCTTCCAGGGTGCGCAACAGCTCGCCGGCATAGAGGGGGTTGCCCTCGGCATGCTCTTCCAGGTAGAGCGCCAGTCGCTCCGCATCCGGCGGCGAGAGCTGGTAGCGAAGCTGAATCAGCGCGCGGTGGCCCGTCTCAGTCATTGGCCGGACGTCCACACGCTGCGCACCGGCTTCCCGCACCAGCAGCGGCACGAGCGTGTAGAGGGGATGGTGCCGGTGGAGCTCATCGGAGCGGTAAGTGGCGACCAAGACCAGCTGCTGATTGCCAACCTGCCGCGCCAAAAAGCGCAAGAAGTCAAGGCTCGCCTGGTCGAACCAGTGCAGGTCGTCGAGCACCAGCAGGAGGGGACGCTGGGCGGCGACGGCGCGAAGGAAGTCGGCGACTTGCGCGAAGAGGGCTTCTTGAGAGCCGACCTTGGCCAGCACCTCCGTGTCGAAGATGAAGGGCGGCAGCGGCGGCAGGTCCAGGGTGAGGCCGCGGTACTGGCGGAAGATCTCCAACCAGGGGCCATACGGGGGTGTGACCGACAGGTCGTAGGCGTGGCCCCACAGCACGAGCGCGCCAGCCTCCTCGGCCCGCGCGCTCAGATCCTCCACCAGCGTCGTCTTGCCGATGCCCGCTTCCCCGCCCACCAGTACCAAGCTCCCGTTCCCGGCCAGCATCCGGTCGAGGTGGTCTCGCAGGAGTCCTTGCTCGCGCTCGCGGCCGACCACGAGCGGGCGAACACTGGCGGCCGGTGCTTCGCGTGCTGGAGAAGGCTGCAAGGTGATCCCGAGCGGCCGCAGCGCTGTGGCGACGTTGTTCAGCCACTCCTGCGCTGGATGGTCGAGCACCTCGATCCACTGCGAGCCTTCCAGCCAGTAGGCCAGCTCGTCCGGGATCACGACCGGGTCGAGCAGCAGCGGCAGGTAGGGCTTCTCGTAGCGCCAGCCGAGCGCCAGCTCCTGCCGCACGTTGCGCGAGGCGAGCGCGGCGGGCGAGGCGACGAGGAGGAGGGCCGCCGCCCCCTTGATGGCATCACTGATCACCTCGGCGTAGTTGGCGCCGCCATGAATGCCGTGGCGGTCGATCCAGATGTCGACCCCTACCGCTTCAAGCCGCGCGACCAACGCCAGCGCCCGCTCGCGGTCGGCGCTGGCGTAGCTGACGAAGAGGTACGGAGTCCGGTGATCGCTCGACATGACACCCCTCGGCCGCTCGTGTGGCGTCGGTTGAGGATCACATTTGACCGCGCCGGAGATGCCGCGTCAAGAGACCGTTGGGGAGTTCGGCTGGTCACGCCGCGCGCGGCCGCGAAGCCGGCGCACCTTGGCGTGGCTCGGGGAGCCTCGTCGAGCCAAAAGCCGCGCTGTCGTGTGTGCACCGGGACCCGTTCGACCGGCTCCGTATCTCCCAAGGGCTGCTGGAAGCCCGGCCCTGTTCACTGACGCTGAGGTCGTGAGTTCGCGTGAGCGATCGCAGGATTCTTAGCTCGGCGCGGGAGTACTGCCTGCCATCGTCTTAGCTAGCCGAGTTAGCTATACTCACGGAGGAGGTGAGCGGTGGAGATCAAAGTGAACATGCACCAGGCCAAGAGCCAGCTGTCGCGGTTGGTGGTTCGCGCGCTCGCGGGTGAAGATGTGATCATCACCCGAGACGGCCAGCCGGTGGCGCGTCTCGTGCCGATCCGCCAAGCACGGGTGCCGGGTCTGGCCAAAGGCATCATCGAGCTGGCACCCGACTTCGATGCGCCCTTGCCGGACGACGTCCTCGACACGTTCGAGCGCGCTGGGTAGTGCGCTATCTACTGGATACCCACGCGTTTCTCTGGTGGGTCATGGATGACCGTCGCCTCTCAGGGCGCGTGCGGGCGCTGATTCAAGATCCCGAGAACGAGCTGCTGTTCAGCGCCGCCTCGGCGTGGGAGATCGCCATCAAGGCGCGGTTGGGGCGAATACGGCTCCAGGGCGACCCGCGGGAGGTGATTCCACAGCAGTTGGTCGCCAACGGGTTCGCCCAGTTGGCTATTGAGACCCCCCACGCCCTGGAGGTCGCCACGCTCCCGCTCTTGCACCGGGATCCGTTCGACCGGCTCCTCGTCGCCCAGGCGCTCCTGGAGGGGCTGCCGCTGCTCAGTGCCGACCCCGCGATCGCCCAATATGACATCCCGGTTATCTGGTAAGAGTGTCATGTGAGGCCGTGGAGGCAGCATCGCTCCGACGTCACCCATCGTGCCGCGTTTTTCACCGACCGTCTACCCCGTCTCAGCGACGTAGCCCGCCGGCAGGGCATCGCGGCGCTGCATGACGACCATAGTTGCGGCCACGGCCAGGATGCAGAGGAGGCCGGCCAGCACCGGCGCGCGGGGGTCGCGCTCGTAGAGGACCCCGGCGATGAAGGGCGCCAGCGAGATGCCCGCGCCGCTCATCAGCTCGGCCAGGGCGTAGGTCCGGGCGCGGTAGGCCGCCGGGGTGACGCCGCTGAGGGCCGTCTCGAAGAGGGTCCAGGTGGCGAAGAAGCCGCCGATCAGCACGTAGGCCGCCACGAAGACCGGCAGCGACTGCCCGCCCAGCACCAGCAGCAGCGCCAGCGCGGCGGCCCCCAGCGCCAGCACCACCGCGCGCACCGGCTGGCGCAGCGCGGGCACGCGGTGGACCAGCAGGCCGAGCACGATGCTCCCCACCGCCGAGAGCGAGCCGAAGAAGCCGATGGCGCCGTCGGACACGCCCTGAAAGTCGTGCAGGTAGTTCGGCACCAGCGTGATGCCCAACCCCAGCGCGAAGACCGCGGCCATCTCCA
>DASSHC010000136.1:0-6606 GCA_035693105.1 Thermomicrobiaceae bacterium | reverse complement strand
GAGCCGCCGGTCCCTCCGCTCGCACGCCTGAGACTTTGTGAGGCGGGCCGACCGCCGGCGAGTGTCGGCCCGCTAGAGGAGAAGCGGATTTAACGGGCAGGACAGAACTGGTAGGAGCCTTGCTCGTCGAGGATGCCGATTTGCCCATGGAGCACGCCCTGGGTCAAATCGCCCGCGTTGGCGACTTGAAAGGTGGGATCGTCGTCGTTGTTGATGTAGTGCACGACATCTTCCGGCGTCCAGCCGTATTGAACGCGTGCCACCTGATAAAAATCGGCAACGCAACCCGCCGCGTCATTCGCGGAAGCCGCCGAGATCGTGCCGACGAAGGCTGTCGCGGCCAGCAGGCCCACCGCGGCGAACCGGAATCGTCTCATGGATTTCTCTCCCCTCTGCCAGTGGCGTTCCAGGCCACAGATGCCTGGCCTTATAGCGGGTCGCATAAGCATTGACCGGAGCAGGGAGATCCGTCGGCTGCGGCCTCAGGATGACCGGAGGAGGATGGCCGCTTCCCGGTCATCCTGAGCCGCAGCGAAGCATCTCCCCGCGCTCGACGCTCGGCCAAACTTTCCGCACGCTGCTCTAGGAGATACGCTCCCTGACGTCCAATTGCCGATCAGCATGCCGGAACGCCGACAACCACCGGGGATAGGCGGCCCTCGCGACGAGAACAACGTGTGGGACCCAAGGCCAGCGCCGCGTGCGGCAATCATGAGGAACCTTCTCCCTCACGCCGACCATCACCCCGTCCCCTGGAGCGGTGATAGCCGGTCAAGCGCTCTGAGGGTTCAGGTAGAACGACTGTAGCAGGAGTATCAAATTGCGGACGCGGAGGAGGCGAACTGAAACGAAGTGGAACGCGCCGGGGCGCGATATCGCGCATTCCACAAGCACGCGGCCACCTAATTGAGACGGTCTCTCAGGAACTCAACAGGCTTTTGGCTCGGGATGGAGCGTGTTCTGGGCCAGCGGTCTCGCGACGGCTGTCACAAGGATGCGGTAGCTCCACGTACAAGCGCGATTGCCTCCTCCGCCGTCAGCTCGCCGCCCAGTGCGAACGCCTCCTCAAACGCGTCGCAGCCGATCAGCTCGACGACCAGGCCCACCTCGCGCTGGTAGAGCGCCTGGACGGCGGGGGGGAGGGTGATGTGGTGCGCGTGCTGGAGGGCGCGGGAGGCGCCGCAGAGGGTGGCGGCGCGCGTGCCGTCGCCCCGGCGGTGGGCCACGGCGGCGAAGCCGAGCAGGGTGAGCGACAGGCCGACCCGGTCCGCGACTTCCTCGTGCAGCCGCAGGGCCTCGCTGTAGCAGGCGACGGCGTCGTCGAGCTGCCCCGCGAAGCAGAGCGCGGTGCCCAGATAGAAGACGGTCGTCCCCAACTGGTAGTGCCGGCCGGCGGAGCGAAAGCGGTCGACCGCCTCGCGCAGCAATGGGATCGCCTCCGCCAGGTCTTCGCGCAGCAGCGCGTGCAGCCCGCGGTCGCTGGCCGAGCGGGCCAGGCCCATCTCATCCTGGGCGTCGTGCAAGAGGGTCACGGTCTCGCGGAGGAACGGCATGGCGCCGGTCAAATCGCCGGACATGTAGTACGCGGCGGCCAAATCGCTGAGTCCCCTGGCAAGCCCCTGCGCCTCCTCGATCAGCCGCCACTGCTCGACCTCCCCGGCGAAGAGGTCAGTGGCTTGCGCGGAGCCGCCCATCATAAAGGCGCCCCAGCCGAGCTGCTGGAGCACCAGCGCTTGCCCGCGGTGATCGCCCAATTGCCGCCACAGCGCCAGCGCCGCGTGCGCGTGATCGAACGCGATGTGGAAGTCGGTCTGCCTGAACGCCAGCATGCAATCGCCAGTCAGCAAGGCGGCTTTGCGCCTGGGCGGCGACTCGACCGCCCGCGTCAACGCCCGCTCCAGCCAGCGGCGGCCCTCCTCGACGTGCATGTACTCGTGCCAGTAGGGCCAGAGCGCGGCGCTCAGGCGCACCAGCGGCTCTGGGTCGGCGCGGCCGGCGCACCAGTCGAGCGCGGCGCGCACGTCGTCCAGGGCAGCGTCGACACGGCTGTACCAGTCGCCCAGCCGCACCTCGGGCACATAGGGCGGGGCGGATTCTGCCAGCGCCAGCATATGCCGCGCGTGGCGCTCGCGCAGCCCCGCCGCCTCGCCGCGCGCCGCCAGGCGCTCCAGGCCGTCCTCGCGGATCGTCTCCAGCAGGTGGTAGCGCGGCGCGTCGCTCAGCACGGCCGCCGGCTGGATCAGGTTGGCGTCCAACAGCGTACGTACGATGTCTTCCACCGCCACGACCGGCATGCTCTCGCACGCGCACACCGTGGCGGCGTCCGCGGCGTCCCAGCTCCCGGCGAAGACGGCCAGGCGCGCCAGCAGGTCGCGCGCGGGCGGGGGCAAAAGCTGGAGGCTCCAGGCGATGGTGCCGCGCAGGGTCTGCTGGCGAGCCGGGAGGTCGACCGGGCCCCCGGTCGCCAGGTCGAGCCGGCTGGGGAAGTCGGCCAGCAGGCGCCAGGGCTCGCGCTGGCGCGTGCCGGCGGCCGCCAGCTCGATCGCCAGCGGCAGGCCGTCGAGCCGCGAGCAGATCTCGGCCACCGCCGGCAGGTCGTCGTCGTCGAGCAGGCGGCGCGGATTGGCGGCCTGGGCGCGCTGTACGAACAGCTCTACAGCCGCGTTCGTTCGCAGGTCCACGGGCGGCTGGCCGGGTTCCGGCAGCGGGAAGGGGAGCACCGGCCACTCGTGCTCGCCGGTGAGGTGCAGCGGCACGCGGCTGGTGGCGAGCACGGTCAGGCCCGGCGCCGCGCGCAGCAGCCGGGCGATGGCGGGGCCGCCCTCAAGAAGTTGCTCCAGGTTGTCGAGCAGCAGCAGCACGCGCCGGCCGCGCAGCCACCCTGCCAGCCGCGCCGGCAGGGTGGCGTCGAGCACGTCACGCAGGCCGACACGCTCGGCGATGCTCGTGAGGAGCAGATCGGGATCGGCCACCGCGCCCAGCGGCACGAAGAAGACGCCGTCGGGGAAGACATCCAGCGTCTCGCAGGCCACCCGCAGCGCCAGGCGCGTCTTGCCGCTGCCGCCCGGACCGGTCAGCGTCAGCAGCCGCAGCCCCTCGCGGCAGAGGAGCTCGGCGACGGCGGCGACCTCCTCGGCCCGGCCGACGAAGGAGGTCAGGTCGGCGGGGAGGTTGTTGCGCACCGGCGCCGCCCAGCGCGTCAACAGTGCGCGCTCGGCGGGGTCGGCGGAGGCGACCAGGGCGTCGAGCGGCGGCAGCCCGGCGGCACGCAGCAGGCGATTGGTTTCAACCTTGCTCAGCCCCAGGGCGGCGGCCAGGCTGAGCACGCCGGCGCGGTGGTAGGGGTGGTCCGATTTGCCGTTGAGCCAGCGGTTGAGCGTGGCCTTGGAGAGCTCCGCCAGCTCGGCCAGCCGCGCCTGCGTGACTCCCCGCTCGGCCATGTGCTGCTGGAGCAGCGCCGCCAGCGGCGATCGCACGGCCGTCCCAGCGGCACGATGTACCACCTGTCCCATTCCCTCCCCCATATTCGCTTGTCCCCCGGTTCCTCGTGGCGTGATTTTACACGAGGCCGCGAGTACAATCGAGACCGTTGCGGACAACGGTTGAGGATTTCGCAGCCGGTTGGCTAGCGGGCCGGCGCGACGAGGGAGCGTCGCGCGTTGCGCCAGCGTGTCGCCGCGCAGAGTCGGGGTGGGGGTAGGGGGAGGATTGGCGAGCACGTTCGAGACGGCCTCCGAAGAGGACAGGCTGCCGCTGCGCACGAAGCTCCTCTGGGGCTGGGCCGGGCTGGGGGCGGAGGCGCTGACCCAGAGCCGGCACGCCTGGCTGGTCTACTTCTACGCCCCACCGCTGGACTCCGGCCACCCCGCGCGACTGCCGCTCTTGACCGTCACCCTCCTCCTCTTCGCCGGCAAGCTCTTCGAGGCCGGCGCCGACACGCTGGTCGGCTACTGGAGCGATCGCACCTCGTCGCGCCTGGGACGGCGCGTCCCCTTCGTGCTGGCCGGCGCGCCGCCGATGGCCGTCTTCGCCGTGCTCCTCTTCGCGCCGCCCTCCGGCGCGCACGGCGCGGCGCTGGCCGCCTGGTTCTTCATCGCGCTGGAGCTCTTCTTTCTCTTCCAGAGCGTGGTCGGCGTGCCCTACGAGGCGCTGCTGCCGGAGATCGCGCGCGGCAGCGCCGAGCGGGTGGCGCTCTCGGCCTGGCGCGTCGCCTTCGGTGTGCTCGGAGCCGGGGTGGGGCTGGTCGGCAGCGGTCTGTTGATCGGCTACGCCGGCTTTCGCGCCATGGCGCTGGCGATCGCCCTGCTGGCCGTGGCGGGGCGCTACGTCGGGGTGGCGGCGGTCTGGCGGCGCGTCGAGCGCGGCCGCCCGCCCGCGCCGCCGTCGCTCGGCGTCACGCTGCGGCTGACGCTGGCCAACCGCGGCTTCCTGGTCTTCATGCTCTCGTTCGTCCTCTTCAGCAGCGCGCTCGCCATGCTGACCGGCCTCCTGCCGTACTACGTGCACAGCCTGCTGGGCGAACGCGACCCCGGCACCTGGGCCGGGCTGCTCACCGCGGTCGCCATCGGTTCGATGGCGCTGGCGATCCCGCTCTTCGCGCGCCTCTCGCGCCGCACCTCGCAGCGGCACGCCTACCGCCGCGCCATGCTCCTCTCGGCCCTGGCCTTCCCGCTCCTCTTTGTCGCCGGCTCGCTCCCCGGCCCGGCGCCGCTGGCTCAGGCGCTGGCCGCGATGGTGATCGTAGGGGCGCCGCTGGCCGGGGTCTTCCTCTTCCCCGGCCCGATCATCGCCGACCTCTGCGACGCCGACGCGGCCGCGACGGGCCTGCGGCGCGAGGGGATGTTCTACAGCGTGCAGTCCTTCATGGACAAGCTGACCGGGGCCTGCGCGCCGCTCCTGCTGGGGCTGATCCTCCTGCTGGGCGATAGCCCCGGCCACCTCCTGGGCATCCGGCTGGTTGGCCCCGCCGCCGGGCTGCTGGTGCTGGCCGGCTACCTGGCGCTGCGCGCCTACGAGCACGCCGAGCGCGGCGCTCCAGCCCGTGAGCCACAGGCGGCCCTGAGCCGCTAGGGATCCGGGCCGGGAAGCGACGGTGATAACGGTGACGGGGCGGACACGGCAGCAGAGGAGTCCTTCACTCCTCCTCTGTCGTCCTGAGGCCGCAGCCGAAGCATCTCCCTCAACCCGCACAATCGCCGCGCCAACATGAGGAGCGATCCTTCCCCCCCTGTGTCATCCTGAGGCCGCAGCCGAAGGATCTCCTCTGCCTTACCATGGCACAGATGCTCCACGGTGATGAGAGATCCTTCGCTGCGGCTCAGGATGACAGGGGGGCGGCTCAGGCTGACGAGGGGCGGGGGCCGCGGCCCAGGCTTCCCCCGGGAGTCTTCCGGCGGCGGACGATCTGGCCGGCTTGCTCGCACGGCTCTTGCAATCTCCGTGATGCGCCGGACCGTCCGGGAGGCGGCTGGAGGCGTGGTAGACTGGTTCGTTGACGATCGCGGATGTGAGCGCAGAAGGGCGAAGCGTGACCATTCAGTTGAAGCGGCCGGAGCAGATCGAGCGCATCCGGGAGGCGGGCAAGATCGTGGCGGAGACGCTGGCGCTCCTGGCGGGCGAGGTGCGCCCTGGCGTGACCACCGAGGAGCTCGACGCCATCGCCGAGCGCAACATCCGGCGCCACGGCGCGGTGCCCTCCTTCAAGCGCTACCGCGGCTTCCCGGCCAGCATCTGCATCTCGGTCAACGAGGAGGTTGTCCACGGCATCCCCGGCCCGCGCGTGCTCCAGGAGGGCGACATCGTCAGCATCGACACCGGCGCGCGCTACCGCGGCTTCCACGGCGACGCCTGCGTCACGCTGCCGGTCGGGAGCATCAGCCCCCAGGCCGAGCGGCTGCTTCAGGTCTGCCGCGAGTCGCTCGACATCGGCGTGGCCGAGACGCGAGCCGGCAATCACCTGACCGATATCTCGCACGCCATCCAAGCCTATGTCGAGGGCGCCGGCTTCAGCGTGGTGCGCGACCTCTACGGCCACGGCATCGGCCGCGCGCTGCACGAGGAGCCGATGCTGCCGCACTACGGTCCACCCGGCCACGGTGTGGTGCTGTGCCCCGGCCTGGTGCTGACCATCGAGCCGATGATCGCCGCCGGCGCCCCCGCTACGCGCACCCTGGCCGATGAGTGGACGGTCGTCACTCGCGACGGCTCGCTGGCCGCACAGTTCGAGCACACCGTGGCCGTGACCGAGAACGGGCCGGAGATTCTGACGGCGCTGTGAGGTGGGTGTCTGCCCCACCGACATCATGTTGTGCTGGGCGACGACGGATCCTTCGACTGCGCTCAGGATGACAGGGTTAGCGAGGGGCTGACAAAGAAGACATGCCTCGCCCGATAGGTTTCCCCTCTTCCCTGTCATCCCGAGTCGTCATGAGCCTCGGCTCGCCACGGCGGCATGAAAACGGGCGGCTTCCGGGCCGCTATTTCCACCGTAGCGCAGTCGAGGGATCCGTCCTCGCCCTATCGCAACGCCTTCATGACAACCGCTCACTCCCCCGTTCACTCGCCCGCTCCTGCAACTGCGCCAGGCCGGCGAGGACCTCGTCGCGC
>DASSHC010000135.1:0-4219 GCA_035693105.1 Thermomicrobiaceae bacterium | reverse complement strand
CGACGACCGTTTCAACCCGGAGAACGGGCACTGGCTCGGCTACGCTGCCCGCTCGCGCGCGATCTTCTACAACCCGGATCTGATTGCGGAGAGCGATCTGCCGGCCAGCATCCTCGATCTTGGCGACGGCGAGTGGCAGGGGACATTCGCCTACGCCCCGACCGGCGCCTTCACCGGCACCGTCGCGTACCTGATCGACACGATCGGGGAGGACGAGACGCTGGCCTGGTTGCAAGGGATCGCCAAGACTGGCGAGAACCTGCTTAAAAACGGCGCTATCCGGGACGCCGTCGAGGCGGGGCAGATCCCGTTCGGTCTGAGCAATCACTACTACTGGTACATCCTCGCCAATGAGAAGGGTGGACCAGAGCACCTCACCTCGCGCGTCCACTACATGAAAGGTCAGGATCCGGGCGGTCTCGTCTTCGCGTCCGCGGCGGCGATACCGGCGGCCTCTCGCAATCAGTCGCTCGCCCAGCAGTTCGTCAGTTGGTTGGCGGACCCCGAAGGAGGACAAGCGATCATCGCGTCCGATTCGCCCCAGTTCCCGCTGGCTCCAGGCGTGCAGAGCAGCTACGCGCTGCCGCCATTGAGCGAGCTCGACCCACCGCGCTTCGATCAAGGCAGCCTGAGTGATTCGGACCAGGCGGTCGCCCTGATCCTGGAAGCGGGCATCATCTGATCGCGGCGGAGCGCTCCGGCGTATCGGGTATGGCCGAGCCGACCGCCATTTCTCTGCGAAGCCGGTGGCTCTCCTGGGGGAGGGCGCCGGTTTCGTTGTTGCTGCCGGCTAGCGCGGTCGCCGTCGTTTCGTTGCTGCCGGTCGCGTATCTTCTCATTCGGGAGGGACTCGATCCAGCGCGGCTGGCACGGTTACTGGCCACGCCGTCTACGGGCGAGCTGGTACGGAATACGGCTCTGCTGGCGCTCTCGGTGACGCTGGCCTGCGTCGTCGTCGGCGTGGGGTTGGCCGTGCTGGTCACCTGCACGGATCTGCCGGCCCGGCGCGTCTGGATGGTGCTCTTCACCCTCCCCCTCGGAGTTCCCGCCTTTGTCGCCACCTACACCTGGGTCGCGGCCGGGTACGAGTGGGCGCCACACTCGACATTGCTCTATGGCCTGGGTGGGGCAACGCTGGTCCTCACCTTGTCGCTCTACCCCTACGTCTACCTGCCGACGGTCGCCGCGCTGCGCGGGCTCGATGCGACGCAGGAAGGCGTGGCCCGCGCTCTGGGGCGGGGTCCCGCGCTGGCGTTCATCGAGGTGACCCTGCCGCAACTGCGCCGGGCGATCTCGGGCGGCGCTCTCATCGTTGCCCTGCACATGCTGGCCGAGTTTGGCGCGCTGGAGCTGCTGCGCTTTCGCACCCTGACGACGGCCATCGTGCAGCGCGCCACCGTGTTGGGCTCGCTGGATTCGGCCCGCGCACTCTCGATCGTGCTGACATTCGCCGCGTTGATCCTGTTGGCCGGCGACGCATGGCTCTTTCGCCACGCCCTGGCTCCGGTGCGGGTCGGCGGAGGGGTGGCGCAGGCTCGCGCGCCGTGGCGTCTCGGCCGCTGGGCGCCGCTCTGTCTCGCGCTAGGGACGGTCGTCGTCGGCGTCGCGCTCGGTGTTCCCCTCTACGGGATGCTGCGCGGATTCGTCACCATTGCTTCTGGCTCCGCCACGATCGACGCTGGCGCGCTGGCGGCGGCGACGGCGACGACGATCCAATACGCGGTCGCCGCAGCGCTGTTGGTGACGCTGGCGGCGCTGCCGATCAGCCTGCTCATGGTGCGCTATCCGGGCCGCGGCGTCCTGGCTATTGAACGCGCGGCCTGGGTGGCGCATTCGTTGCCCGGCGTGGTCGTTGCCCTGGGGTTGGTCTTCTTCGCCGTCCGCTGGCTGCACCCGCTCTACCAAACCAGCGCGTTGCTGGTGGTGGGCTACGCGATCCTCTACCTGCCGATCGCCGTCGGCGCGCAGCGTGTCGGCCTCGGGCAGGCATCGCTGCACTTCGATCAGATTGCACGCACGCTCGGCAGGAGTCCCGTCGCGACGTTCCTGTCGGTGACGCTGCCCTTGGCGCTGCCGGGGATCGTGGCGGGTATCATGCTGGTGGTGCTCAATGTCGGCAAAGAGCTGACGATGACCCTGCTGCTCCGCCCAACCGGCGTCCACACGTTGGCGACAAAACTGTGGACGACGACCAACGGCGAAGTGCTCGATTTCACGGCTGCCGCTCCCTACGCGATCACCATGATCGTCATTACGGCGGTCCCGACTTCTCTCCTCATCCGCGCCAGCCTGAGCCCGGCCAAGCCCGCGTGACGGCAGAACCGGGCCCGCGGCGGCGCCACTCTGGAAAAACCGGGACTTCCAGGGTAGCGAGAAGCGAAACCCACGCACCGCCCAAGCGTTAGAAAACATGCTGATGGTTGTTCCCTGCCGGGCCGAGGAGACGCCTCTGCGCGGTGTGGAACGAATCATGCTGGGATATCGAGGGGTATGCGGCGCCGCAGCGCCAACGACTCCGAGGCTCGCAACGGAGGGAGGATCACGATGCACGTCGTCCGGTTCAGCCGCTGGGGAGGCTCCGCGACCGCCCCGACCCGCCAGACCACGGTCTCGCGGACGGCGAAGCTCGCCTGCGGTGTGGCGCTGGCGCTGACCTTGTCGGGGGTTGGTCTGATTCAGCCGGCCGCCGCCCAAGATGATGATGACACGATTACTCTGACCGGCGGAGGCGCCACGCTCACGGTCAGCCCCGGCAATGCGGACGCGGTTTCGGCCGTCGCCGAAGCGCACGCGTCGCCCGGCCACGCCGAGACGATCGGCGCTGCGGCACGGGCAGTCGCGGACTGCGAAGACGGCGCCATGACGCAGGGCGCCGCGGCCCTGGCCGTCGCCCACCCGGATGAGGGCGCGCTCACGCAGAGTTCGGCCCGGGAAATGGTCGCCTCTATCCAAGATGAGGTGCGCGCATCACTGCGCGGCGACAACGACGACGAAGACGCTAGCCCGATCCGCAAGGTGGTCGAGAATAAGTGCCACCAGGAGAAGGAAGAGAAGAAGGCTCCGCCCGCGCCGGAAGTGGCGCCGCCCGCGGCTCCTGAGGCTCCTGCCCCCGTCATCGAGACGCTGCCGGTGACCGGCTCCGGTCTGGCGGCGCCTGCCGCGCTGTCCGGACTGCTCGCCGCCGCCTCGGCAGCCGCTGCGCTCGGAGCGTTCGGTCTGCGACGCCGGGAGCAACTGGTCTAGCGGGATCCACGGGTTCGGCATCGCCCTGGCGGCTGAACGCCGTTCACCTGACACAGGGAATCGTGACCGCGCCGGTGCCAGGCACCGGCGCGGTCTGTTGTCTGCCGGACGTTGGTCGGGAGAGATTCGGCCGCACTCCGGCATGCTTCTTGCCACCTGTGAGCCGAGACAAGGTGAGAAAGGAGCGTTCCATGTCCTACCCGTATCCCCAGGACCGCCGGCGCGAGCAGCGGGAGAAAGGCGAGCAGCCGTACAAGGACGCGCGGGAAGTGATGGCCGAGCAGGAAGCGGACCTCAAAGCCGAAGCCGAGGAGGACGGCGAGGCCCGCGCCGCGGAGGGCGACGAGGAGCGAATGCACCGGCTGAAAGCGGAGGCCGAGGAGAGCATGCGCGAGGTCGGCGTCGATCGGCAGCAGGGCCGGCACGGGGTCTCCGGCGGCGCGGAAACATCGGGCTGATCGCGCTCACCGGCGCGGTGGGACGGTGAGGCGCCAGCGCGCCGGTGAGCGCGACAGTCGGGGCCGCCCCAGGCTAGCGGATAGTCGACGGCAGAATGTGCATCTGGCTACGATACTTTGCCACCGTGCGCCGCGCGATGCGGATGCCGTAGTCGAGGAGCCGATCGCTGATCTGCGCGTCGCTGAGCGCGCCGCCATTGGCGGCCTCGTCGTTGATGATCTGCTGGATCACGTGCTTGATGCTGAGCGACGCCGCGAAGAGGTCGCTCATGGGGATGACTTTGCGCGAGGGGAGCATGATGAACTTGCCGGCGACGGCGCGGCTGCACGTCGATTCGTGTACGCCGAGCGCACTTGCCACTTCACTGCGGGTCAGAGGGCGCAGCCCCCGGGCATCACCGCGGATGTAGGCGTTCTGGTAGGCGCAGACATATTCTGCCACCCGCAGCAGCGTCTGGCGGCGCTGGCGCACGGCCCAGATGAATTGCTGCGCCCGAGCCACCTGGGTCTTGGCGTGG
>DASSHC010000134.1:0-22185 GCA_035693105.1 Thermomicrobiaceae bacterium | reverse complement strand
ACCGCGTTGGTCACGAGGTTTGGCCCCGACGGCCGGCTCGGCAAGGAGGTCGGGGTCCAGCGGTCAGCCTCGGCGGCGCTGGCTCCCTGACTGAGCAGCAGTGATGTCAGCACCAGCGTGAGCGTCAGTGCCAGTCGTGCGATGCCGCCAGACCCGACGATCGCAACCCTCCGACGAGCGTGCATGCAAAACTCCTCTATCCCGGTTCCCAACCCATTGCCGGTCCGCATTTTCGCGGCGATCGAGGCACGCGATCGCCGCCGGTATCCGCCGGCATCGTCCCTCGTACCGATCTCTCGTCCGGAACGTTTGACTTGAAATCTGACTCATTGTATCCCGAGGGGCGGTCGGGACCACAACCCCGGTGGAACTTTGGTCCTGTTCCGACCTATTCTGCTGGATACTCACCGCCGTTCGGGCTGGGGCGGCCGGCCGCGCTAGCGCATGAACTCTCGAAACTTGAACCGGACCTGGGTGATCTTGCGCTGGTCGGCGTCGAAGATGACCGCGAGTTGGCCGCGAATCTTGATGCGTGCCACCCGCAGCAGGCTCAGCGACAGGATGACCTCCATGGTCACACCGTCGTCGGCCGGCGCGATGTGCTCGAGATGATCGAGCCGGCCGCGCGAGGAGAAGGCCTCGCGGTGCCACTCCTCGATCGCGCGGTAGCCGCGAATCTGCCGATTGGGAAGCGCGAGCAGCGCATCATCGGCGTACCACGCCATGCAAGCGGCGAGATCCCGCGCCCGGAAGGCATCGGCGTAGGTTTGCACCGAGGCGATGCGCGGGTCGGTGCTGAGGTCCTGCGCCGCGGTGTGGCCGTCGCCGGCGGCCTCGTGCGGCGGCCGGAGCCGGTTCTCCATCGGGAACGGCTCGTCGGGAATCGGCCGGTCGAGGAAGGGTGCCAGTTTCTCCCAGCCCTCGCCGGCGGCCACGTCGAGCGTTAGGAGCTGGCCCGGTCTGTCGCGAAAGTAGTCGCGCACGCCGGCATGATACTCGTCGTAGGCGCGCGAGAAGGCCGCCTGGTCGAAGCAGACGCGCCCGTAGACCCTGGTGTTGATGGCGCACAGGTAGCGCACGAAGTCGGAGCCGCTGTTGGCCTCGATGAACGGCATAACCATCTGGCTCCAGAAGCGCTCGCACGAGCGCAGCCAGGCGTCCTTGTCGCGTCGCGTGAGGATGAAGCGGCTGCCGGGATAGGCGCGATCCAGCCCCTGGTAGGTGCAGCAGACGGGAATATCGGTCAGCGCGTCGTACTCGGCCAGGATCGAGAGCTCCAGCCGAGCATCCCGCGCGTCGTCGACGGCCTCGAAGTAGCGATAGATCTCGTCCCGCGTCCGCGCGTCGGAGGGAAAATGGAGGGCCGGGAAGCCGAGCGCGCGCAGCGCGCTGGTCAGGCTCATCGTGGCCGTCCGGCTCAGACCGATACCGAAGACTTTTTGCGCTCCCACGATACCCCCATCAGTGGCCGGCGAGTAGATCGGATCGTCGTTCAGCTCCCGCGTCGATCCTGGCGTTGCCCCGGGTCGTTTAGGCACGCCGCGCCACCACGGTCATAGCCGTGGCGCGATTCAGGGCACGGGTCAGCCGCGAGTAGGGCAGCGTCAACAGAAACAGGGGGATCACCCCGGCCTGGTGGCCGACGAGCCGCTGCAGCGCGCTCGAGCCGGCCCGCCGCAGCGGCCTGGCGTTCTCGCCTCCCTGCAACCAGAACGAGAGGCTCAGCATCACGCAGAGGAATTCGGTGTGCGCGCCACCCAGGCGCCCGCGCGTGGTGAAGATGTCCGGCCGCGTGAAGCCGGCGTCGAGCAGCGCGCGCCGGATGTCGTGATGCGAAAAGATCGAGAAGTGGCGCGGCACATCCAACCCAATCCAATACGTGCCGAAGATTCTGGCATCGAGCGCATCCCGGCAGGGCATCGACATCACCAGGGTGCCGCCGGGCCGCAGCAGCTCGTAGACGCGGCGCAGGGTCTCGCGCGGCTGGGGCACGTGCTCCAGTACCTCCCACATGGTGATCACGTCGAAGCTGCCGGGCTCGTAGCAGGCGCTCTCCAGCGAGCCCTCGTCCACCGTCAGCCCGTACGACGCGCGCGCGCGGGCCACGGCCGTCGCCGACGGCTCCAGCCCGCGCACCCGCCAGTCGCCGCGGTCGCGCATGGCGGCGAGAAAGTCGCCCGAGGCGCAGCCGACGTCGAGGAGGTCGCCCGGCGACGCGTAGCGCTCGATGACGCCGGCCCGCCGCGCGATGTCGTCGGCGCGGGCGGCGCGCAGGGCGGCGGACTCTTCCTTGTCCCACGACGTGTAGGCGTCGTAGTCATCGGGATAGAAGCGCCCGATCTCGGTCTGATCCGGACGCGGTGTGAGGTAGTGGAAGCCGCAGCTCACGCACTCGACGATGGTGAACTCGCCGGGAACCCCGCACAGGTAGTCGCGGCCGCGATAGCGCACCTGATGCTGACGGTTGCCGCAGAGCAGGCAGCCGACCTCTTCCACCCTCAGACTCCTCTCGGCTCGCGCGTTCCGCGAGCTGCGGCCTACCCGCAGACCGGCTGGATCGCGTCGCGGGCGGGAACGCGCGCCGGCTCCGCGGGCTTGCGCGCCACGGCCGGCTAGCGCGAACGGGCCGAAGGAGCGACCCGCACCGCTGCGAGATCGCTCCTCCTCTTGCACGAATGGTTGTCCGGTGCTCCGGGCCAACCACTGTCCCGCGCGGGCGACAGCGCGCTACGCGGAACGGCGGCCGGCTAGCTGCCCGGCTGCGACAGGCCCGACAGGCGTACCTGCCGTTCGAGCCGCTGCAGGTTGAGCACCAGGTCGTCGGTCGCCCCAGCCCGCCGGTTGCCAGCGATCGTCTCGGCGCGGCGGAGCGACGCCTGCGCCATCAGCACGTTGCCCTTGGCCGCGCTGGCCTGGGCCTGATTCAGCCAGTTGAGCACGCGCGCCCCATCATACTGCGAGAGCTCGCCCTGGCTCATCACGTCGCGCACCTGCTGGCCGATGCCTTCAAAGCTGACCGGCGGCGACTGCGACGGCACGGGCGCCAGGTTCGAGGGCTGGGACAACTGCCCCCGGGCATACTCGACCTGGACGTAGTAGACGTAGTGCCCGCCCGGCGTCGCGCTACGGTCGATGTAGTTGGTCTGCGTGGTGGTCGCGATCTCGTGGAAGGCGGCGGGTAGCCAGATGTCCGGCGCCGGGGCGCCGGGGATATCCTGGGTCGGCTGGAAGGGCGCGTCCACGAAGTTCATGTCGCCCACCGGCCGCTGAGCCGGCACGGCGTTGACCGCG
Organism: Thermomicrobiaceae bacterium; assembly: GCA_035693105.1. Taxonomy (GTDB): domain Bacteria; phylum Chloroflexota; class Chloroflexia; order Thermomicrobiales; family Thermomicrobiaceae; genus DASSHC01. The sequence continues at coordinate 18,894 of DASSHC010000134.1, read as the reverse complement.
CGGTTGGAGACATAGTCCGCGCGGTAGATGTGGTATCTGATCGCGCCCAGCGCGGCATCCCAGGTGACCGCGGTCCCCTGGTTGATCACATCGGCTTCCACGCTGCTCAGTGCGTTGCTGGTGGCGGCCGTGGTCGGCCCGTCGACCTGCCAGACCATGGTGCCCTGGGTCGCGTTCGCGCTGCCGAGATACATGGTGCTCGGCGAGGCAATCATGGTGCGCACGCCGAAGTTGTAGAAGCTATCGTCGAAGGCGTTGTGGGTGGCCTGGAACCAGGTGAAGCCGTCGGGGCTGTAGTACTCGTCGAAGCCGTATTGCCACGACAGGAGCCGGTTCGCCAGCGGGTAGCGGGCCAAGAGCCAGCTGGCGTCGTTGGTGCCCAGGTAGAGTTCGCCCTGCGAGTCTTCCATGCGCCAGAAGTGGACGTTGAACGGGTTGCCGAAGCCGTCGCCGAAGCCGCTGATCGGCTCCTTCAAACCCTGATCCGTCTGGCGGGCGCCACCGACCACCAGATCCCAGCTGTCGTCGGCCCGGACCACGATCAGCTCCGAGGCGCGCGTCCCGGCGTACCAGCCGCTGGCGCCGACGAAGAGCTGGTCGTTGTAGACGTGCATGCTGACGACCGAGTTGACGCTGGCGCCGCGGCCCGCGCCGTTCTGCACGACCATGGTGTAGGTCGGGTTGTCGCCGACGGCGTCGGTGCGCGCCACGAAGTAGCCGGTGGCCTTGTTGGCGCCGCCGAGGTAGATCTGATTATTGAAGGTCTCGAGCTCGAAGACCTGCATGTTGCCGGGGGTGATCTGCGTCAGCGTGGGGTTCGGCCCCTCGGGATCGTTGACCCGCAGCAGCGGGCCGTCGCCCGTCAGCGAGCGGGGCGCGGTGACGTAGAGCTGGTCGTTGAAGACCGCGTAGGCGCGATACCCCATCGGGTAGAACTTGGTCAGTTGACCGTTGTTCTGCGAGTCCGGATAGAGAATCTGGTACGGCGCGATGTTGAGCGCGCTGAAGTGCGTCCCGTCGCTGGTGCGCAGGATGCGCGGCGGGCTGGTGGTCTGCAGCTCCGGCACGATCTCGTCGGCGGATACGCCGAGGACGTAGAGCTGGCCGTGGTAGATCACCATGCCGCGGTAGGCGATATCCGTGGCGATCTGCTTGCCCGGCCGCTCGGGATTCGGCACCGTCGGTGACTGGTAGACGCGCAGCCAGGTGTTGGTCTCCGGGGTGTACTGCCAGATCTCGGCGCGCAGATCGAGGTCCATCCAGTCGGGCGGGCAGGTGACGCCCGGCGCCGGGTTGGTCGAGTACGGCGCGATGTCGTAGAAGTCGTACGTCGCGGACGAGAAGCACGACGTGTAGCGGCCCGTGCCCACGTACAGCTTGCCGTTGTACCAGGCCATCGACCAGGAGAAGCTATTTCCCTCGTCGCCCCAGCCGTACGGCATATTGGTCTTGGTCGCCGTCGGCTTGCTCAAGGCGGTGGCGGGCAGCGATACCACCAACAGGAGCGCCAGCGCTACCAGGCTGGCGTAGATCGAACGCCGCTTCGATCCCTGTCGCTTCCAGCGGCTCATCCGCATTCCTTCATCTCCACCTTCTCGTTACGACGGTGCCGGGCCAATCGGCCATCCCCCGGGCACCGGTCTCCCTCAACCTCAGACCACGGTTCGTGGGGATCGGACCTGAGCTTCTAAGAGCGCGACCGATCGCCGGGGCCCCGGTGCCGCGGCGAGGCGGCGCGCCAACTCCTGCGACCGGCTCCGATAGTGCGATTCGCCCGTCACCTCCTCCACCGCCGCTCGCAAGCCATCCGGTGTACAGCGCCGCGGGTCGAGGCTGAGGCCGGCGCCCGCGGCTGCCAATCGTCGTGCGTTATCCGGTTTGTCCCAGGTCGTCGGCACGATGACCTGGGGGATGCCGGCGCGCAGCGCCGCGAGCACGGTGCCCGCGCCGCCGGAGCTGATCATGGCGGCGCAGCGCGGCAGCAGCGCATCGTGCGGGATCCACTGCGCCAGATGAATGTTGTCCGCGATAGTCAGTCCCAGCTCGGCCGGGTCGCGCTGCTTGCCGGTCGTCAGGATGACCTCCCACGGCCCGCCGGCCAGCGCCGCCACCGCCGTGCGCAAGAGGAACGGATCGCCGTAGCGCAGGGTGCTCTCGGTGACGTGGACCCACGGGCGGTCGCTCGGCAGCGACGCCAACCAGGCCGGCGCTTCCTCCGCGCTCGCGTTCGCCTGTTCCCAGTGATACGGGCCGACATAATGGACGGATGGCGGCAGGTCGTGGCGCTCGTAGTCCAGCTCGGGCAGGCTGCCGATCAGGTAGAGCGGCAGCCGGGCGCCGTACTCGTTGACCGTGGCGCGCAGAGGCGGCAGGCCGTAGTCCGCGCGGATGGCGTCGACGCGCCGGCGCAGGCCGCGCCCGGCCAGCCCGCCGAGCCGCACCAGCGCCTGCTGAAAGTACCGTTCCGGCGTGTTGCGCGGCGGCCGCAGCCCGAACCCTGGCGCTGGCACGTCGCGGCCGGGGATCAGGCAGCCGAGCATGGTCGACTGGATCGCGACCGGGATGCCGGTGCGCTCCCAGAGGACCAGCGTCGGGCCGAGCATGGCCGTCTCGGTCACGATCACGTCGGGTTGCCAGTCGTCGATCAGGGGTTGCAGGTCGGCGATCTGCGCCGGGATCGTCTCGATCATCCAGTCGCGGAAGATCTTGAGGAGCAGGCGCGAGCTGGGCCGCCCGCCCTGGGGCACGCTGTCGATGGCCGCGATGTTGGCGTAGGCGCCGGCCTCGGAGACCTGGGCGAAGGGGAAGCAGGTGAGCCCCTCGCCTTCGACCAGCGGCGCCACGCTGGCGCCGGTGTAGACGGCGACGCTGTGCCCGGCCTCGCGCAGCGCGACGGCCAGGCTGAGGAAGGGGCGAATATGCCCTGGAAAGGGCCAACAGGCGAGCAGGAACCGTCGCGGTGTGCCCCCGCCGGCCTGCCCCTGCCCCTGCTCTTCCCCTTCGATGACGCGCTCGTCCAGCACCTGATCCCTTTTCCCAGCAGCTAACCGTCGCGGCTCGCGGGATCGGACGTGATCTTGCGCAGCAGCGAGCCGAAGTAGACGCGCTCGAAAACCGGCTCCGGCAGGTAGCGCTTCAGGAGGATCGCGGCGTTCGCGCCACGGCCCACCACGTAGCGCATGCGCGGCCGTTCGGCGGTCAGCGCCGTGTGCACCGCCTGGGCCACCTGCACCGGGCGCGTCTTGGAGCGCTCGACGATGCGATCGGCCTCGGCCTCGCTGCGCTGGAAGAGGTCGTAGTAGGGGCCGTTGGGGTCGCCGGCATTGCGCGCGGTGCCCCGGTGGACATTCCAGCGCGAGGTGTTGATGATCCCCGGCTCGACCAGGATCGCGCGCAGGCCGAAGGGCGAGACCTCCAGATCGAGCGCCTCGCTCCAGCCCTCCTGGGTGAACTTGCTGGCGCAGTAGATCGAGAGGCCGAAGGACGAGATGCGGCCGCCCACCGAGGAGATGGTGACGATGCGCCCGCGCCCCGCCTGGCGCATCGCCGGCAGGAAGCGCTTGGTGACGTTGATCGTGCCGAAGACATTGGCCTCGAAGACCGTGCGAATCTCCTCCTCGGTCAGGTCTTCCAGGCAGCCGCGCAGGCCGATACCGGCGTTGTTGACCAGCCCGTAGAGCGGGCCGGAGCGCGCCTCGACCTCGGCCGCGGCGGCCTCGATGCTGGCGCGGTCGGTCACGTCGAGCGGCAGCACCGTCAGGCTGACGCCGCGCTCGGCCGCGGCCTGGCAGACCGCCGCCTCGCCGCGCGGGTCGCGAATGGTGGCGTAGACCTGAAAGCCGTGCCCGGCCAGGTAGAGCGCCGTCTCCAGCCCCAGCCCCGTCGAGCAGCCGGTGACCAGCACCGCAGCGCCGCTCGGCATCATCGCTCCCACACGCTCCCTCTCCCTCGCACTCATCCCGGCTGCACCGGATCGGCCAGCGCGTCGCGGATCTGCACGGCGATCTCCTCCGGCTGCTCCAGTGGCCCGAAGTGACCCCACTCCGTGCGTGGCAGGAGGACGCCGCGCGTGTTGGGCAGGTGCTCGAGCAGGTAGTGGTAGGTGCCCACGAAGGCGGAGCCGTCCGAGTAGATGAGCGTCACCGGCGTCGCGATCTCCGGGATGCGCTCCAGCGTCAGGCTGCCCACCCGCATCGAGTCGGTGGCGATGGAGGTCTCGTCGAGCAGCCGGAGGTAGGGCCTGGGATTGCGCGGCAGGCCGTTGAGCGGGCCCCATTTCTTGGGCACCTGGAGGCTCATGCGCAGCAGGTAGTCGACATCCGAGCGCCGCTCCGGCGGGACGCTGAAGCCCGAGCGCTCTAGCACGTCGGTCCAGTAGTCCCAGCCCTCCCAGTCGTCGCGCTCGCGCAGGTAGATCATGGCGGCCAGCGCCGCCTCGATCCCGACCACTTGAGCCACGCGCTCGGGGTATTTGAGCGCGAAGTAGAGGGCGACATCGGCGCCGAAGCTGTGGCCCACCAGCGCCGGGCGCTCGATTTCCAGCTCGTCGAGCAGGTCGAGCAGGTCGTCCGCCATATCGTCGGCGGAGTAGCCGGAGGGGGTCACCTCGCTGTAGCCGTGGCCGCGCAGGTCGTAGGTGGTGATGCGGAAGTGGTCCCAGAGCACCGGGATGATCTGGAGGTGCCAGACCGCCAGATTGCCGGTCAGCCCGTGGATCATGACCACGTCGGGCCCCTGCCCGGTCTGCTGATAGTGGAGCGTCACGCCGCTCCGGAGCGTCGCCTTTGCCATCGTGGTTTCCTCTTCCGCCTACTCGACGTAGCCCAGGGCGCGCAGGCGCCGCACGACCGCCGCTTCGTCCTCGACGCCAAGTCCCGCCTCGGGCGCGAGGTCGTCGCTCGGCGCGCTGGGGAGGCTCGGCGCCGTCAGGCGCGGCGGGCGCCGCTCCAGCGCGTCCGGCAGCAGCGCGTCCTCTGGCAGCCGCCCACTCAGGTCGCTGGGCATGGCCAGATCGAGGCTGTAGAGCATCAGCGGGGCAATATCGAGCAGCGAGAGATCCTCGACACACGCGCCCTGTCGCAGCAGCGGCCCGCGCGCCAGGAAGATGCCGTCCCAGCGGTGGTTCCCCTTCGGCTCGGGCCGGTGGTGGAAGACCTCGTCCGAGCGCAGGATCGAGATGGTCGCCCCGTCCTCCAGCGCCAGATAGATATCGGGCGCCAGCGCCGCGAACGGCCCGGCGTAGACCTCCTCGCGCGTCTGCACGGCCGAGGCGAGCGGCTTGCCGGTGGCCGGATTGATCAGCCGGCTGAGCTTCGCCACCAGCTCGTCGCGCAGCTGCCGGTACGCGATGTCCGACAGCCGCGAGCCGTCGGGGCGCTCGCGCACGATGTGCACGCCCTGGCTGCTCGGGGTGGCGACGTAGGCGCGGGTGCGGTCCCAGTCGAGCTGGTAGACGTGGCGGGTCATCTGGGCGAAGCCGAGCTGCAGGTCGGCCCCCTCGGCTCGCGGCGCGGATTCCTCGGACCAGGCCAGGTAGCCCTCCTGCTCCAGCCAGGAGTTGAGGTGGGCGATGTCGCTCGTCGGGCCGAAGCCGTGGTCGGAGGCCATCACCACCGTCGCCTCGGGGCCGGCCTGCTCCACCAGGGCGGCGAGGATGCCGTCGAGCTGGCGGAAGTAGTCGTCGCACAGCCGCATGACCTCCTGCTCCCAGGGGGTCGGCTCGGCCGGGCGCAGGGCGGGGTCGAGGAAGCGCCAGCACTGGTGCTGCAGCTTGTCCACCCCGTCGAAGACGATCCCGGTCAGCTCGGCCGGCTCCTCGCGCATGAGGTAGCGCATGATCTCGAACCAGCGCTGCTCGCGGCGGGTGTGGAGCGTGATCCAGTCGACGTACTCGCCCTCGTCACAGCCCTCGATGGCCTTGGCCTCCTGCGCCATGTCGAGCGCCATCTCGCGGGCGTTGAAGCCGGGGAGCTGCTTCAGGCGGTCGAAGAGGCCCGGCGGGTAGCAGCCGAGGCGCAACTGGCGCCAGGGCATCCAGCCGCCCGGCACGACTGAGCCGTTGACCGCCGGCGGCGGGAACATCAGGGGAAAGTTCAGCGCGGTGACGCGCCCGCCCTGCTCGGAGACGATCGACCAGATGGTCGCGGCGCCGATGTTCTGCGAGGCGGCCATGCGGAAGTAGCGGCTGTCCGGCTCCTCCTTCTGCAGGAAGTCGAAGACACCGTGCTCGCCGGGCCGCTTGCCGGTCATCAGGCTAGTCCAGGCCGGCGGGGTCAGCGGCGGCAGGATGCTGGCCAGGCGCCCGCGTACGCCGCCGGCGACGAAGTCGCGCAGGAACGGCATCACGCCGCGCCGCATCAGCGGATCGAGGACGGTGAAGGTGGCGCCGTCGAGGCCGAGGAAGAGGACCGTGTCGCTCATTGGCCGCCCCCCGTCACCGCGGGCACGCGGTGCCGGCAGACGAAGGTCACCAGATCGCCGACGGTGATATCGCGCTCCTCCACCGGCCGCTGGCCGATCTCGGCCAGGTATTCCGCGAAGGGGAGGCGCCCGTAGCGCTGCTGAATCGAGGTGCCCAGCACGACCAGATCCAACGACTCCAGGCCCAAATCGCCCAGCAGGTAGGTGTCCGGCGTGATCTCGTCTTGGTATTCCCAGTCACCGGCAAGCTTGGTCATGAGTTCGAGCACGCTGGCCAGCACTTGTTGATCGATTGCTCCGCTCACCGATGTCCCTTTCCCTCTCCGTTCCGTCGTTGGCTCCGTCGAACCCGGTCTAGCTCGGCGTGTTCCCCGGCGCGCAGCGCGTCACGGCGTAGACGATCTCGTCCTGCTGCCCGGTCGCGACGACGAGCGGCAGGCCCGCCAGCGCGGGGAAGCGCAGCGCCAGTTGCTCGCCGAGCGTGACCGCGATCGACTCCCTCGCCGGCTCGACGGCCGCCAGGAGCGCCGTGCCCGGTCCCTGGACCATGACCTCGCCGAGCGCCTTGGCCGTCGCCTCTTTGGCGCACCAGGCGCGCAGCGACCAGGCGGCGCGTTCCTCAGCCGGCGCACCCGCCAGCAGCCGCCGTTCATCTTCGGTAAAGGCCACCGCGTCGAATTCCTCGCGCGCCGGGATTGTACACTCTATGTCAATCCCGATGACGCCGGGCGCATCCTGCGCGGGCAGCCAGGCAATGGCGGCGGCCGTCCCGCCGCTGTGGCTGATCGAGACCAGCGGCGGGCGCGGCAGGCGCGCCAGCCAGCTCCCGGCGACGACCGGCCGCCCGTTGGCGTCGGGCAAGATCTCAATGTCGGCCGGCAGCAGATCCAGCCCATGGTGGGTCTTGAGCAGCCCCTGCAGCGCTTCCTTGGCCGCCGTGCGCCCTGCCAGCCACTCCAGCTTGCGCGGCTCCGGCAGCCGAAGCTGGGCGAACGCCTGGCGCTCGCTTCGGCCGAGCATGCGATCAGCCCAGATGCGCATCCAGAAGGCGCGGTCCGAGGGGAAGCTCGCCGTCAAGCGGCGGCAGGCGAGCCGCTCGCTCCCGCCGAGGCGCGCCACCGGCTCGGGCCAGGGCGCCGAGAGCGGCGCGTGCCCGCTCCCCTTGACCAGTGGCTCGAACTGCGCGGGCACCGAGAAGCGCTTGTCCTCCCAGCCGGTGAGCCGCAGCCAGAGCGCGCCGTCGGCGTCGATCACGTCGATGTCGGAGCGCACCAGGTGCTCGCCCTCAAGCTGGATCGCCGCGACGCAGACCAGGCGCTCGCCGCTGGGCCGCTGGGGGCCGTAGACCTCCAGCGCCTCCAGGTGGAAGGGGAAGATGATCTTGCCCGCGGCCAACCGCTCGGCGGTCCAGAAGCCGATGACCTGGCCGGCGGCGTCGAGCACCACCGGGTCGAGCACGAAGGCCGGCGCGGGGTCGCCGCGCAGCAGCTCATCCCAGGGGAGCACGCGCAGCTCGGCCAGCGCGCCGCCGGGAGACGTCTCGCGCATCGCGCTGACGCCCTGCCAGGATGGACCGTGGAACATGATCTCGCGGTAGAGCTGGGCGGCGGGCAGGCTGTAGGGCGTGGCGTCCGACAGAGAAGCGGAGCGCGGCGCCGGGGCGCTGGGGTAGGCGCCGGCCAGGATGACCGTGGCCTCCAGCACCGGGCTGGCCTGCGGGCTGACGCTGGCCGCGTCCTCGGTCAGGTTGCGCAGGCGCACCAGCACCCGGTCCTCGTCCCCGCTGCCGGCCAGGCGCGCGGCGCTGACCTCCAGCGTCTGGCGCGGCTGGTCGCAGGCTAGCCAGCGGAAGGCGCGCACGTCGCGCAGGCCGATCACGCGGCGGCCCGGCAGCAGCGCGGCGGCGGCCTCGGCCAGAATCTCCAGGCTCATAGTCAGCGGCATCACCGGCAGCGCCAGCAGCGCCGGATCGGTGCGCGCTACCTCGCGGCCCAGCGTGTGGTCGCGCAGGTAGCGATCCTCGTCCAGATCGATGGTGCGGCGCGCGGTCAGCGCCTGCCCGGGCACGTGCGCCACGATCTCGCCCAGCAGCGGCATGGCCGCCGGCGCCTCGGCCAGCGCCACGCGCTCGCCGGCGGGTGTGGGCGCGGAAGCCGCCGCGTGCGTTTCAGCGGCGAACCCATTCCAGGCGCCCGGCCACGGCTCGGCCGCGGCCCCACCGTCCGGCGCCCAGAGGGCGGGCGCCTCGGCCCAGCCGCCAAACCCATTCGGCTCCGCGCCCGCGTCCAGCTCCGGTGGAGGCCAGTCCGCATCATGGGAGATGGGCGCGTCCGGACCGAGCAGATAGGCACGCATGACCTCGTCCTGCAGCGCCAGGAATTGATCCATCGTCTCCAGGTAGTCGGCGAGCAGCAGGCCGTCGCCATCGCCCGGCACGCCCGGCGTGACGACTTCCGGTACCAGGTTCGCCGGCACAGGCTGCTCCGCGCACGCGGCCGGCGCCTCCGGCGCCTCCGGCGCCTGCGGGCGTGGCTCGGCGGCCGGTGGCAGAGACGAGGCCGGCGTCGTCGGCCGCGTCTCCGCCTGCCAGCGCGCGGCGAATTCCTCGGAGATGCGCAGCGCCGGCCAGCCGCTGAAGAGCTCGATCTTGGAGCCGCGCGCGGAGGCGTTCGCCGCCGGCGCTGCCCAATCGACCAGCTTGGGATCGCGGCGCTGGTAGAGATAGGCGAGATCGAGCGCGACGCCGTGGACCAGCAGCATGCCGGCCAGGTGGTTGAGCTGGGTGATGCCGTCGCGGCGCTGCGTGTCGGCCGAGGCGGCCTGGAAGTCGCGCCCGCGCAAAATGTCCTCGACGAAGGCCGTCAGGTTGCCGCGCGCCCCGGCCTCGACGAAGAGGCGGAAGCCGGCGTCGTGCAGTTGCTCGATGGTGTGGCGGAATTCGACCGGCTGGTGCCAGTGCTCGATCATCAGCTCGCGGATCGCCTCGGGCTCCTCCGGGTAGGGCGCGCTGGTAGTGCAGGAGTAGATCGGCTCGCGCGCCGGGCGCACCGGCGCCTCGGCCACCGCCGCCCGCAGCGTACCGGAGTAGGGGGCGAAGAGCGGGGTGTGGTAGGCGCGGTCGAAGGTGAGCTGCTCGTAGATCAGCCCCTCGCGCTGCAGGATCGCGATGGCGCGCTCGCCCGCCGCGCGCTCGCCGACCAGCACCGTCTGATGCGGGCAGTTATCCATCGCCGGCAGGAGGTCGCCGCCCGCCTCGCGGGCGATCGCCTCGACCTGCTCGCGCGGCGCGCCGATGGCCAGCATCAGCGCGGTCGGCACGCCCTCGCGCGCCCGCTCCACTTCGTAGCCCCGGTTCAGCGCCAGGCTGAAGCGGGCGATCTCCGGCTCGCTCTCCAGGTCCAGCACTCCGGCCGCGATCATGGCCGAGTATTCGCCCGTGCTGTGGCCAAGATAGGCGTCGGGCCGCAGGCCGAGCCGGCGCAGCAGCAGCAGCATCGCGCCGTTGGCCGTCAACACCGCCTCGATGGCGTTGTCCATCTGCATCAGGCGCTGCTCCGCCTGGGCGCGCTCGGCGGCATTGAAGCTCGGGCGCGGGAAGGCCACGTCGCTCAGCACGTAGCCGCGCGGGTGGTCCTGGTAGATACGGTCGGTGCGCTCGAAGCACGCGCGCACCTCGGGGAAATGCAGGCAGAGCTCAGCCAGCATGTTCGGGTACTGCGAGCCCTCGCCGGGGAAGAGGAGCGCCAGCTTCCCCTGCCGCGCCAGCGGCTCGGCGCTGTAGTAGATGCCGGAGACATCCTTGATCTGGCGGCACGTCGGGTCGGCCAGGCGCTTGAGCGCGCGCTCCAGTTTCTTGCGCAAATCCGCGAGCGAGGTCGCGATCAGCGCCAGCCGCAGCGGCGACTCGACCGCGCCGAGGGCGCTGTTGAGCGTGTAGGCGAGGTCGGTCAGTCGCACCGGCTCGCTCGCGGCCGCCAATGGCTCCAGCGCGGCGTGCAGTAGCTCGGCGCGGGCGCGCAGCTCCCCGGCTGAGGCCGCCTCCAGCACGATCACCTCGCTGGCCCACTCGGGCGCGTGGCCGCGCGCCGCGCTGTCGTCCAGGTCAGCATCGTCCGCGGCCGGTGTGCCGCGATGCTCCTCCAGCACGACGTGCGCGTTGATGCCGCCGAAGCCGAAGGCATTGACCCCGGCCCGCCGCGGCTCGGGCGCGCCGTGGATCCAGGGGCGCGTCTCGGTGTTGAGGTAGAAGGGCGACTTCTCCAGCTCGAGCTTGGGGTTGGGCTCGGTCACGTTGATCGTCGGCGGCAGTACCTTGTGGTAGAGCGCCAGCGAGGTCTTGATAATGCCGGCGATCCCGGCCGCCGGGATGGTGTGGCTGATCATCGACTTGACCGTGCCCAGCGCCACGCGGGGCTGCTCGCCCTGGCGCGGGCCGAAGACGCGCGTCAGCGCCTGCACCTCGACCACGTCGCCAACGGGGGTTGCCGTGCCGTGCGCCTCGACCAGCTCGATCGTCTCCGGCGCCACCCCGGCCGCCGCGTAGGCGCGGCGCAGCGCCATTTCCTCACCCTCGACGCGCGGCGCCATCCCGCTGGCGCCGCGACCGTCGCTGGCCACGCCGACGCCGCGGATGACCGAGTAGATGCGGTCGCCGTCGCGCTCGGCGTCGGCCAGGCGCTTGAGCACCACCATGCCGATGCCCTCGCCCAGCAGCGTGCCGTCGGCGTCCTTGTCGAAGGGGCGGATCTGCTGGCGGTGCGACAGCGCGTGCAACTGGCAGAAGACGTTGAGCGCCGGCACCGGGATCCAGACCTGCGAGCCGCCGGCCAGGGCCAGATCGCAGGCGCCGGACTGGAGGTCGCGCAGCGCCAGCTCGATCGCGATCAGCGACGAGGCGCAGGCGGCGTCGACGGTGTAGGTCGGGCCCATCAGGTCGAGCCGGTTGGCGATGCGCCCGACGATGATGTTCGGGATCAGCCCCGGCACCTTCTCCGGCCCGGTCGCCGGCAACACGCGCTTCATCTCTTGCCGCAGCGTCTCGAGCTGCTCGTCGCTGTGCTCCGGGTGCAGGCGCTTGATGATCTCCAGCGTCTGGCTGACGATCAGCCCGCGCTCGATGGCGACGGCGTTGCCGCCGTTGAGATAGGTCCCCTTACCCAGGATGACCGCCGTGCGCTGGCGGATCGACTCCGGCAGGTCGAGGCAGCCGGCGTCGGCCATGGCGTCGCGCGCCACCTGGAGCGCCAGCCACTGGTCCGGCTCGCCGCCGACCGTGATCGGTGGGATGTTGTGCGGCAGCGGATCGAAGGCCACCAGCGAGCCGAGGTAGCCCCCGCGCTTGCAGTAGACCTTGTCGGTGTCGCTGAAGTCGGCGTCGTAGTAGACGTCGGTGTCCCAGGCCTCCGGCGGCGCCTCGCTGACCGCGTCGACCTTGTGCAAAATGTTGCGCCAGAAGGCGGTGACGTTGGGCGCGCCGGGGAACATACAGGCCATGCCGATTACGGCGACGGGTTCCCCGTGGTGCTGGCTCGATCGTGCGTCGTCCGTGGTGGCATGGTGGTCGTGCATCAGAATCCCCGTTCGTCTCCCCAAACCCTACGCGTGCTGTCGCCGGCTAGCGCTTCGTCTCGCTCGCTGCCGGCCGCATCTCGCCCGGCTCGCGCTGGGCCAGGCGGTTGAGTGCCTTGCTGCCGGCGCCGACCATGTCGGAGATCAGCCCGAGCAGCCGGCCATCGGCGCTGAAGAAATAGTGATCGGCGTGCGACAGCGGCGCCCGCGTCTCCGGCCGGATGCGGTACTCGTAGCGAATCAGATCCGTCGCGCTCGCCGGTCGCGGCACAGCGAAGCGCACGAACGCGCCGAGCGCCGAGGGCAAGAGCGTCATGTCCCAGTGCATTCTGGCCCAGGCGACCTGCACCTGCAGCGCGCTGTCGGCCAGGATCGGGTCGAAGAGCCAGTCGCCGGAAGCGTCGCGCAGGCAGGCGGCGGGCGACGAGGGGCGCAGCAGCGCGCTGACCCCGCCCGGCCCGATCGCCTCGATGGCCTCGATGTGCTGGAAGAGTGGCCCGTGGAAGAGCCAGGCGTGATACATCTCCGCAATGCTCATCGGCAGCGGCCCCGCGTGCTCCAGCGGCGCCGGGGCGTCGCGCGGCGGCGCCGGCAAGCGCGGCCCGAGTTCCACGATGGCGCGGTAATGGACCTGGGCGAAGCCGGGGCCGCCGGCGAGCGCGACCGCGACTGCCAGGCTGCCGTGAGTTGGCTGAATGTTCCCCGGCCCGTCCACCCGCACCAGCAGCGGCTGCTCCGGCCCGTCGAGGATGATGCCGCGGTCGAAGCGCTGCTGGCGCACCGCCAGCACCTCCAGCTCGGGGTGCGCGGCCGCGGCCGCCTCGGCCATCAGCTCCAGCGCGAAGGTGAAGGGGAGCACCGGCCGGCCATCCAGCCGGTGGTCGTCCAGGTAGCGGTCGTCCGCCAGCCGCAGCGTGCGCGTGAACTCCATGCCGCCGTCGCGGGACTTGGCCGCGTGGCCGCTCAGGGTCAGCAGCGGGAGCGTGCGGGGCGAAGCAGCCGGGGCAGGTTCCGGCGCGGGAGCGGAAGCAGGAGCGACAGCAGGAGCGACAGCGGCGCCAGTCTGTCGCTCCCGCTCGTCCAGATTGGTCCAGCCGCCGATCACCACTTCGACCTCGCCCTTGTCCCCGCGCGTCAGCTCATCCATCAGACGCCGGCAGCCGACCGGCAGCGGGATCAGCGCCACCCCCCGCTCGGCGAACTGGCGCTGGACCTCGGGCGAGACCATCCCGGTCGTCAGCCAGGGTCCCCAGATCATCGACACCACGTGCGCCGGCCAGCGGCGATCGAGATAGCACGCCAGCTTGTTCAAGACCTCACTGGCCGCAGCGTAGTCGGCCTGCCCCCGGTTGCCGAAGCGCCCGGAGACCGAACTGAAGAAGACCAGGAACCGCAGCGATTCGGGCTTGAGCGTGTTCGCCAGCACCAGCGCGCTATCGATCTTCGTCGTTATAACGCGCTCGAACGAATCCAGTTGCTTGTCGCGAATAAGTTTGTCCTCGATAATGCCGGCGCCGTGGATCACCCCGTCGATGCGCCCGTGGCGGGCGTAGAGCTGCTCGATCAGCGCGCTGAAGGCGGCGGCGGCGCGCACGTCGCAGGCGTGGTACTCGACGCGCGCGCCCGCCTGGCGCAGCCGCGCCAGGTTGTCGCGCACCTCGCGCTCGGCCAGCAGGCGGCGATAGGTCCGCTCGACGGCGGGGGGCGTGACCGTCCGGCCCGCCTCCCGCTCGGCCTCGATGATGGCGCGCTTGATCTCGGCCGGCTCGTGCAGCCCGGCGAGATACTCCGGCTCGACCTCCGGCGGCGGCGCGGTGCGCCCGACCAGGAGGAGCAGCGGCTGGTAGCGCTCGGCCAGCGCCTGCGCCACCGCCGCCGTGATGCCGCGCGCCCCGCCGGTGATCAGCACCACCGAGTCCCGCTCCAGTGGCGGCGGGCCCGGCTCGCCGGCCGGCGCGGCGTAGGGGAGGAGCCGCAGGCGCTCGCCGCCGCGATAGCCGACCTCGGCCAGCTCGTCGGCGGCGAAGAGTTCTGCTTCCAGCCGCTCGGCGACCAGAATCGGATCGGCGATCTCGTCCAGGTCGATAGCTCGGGCGCGCACGCCGGACCATTCCTGAGCCAGCGTCTTGACGAAGCCGGTCAACGCGCCCTGGATCGGATCGAATGAGGCCCCGCCGTCGCTGGCGAAGGCGCCGCCCATGGCGCTGGCGGCCAGCAGCGCGGCACCGCCCGACCCGGCCGCGCGCTCCAGATCGGGGCGCAGCGCCTGGGCGAGCAGGAAGAGCGCGATCAACTCGCCGTCGAGCCGCGCGCCGGCCGCCTCGATCCCCAGGGTATCCGCCGGCTCCCCGTTCCGTAGCGCCGGGAGGTGGACGAGGGCGCTGACGAACGGCGCGCGCCGGTGCAACTCCTCGACCAGCGCGGCCACCGCCTCGGGCGTCGCCAGGCGCTCGACCACGATCTCGGGCGGAGCGCCGGCGCCGGCCTGCCCGATTCGGATCACCGGCTGGCCCGCGCGGGCCAACCGCTCGGCCAGCACCGCGCCCACGCCACCGGCGTCGTCGACGATCACCACCGCGCCCTCGGGCGCCAGCCCGGCCTTCCCGGCGGGCGCCGGCGCGGTGACGGTTTGCAGCAGGAACCGGCCGATCGCGCCATCATCGGCCGGTTCACGATCAAAAGGGTGGTTCTCACCCTCCTTCGCCGTACCCGCGGCGACGGTGGCGGGCCCGACGAGGGCCTCCAGAGCGTCGATGACCTGGGTCAGCGTGCGGCTGCCGGTCAGCGTCTCGACATCGGCGGTGACGCCCTCGGGGATCGGCAGCGTCTGGAGCGCCGTGCCGGCGATCTCGACCCGCTTGATCGAGTCGATCCCCAGATCGGCTTCGAGATCGGCGTCGAGCGCCAGCATGTCGGGTGGGTAGCCGGTGCGCTCGCTGACGATCCGCAAGACCGCGTCGGTCAATTGCGCCCGGGTCAGCCTGGCCGCGGCCAGGGCGGCCGGGGCGGCCGGCGCGGGGGTGGGTGTAGGCGCGGCGGGCGCCGGCGTCGCGGCAGGCGCGGGAGCGGGCGCGGGCGCCTGCGGTGCGGGCGCCGGAGCCGCGTGCTCGGCGGTGCCGTTCAGGTGCTCGGTGCTCGGCGCGGCCGGCGCGCGGTAGGTGCCGTTGCCGTTGCCGTGGCCGTTCGCGTAGCCATTAGCCGCGGGCGGAGCAAAGGGCACCGCGTCCGCGACCCGGTCCGGCGCTGCGGCGCGCGGCTGGCTCAGCGCCGGGGCCTCGATGGCGGGCGTCAGCGCGCGGACCGGGCGGCTCGGGGTGGGCGCGGCCGCCGCGCTGGGGCTGCCCAGGTAGGCCAGCATGACGCTGCGCTGGGTCTCCAGGAAGTGCTGCATGACATACTGGAAGCGGGCCATCACGTCGTCCACCTGTGGGTGGCTCACGTAGGCCGGCGTCGGAGAGGCGGCCGGCTTGGCCACCGCCACTCCCTCATTTGTCGCTGTCTGGCGGTCTTCATCCATCATTCCCAACCCATCCTGTGACTCTGACCGGCGGCGCGCGTGGTCCACCTGGTCGGCCGGTACCGATCCTGCCGCCGACGACGGCGGCTGCTGTGCGTTGGCGGCCGGCGGCGCCGGTGTCTCCACTGGCGCTCGCTCGGACCCATTCTCCGTCGTGGCACGCCCCGCCTGCGGCGCGACGTGCGCCTGCTCGTCCTCAGCGACAACCGCTACCTTGAGCGGCACCAGGACGCCCGGCTTCGGCGCGCTGGCCGCCCAGGCGCGCCCGCCGTCGATCAGCCAGGTGGTCGCGCTGTAGCGCGGCTCCCCGGTGTACTCCTCCAGCGCGGCCAGATCGAGCTGCCGGGCGCCGCGCCGCGCGTAGAGTTCCGCGACCCGCACCGGCGCGCCCTCGCTGGCCAGCGCGGCCAGCCCATTCAGGAGCGTCACCAGCGAGGGGCGGCCCGCCTGATCGAGCGGGACGCAGAGATGTGGCTCATCGCCCAGGATGCGGCCGACCAGGCCGCTCAGCACGCTCTTCGGTCCTACCTCCACAAAGACGCGCGCCCCGGCCTGGTACATGGCCCGCACCTGGCGCACGAACTCCACCGGCCGGACCAAATGCTCGGCCAGCAGCGCGACCATCTGCTCGCCGTCGTCCGGGTAGGGCGCGGCGATCGTGTTCGAATAGACTGGAATCTGAGGCGGGGCGATCGCCACGTTCCCCAGCAGCTCCGCCAGCCGCTGCTGGGCCGGCGCCACCAGCGGCGAGTGGAAGGCGCACGCCACCGGCAGGAGCTGGGCGCGCAGCCCCTGCTCCTGGCACCACCCGAGCGCCCGCTCGACGGCAGCGTGCGTGCCCGAGATCACCGTCTGCGTCGGGTGATTGAGGTTGGCCAGCGTGATCTCCGGGTCCGCCAGCAGCGGCTGCAACGTCTCCGGCGCGGCGCTGACCGCCGCCATGGTGCCGCTCTCCTCGGAGGAGCCCTCGCGCATGAAGCGCCCGCGCGCCTCGGAGAGCGCCAGCAGCGTGGCGGCGTCGAAGCAGCCGGCGGCGTGCAGCGCCACGAACTCGCCGTAGCTGTGGCCGGCGGTCATCTGCGGCGTGATGCCGAGGCCGCGCAGCAGGTGCAGGTAGGCCAGATCAGTCGCGCCCAGCGCCGGCTGCGCCACGTTGGTCTCGGTCAGTTCGGCCTGCTGGCGCTTGCCACCGGCCTCATCGAAGACCGGCGGCGGGAAGATCAGGCGCGAGAGCGGCTGGTCGAAGCGCCCTTCCAGCGCCTGGTCGGCCGTGTCGAAGACGGCGCGGACCTCGGGGAAGACGACCGCCAGCTCGCGCGCCATGTTGACGTACTGCGAGCCCTGGCCGGGGAAGAGGAAGGCGATCTGCCACTCGGCGGCCAGCGGCACCGCGGCGAAGTGCACTCCGGTCGGCAGGTGCTGCCGGCCGGCGCCCGTCGCCAGGAATTCGCGCGCCGCGCGCAGCTTCTCGGCCAGCTCCGCGTGCGAACCGGCCACCAGCGCCAGCGTCGCGGCGCTCGCCTCCACCGTGCTCGCCTGCCGTGCCAGGGTGTAGGCCAGATCGGCCAGCGGAGGCCGCGCGCCGCGCTCCAGCGCCTCGGCCAGCCGCGTCACGCCGGCCAGGATCTCGTCGCGCGCGTGCGCGCGCCAGACGAACAGCTCGGCCGGCCACTCGCTCAGGCCCAGACTCTGGTCGGGCAGGAAGTCGCCGGTGTACTCCTCCAGCACCAGATGGAAGTTGGTGCCGCCGAAGCCGAAGGCGCTGACACCCGCGCGGCGCGGGTAGTCGGGCGCGCCGTGGACCCACGGGCGCGTCTCAGTATTGACATAAAGCGGACTGGTCGGGGAGTTGACGCTCGGGTTCGGCTGGGTGACGCCCAGGGTCGCCGGCAGCACGCGGTGGTGCAGCGCCAGGGCGACTTTCGCCAGCCCGGCCACACCGGCCGCGGCCTTGGTGTGGCCGACCATCGACTTGACCGAGCCGATGGCCGTCTGCTGGGTGGCGGCGCCGGCCGCGCCGAAGTAGGTCGAGAGCGAGGTAGCCTCAGCGCGATCGCCGGCCACCGTGCCGGTGCCGTGCGCCTCGATCAGCTCGACGGTGGCTGGCGAGAAGCCGGCCTGGCGGTAGGCGCGGCCCAGGGCGCGGATCTGGCCCTCCGGCCGGGGCGCGGTCAGGCTGCGGTCGCGGCCGTCGCTGGAGCCGCCGGCGCCGCGGATCACGGCGTAGATGCGGTCGCCGTCGCGCTCGGCGTCGGCCAGCCGCTTGAGCACCACCGCGGCGAACCCCTCGCTGATGGCGATGCCGTCCGCCGTCGCGTCGAAGGGCCGGCAGCGGCCGGTCGGGGAGAGCGCCTGGGTCTTGCTGAAGCACATGTAGGAGAAGGGGTTCTGGATCGCGTCCACCCCGCCGACGATGGCGACATCGCTGGTGCCGGCCTGCAGCTCGCGCACGCCCTGGTAGACGGCGGCCAGCGACGAGGCGCAGGCGGCGTCGATGGTGTAGTTGACTCCACCGAAGTTGAAGCGGTTGGCGATGCGCCCGGCGGCCACGTTCATCAGGATGCCGGGGAAGGAGTCCTCGGTCCACTCCGGCAGGGCCGCGCTCAGGCCGTCGGCCAGCTCCGCCGCCCGCTCACCGAAGAGGCTGGGGAGGCTGGAGCGGACCACGTAGTTGCTGCTCAGGTCGGCCCCGCCGCCGCCGGCGCCGAGGATGACCGAGGTGCGCTCGCGGGCGAAGGGGCGGTCGAGCATGCCGGCGTCCTGGAGCGCGGCGCGGGTCACCAGCAGCCCGAGTAATTGAAATGGCTCGATCGACTTCAGGCTGTTGGGCGGCATGCCGAAGCTGACCGGGTCGAAGGGGACCGGGTCGATGAAGCCGCCCCAGCGCGAGTACGACTTGTCGCGAGCGGTGCGGTCGGGGTCGAAGTAGTGATGCCAGTCCCAGCGCTCGCGCGGCACCTCGCGCACGGCGTCGATCTTGTTGACGATGTTGTCCCAGAAGGTCCGCAGATCGGCGGCGCCGGGCATGATGGTGCCGATGCCGACGACGGCAATGTCGGCCGGGGGCAGCGGCGACGGCTCCTCGTCGCGCCGCGGCGCCAGCTCGTCCAGCGCCGCCACACTGTTGAGTGCGACATCGGCGTGCAGCGCGGCGATCGACCGCACCTGCGCTTGCAGCGAGGCGACCTGGCCGATCATGTACATGCCGCGCGACCACTGCTCCGCGTCAGTCAGCTCGATCAGCTTGGGCACGTTGGCGTCTTCGCCGTAGCGCGGGTGGCGGTCGACGCCCTTCGAGGCGATGCGCAGCCGCCCGATGTTGAGCACCTCCAACTCGCCGCGGATCTCCTCCGAGGGGAGCCCGCGCTGGATCAGGCGGCGCTTCTCCT
>DASSHC010000133.1:0-3865 GCA_035693105.1 Thermomicrobiaceae bacterium | reverse complement strand
AGGTGAGTTATGCACCCAGACGGTGGTGCCGTAGGGGGTCCAGTTGTAGAGCCAGGCGGCGGCGTCCAGCGGCAGGTTGACGCAGCCGTGGCTGACGCGCTGGCCGAAGTCCCAGTGCCAGTAGGCGCCGTGGATAGCGTAGCCGCCCGCCAGGAAGTACATCACGTTCGGCACGTTCTTGAGATCGTAGAGCGCCTCGCCCGCCGGCGGGTTCGGCCCGTTGGTCATCTCATCGAACGCCAGCTTCTCGTAGACCTGGAAGTAGCCCGGCGGGGTCGGGTTGGGGTCGAGCCCGGTCGAGATCAGGGTGCCCCAAACCATGGTGCGCCCCTCCCAGGCGCGCAGGTACTGCTGCGTCAGATCGACCTCGATCCACTTGGCCTTGCCGAAGGGCGCGCCCGGCGGCGGGGTGGTGACGTCGGCCGGCTGGATCGAGAGGTCGCGCTGCCAGAGCCCGGCGCTGTAGACCGGCACCTGCGGGTTCTGCCCCCCGGGCGCCGTGCTCACCTCGTCGCGCTGGGCAGCCTCGGCCCCCAGGAGCTCCAGCGCCACGTGCGCGCCCGAGGCGTCGCTGACCCACTGGAAGACGGCGCGTTCGAAGTACTGCGTGGTCAGCCCGCTGGTGGGGTCGGTGAATTCCTCCGAGATCGGGTAGCCGAAGACGGTCAGGCCGCCCCACATCTCCCAAAAGTTCTTGAACTCGTTGTCCAGCGAGTGCCCGGTCTGGGGGAAGTAGGCGTGATCGCCGTCCTCCGCCACCGGCGCGGCCGGCGCGAAGGGGTCGGAGGGCGTGAAGGCGGCGCCGAGCAGCGTATCCAGGTACTGCTGCCGCAGTTGCGCGGTGACGAGGTCGAGGGAGAGGAGCGGGCGGGCCTGCTCGCCCAGCAGGCGCAGTTGCACCCGGTCGGCCGGCGGCGCGTCGGCGTGGTACTCGAAGACGGCGCGCTCGAAGTACTGCACCGTCAGGCCCTGCTGCTGGAACTCCTCGCTCAGGGGGTAGCCGAAGACGGTGAGGTCGCCGTTCAGGTGCCAGTAGTCGAGAAAGCCCGCCGCCAGGTAGTGCCCGGTCTCGGGGAAGTAGACCCGGTCCGGCCCGCTGTCGTAGCTCGCCGCCAGCGCGGTGGCTGGGCCGAACGCGGCCGCCAGCAGCAGTCCGAGAATGGCCACCACCAGCGCGCCTCGCACCTGCCCGCTCCTTCCCCGCAACCGGCTGCCCGCACGGCCAGCATAGCATGTTCGCTGGCGATAATAAATAGACACCGTCCTACTTTCCCAGGATGACCGGCGGCACGAACGATGGAGTCAAACCGCGCCCCGACCCCCCGCCTCGTGGATTGATACTGCGAGCGCGATGCCACCGTCAGCATCCTCCCCAGCGGCTTCCAGCTGTAGCAAAAAGCGCGTATCATACGCCGGGCGGTGGGGTCCGCCCGGGCGCGAAGGCCCGAACCGCCGCCGAGGCCGATGACTCCTGCTCGTGCGGGCAGGAGTTTTTGTGTGCCTTGACCTTGGGAAGGGAGCCGCGAGAGGATGGTCTATCTCTGGCTGGCGCTGGGGGGCGCGCTCGGGACGATCAGCCGTTACACGGTCTCCGGCTGGGTGGCCGCGCGCTACCCCAGCTTCCCCTGGGGCACCTTCACGGTCAACATCGTGGGCGCCCTGGTGATCGGCTTCTTCCTGACGCTGGCCGAGGAGCGTCTCCTGGTCGCGCCCGAGGTGCGCGTCTTCGTCGCTACCGGCTTTCTCGGCGGCTTCACCACCTTCTCCACCTTCAGTTGGGAGACGATGGCGCTCCTGCGCGACGGCGCCCTCGCCCCGGCGCTGGGCAACGCGGCCGGTTCGCTGCTGACCGGACTCTTCGCGGTCTATCTGGGTATCGTGCTGGCGCGGCTGGTCTAGGGAGGGCACGCATGGCGTTCACAGGCGACGGCAAAGCCTTGAGGGTCTACATCGGCGAGGCGGACCACTGGCAGGGGAAGCCGCTCTATCAGGCGATCGTCGAGCTGCTGCGCGCCGAGGGGCTGGCCGGCGCCACGGTGCTGCGCGGTGTCGCGGGCTTCGGCGCCAACTCGCGCCTGCACACCGCCCACCTGCTGCGGCTGTCGCAGGATCTGCCGCTGGTCATCGAGACGGTCGACCGGGCCGAGCAGATCGCGGCGGTGCTCCCCCGCCTCAAGGAGATGGTGCAACAGGGCCTGATCACCCTGGCCGACGTCGAGATCGTCCACGACGGAGGGGCGGGCGGGTAGGGGCAGATACCGGGCCTGCCACATCCGCGACGGAGGCACGGCAGGGTCACAACTGCCCGCGCCGCGAAGCGGAGTCACCCGACGATCAGCTTGCCGATGACGCCGAGCGCGCTGAGGATTCCGACGACGGTGAGCGCGGCGATGGCCGCGAGCGCACTGCCGGCCCAGAGCGTCCGGCGCGGCGATCGATCGAGCCCGGCGGTCCAGGCGATCGCGGCCCAGAGCAGCCCTTCGACGAGGAACCACGGTTCGTTCCACAGCAGGTCCTGCAGGTCCGCCTTCCTCCGGTCGATCGTGGCCCAGTAGGGGAGGTCGATCGTGAGCAGCCCCGCCAGGCTCAGCACACGCTGCGCGGCGTCGATCAACGCGTGCATCACGCAGCCGACGGCGACGAGCCAGCAGAACGCGAGCAGGAATGGCCGCAGGCGTTGCCAGGGCCAGAGTCTGAGCAGGACCAACGGCGCGATCGCCGCCGCCAGCAGGATAGCGGCCCCTATAGCGTTGACCTGCCGCCACTGGCTCTCGGAGACGGGAGTCCCGAACATCCCGATGGTGCCGCCGAGCGCGTAGTAGCCGCGGTAGAGCGCGTAGAGGAGTGCCCAGGCCGCGGCGAGCCGGCTGGCGACAAGCGGAAGCGGCGTGCCGGGCGGGCTGGTCGGGCTCGGGTTTCGTGCGGTGATATCGCTGGAATCCGAGCGGCGGGTGTCGACAGGTTCCATACCCTGAGTCTAACAACCCGCCGGTTCCGATTGCAGCGCCGGGTCTAGCGCAGCAGCAGGATCAGCATCGCCCCGGCGCAGAGGTAGGCGCCGTAGGGGATGTAGTCGCGGCGCGAGCGCAGCCCGAGCAGCACTAGCAGCAAGCCGCCGACCGCGGCCAGCAGCATGCCGATGAAGATGGCGGGGAAGACGTGGTCGAGCCCGGTCATAGCGCCGATCAGCCCCGCCAGCAGGATATCGCCGGCCCCCAGCGCGTGGCGGTGGTAGATCACGATGCCGAGCGCGAAGAAGAGGCCGAAGATGCCCGCCGCCAGCAGCGCGCCGAGCGTGGCCGAGAGGAGGTCCGAGGGCGAGCGCAGCGCGGCGAAGCCCAGCGCCAGCGCCAGCCCCGGTGCGATGGTAGCGGTGTAGATGAGATGGTGCTGCCAGTCGATGCGCAGGATCAGGAGGAGCACCAGGCTGAAGGCGGCGATCGCCAGCCCGGCCGGCGTGGCGCCGTGGCCGTAGATCGCCAGCATGGTCAGCACGGCGGCGGCCAGCTCGGTCGCGCGCCGGCGCAGGGTGTCTTGCCAGCCACAGTTGGGGCAGCGCTCCGGCCCGCCCGGCAGCAGCGCGACCGCCGGCAGTTCGGTGCCGCACTCCGGGCAGCTGGGCACGCCGAATGGCCCCAGACCGGCCGGCAGGCGGGTCGCGGCCGAGTGGATCAACGAGCCGGCCGCCGCGCCGGCTACGCCGCCGAACACTAGTTGCAGAACGTCGATCCCGGTCACGCGCACGTCCGCTCCACGAGCCCCAACAGCCGCACATCTCAAGGCTACGCCCATCGCAGCCCCCGGTCCGTGGGACTCCGGTCCTGCTTTTTGTGACATTCAGGCGAACGTACTAGGAGTGTTGGCC
>DASSHC010000132.1:0-14209 GCA_035693105.1 Thermomicrobiaceae bacterium | reverse complement strand
AGCCCGATCTCGCCGTGATGACTACCCACGGGCACGGCGCGGTTGGTCGCTGGTGGTTCGGCAGCGTGGCCGACAAGCTGCTGACCAGCACGCACACGCCGATCCTCCTGATCCGCGTCCACGAGCCGCTGGCGGAGGAGTTCAAGCGGGGACTCGCCTGAACTGACCGGCGCGGGAACGCCGGGCGCGCCCCGCTCATCCGCCCCAGCCGCGGTCGTGGATGAGATCGGCTCCCAGCCGTCCGAGGAGCACCTGGTAAGGTTGCGGATTCTCGGGGTGGTACTCGAAGCGCGCGCGCTCGAAGTACTGCACGGTCAAGCCGGTCGCCGGATCGGTGAACTCCTCGCTCAGTGGGTAGCCGAAGAGGGCCAGGCTCTCGCGCTGGGAGATGCCCGCGTCGCCGAACTCCAGCCCATGGGAACGCCAGTAGCCGAGGAAGCCGCCGCAGAGGGTGTGGCCGGTAGCCGCGAAGTAGGCGCAGCCGGACCCCGCCGCTGCCGGGCCGAGCGGTTGGAACGGCCGCGCCACCACCAGATTGCGCTGGATCGCGTCCTCCGCACCCAGCCGGCCAAGCTCCACCTCGTAGGGCGTGCCGGCGTGCTCCGGGTGATACTCGAAGCGCTGGCGCTCCAGGTACTGCACGGTCAGCATGCGGCCGAGGTCGGAGTTGCGCTCCGAGAACTCCTCGGTCAGCGGGTAGCCGAAGACCGGCAGGCCGCCGGACTGGACCCAGAAGCTCTTGAAGCCGAAGCTCAGGTAGTGCTGCGTCTCCGGGAAGTAGAACCAATCGAGACTGGTCGCCTGCGGGTTGGGTCTCGGGCCGCTCGGCAGCGCCTGCCAGAGCCAATCGGCCTGGATGTCGATGGTGCTGGCGACCATGAAGTCCGGCCGCGTGGAGGTTTCCCAGACGAGCGCGCCGTTGCGTAGATCGGGCAGGCCATTGCTGACGGCGGTCGTCACCGGGCTGAAGAGGCTGGCGGTCTGGAGGTCGTAGCCGCGCAGGCTGGGCCGGCCGTTGCTGTCGCCTGGTGTGTCCCAAAAGATGTAGCGCCCGTCGGTGCTCGGATGGGCACCGATAGCGGCGATGGTGATGCTCGCGAAGCTCAGCAGCGACACCGCCGTGAGCGGGCCGTTGATGGCGTCGGCCACGCCACCGACGCTGTAGACCAGCAGGTCGCCGCCGAGCGCCAGGCCCACCTCGACGCTCCGCGCATTGACGCCCGAGGCGACGATCTGCGGGCTGGAGCCGCCCAGCCGCAGCGCGCGAATCTGCCAGGGGTAGGTGCGATTCGCGTTGGCGGTCCGTTCGAGCCAGGCGACCCGGCCGCCCGCGATGGTCACCTGCCCCAGCGACCATCCCTCCGGCGCCGTCGCCAGGACGATCGGTGCGGACATCGCGGCGATATCCCGTGCCATCACCCGGTTCCCGCTGGCCCAGACGACCCAATGCCCTGAGATGTCCGCGAACGTGATGCCCGGGGCGGGACCGGCGACGGTGAACCCGGGTCCACCATCCAGATTGCGCCCGCGAATCTCGTCGCAGGGCGGGCAGTCGCTACGGGCGACTGTCCAGATGACGGTGTGCCCGTCGATGCGCGGGTTGATCTGATTCTCGGCCCCGCCGGCGATGGTGAAGACCTGACCGTCGCTGAGCCGCGCGCCGAGGATGTCGGCATTGACCGTCATACCGCCGGCTTCCTCGGCCCAGACGACGAAGTCTCCGTCCGTCCGCGCCATCGAGACCACCAGGCCGGGTGTCGGCGGAGCTACAGCCGGCGTGGCGCTCGCCGCCGCGGCCGGCGGCGGCAGGATGAGCCCCAGCGCGAGCACCACCACGATCAGGGAACGAACGCGATCGAACACCATCACCCCGGTCTTTCTAGCTCTCGCCGCGGCGGCAAGACGAGGTGCGGTCCAGTAAAGAAGACGCTGCTTTGCTATCGCCAGACTCATGCCGGACGATCGCCCAGCCGCCTCAACGCCCGGCCGCGAGCGATAAAGAGCCGAGGAGGCCGCCCTCCACCTGCCAGGCGGGCGGGTTCTCCGGATGCCATTCCAGCCGCTGCCGCTCGAAGTACTGCACCGTCAGGCCGGTGGCCGCTTCGCGGTACTCCTCGCTGATCGGGTAGCCGTAGATCGCCAGGCCACCATGGCTCTCCCAGAAGGCGCGGAAGCCGAAGCAGAGCCGGTGGCCGGTCTGGGGATAGTAGGAGCAGTTGGCGTCGCTGGTGGCGCTCACACGCTGGAAGGGAGCCGTGGACGTCAGGCCCCGCTGTCGCGACAGCTCGTTGCCCAGGAGGCCCAGCAAGACGTCGTAGCGGGCGGGCCAGGCGCCCGGCTGCCACTCGAAGCGGGCGCGCTCGAAGTACTGGGTGACGTGGCCGGTGGCCGGATCCTTGAACTCCTCGGTAATGGGGTAGCCGAAGACCGTCAGCCCGCCGAACTGCTCCCAGTAGCGCAGGAAGCCGTGGCTCAGCCAGTGCCCGGTCTGGGGGAAGTAGCGGCTATCGGATTGTGAGGGGACCCCCAGCAGGTGGGCCACGGTGTCGAAGCGATAGCCCTGCGCCCGGAGCTGGTCGATGATTCCCGGCAGCGCCGCGGCATCCTGCGAGTCCGCGCCGACATGCATCAGGACGATGGCGCCGGGCGCGGCGGCGTTAAGCGTCCGGCTGGTGATGGCGGCGACCGAGGCGCCTTGCCAGCCGAGCGTGTCCACCGTCCACATGACGTTGTAGCTGTAGCCGTCCGCCTGAAGATCAATCAAGACCTGATCGTTGTAGGCGCCGAAGGGCGGGCGGAAGAATGGGCGCACCTCGTAGCCGGTCAGTTGCTGGATGAACTGCCGCGTGCGCTGAAGCTGGTCGGCGCGCTGCGCGGAGCTGATCTGGGTGAAGTCCGGGTGATCCCAGCTATGATTGATCAACTGGTGACCGTCGGCGACCATGCGCTTGACCAGATCGGGGTTCTGCTGGGCCCAGATGCCGGTCATGCCGAAGCTGGCCTTGACCCCGGTGTCCGCCAGCGTGTCGAGGATGCGCGACGCGTAGCCGCGGTCGGAGCCGGCGTCGAAGGTCAAGGCGATGACCTTCTCGCTGGTCGGGATGCGCGTGACCGTCCGCGCAGCGGCGGGTTCGGCTGCCGCGGCCGTTGGCGCCGGCAGGGCGCCCGGCGCGAGCGCGCCCAGCAGGAGCACCGCGACGATGAGCGTCAGCGAGCGGCGCTGTGACCTCTGCATCCGTGACCCCCTCCCAAGCACGATCGCTCCTGCCCTACTCTCCCACGGTGGCACTATCGCCTACGTGACACGCCTGGGCCAGATGTGACAATCGCGTCTCAATCGTGCCGCGATACCATTGCTTGAGCGGCGCGTGGCACCGGACGTGCCGGGAGGCTGGTGACCCGCCGGCGGCGGGAGAAGGGAGTGCCGCGTCATGGAAGAGAGCCCCGGCGATCTGGAGCGCCGTTTCACCTCGGAGCGGGAGCAGGAGCTGGACCCCACCGACGCCCTCTACGTCGTCAAGCCGGAGACTCCGGTGGTCGATCGCGACGGCGACGAGATCGGCAAGGTCGTACGCGTCTACCGGCCGGTGACGGTCGACGAGATGGGCTCGCAGGCCACGGTCGCCTACATCCGGGTCGGGCATCGCGGCTTTCCCGGCCTCGCGGATGACCTCTACATACCCTCCGACGTGGTGGAGTCGGTTGACGACCAGCACGTGCGGCTCAGCGTCGACCGCGACGTGATCCCCGACATGGCCTGGGACCGCCCCTACAACATCGCCCGGGACGAGGACGAATAACCTCGGCCATTCGGCGGGAACAGGGAACAGGCAGGCGCGCCGCCGCGTTGGGGTAGGACAGGATGCACGGCGGCCGGGGCAATAGCCTAACTGAGAGGATGCGACCGATGCAGTCGCGCGACGAGATACGGCTGACGACGCTGGCGAGCTGTGCCGGCTGAGCGTCGAAGCTGGGGCCGGGTGCCCTCTCCGCCATCCTGAGCGGGCTCAGCCGCCGCACACACCCCAACGTGTTGGTCGGCCTACAGACCAGCGACGACGCCGCCGTCTACCGGCTCAGCGACGAGCTGGCGCTCATCCAGACCGTCGACTTCTTCACACCGATCGTCGACGACCCCTACACCTACGGAGCGATCGCGGCCGCCAACTCGATGAGCGACGTCTACGCCATGGGCGGCGAGGTTCTGCTGGCGCTCAACATCGCCGCTTTCCCGGAAGACCTGCCGCCGGGCGTGATCGAGCGCATCTTCGAGGGGGGCGCCGACAAGGTGGCCGAGGTCGGCGCGGTGATCGCCGGCGGCCACACCGTGACCGATACGGAGCCGAAGTACGGCCTGTCGGTGACCGGCACGATCAACCCCCAGCGCATCCTGACCAAAGCCGGCGCGCGCCCCGGCGATCTCCTCTACCTGAGCAAGCCGCTCGGGACCGGCGTCATCACCACGGCGCTGAAGAACGGCGCGGCGGAGGCGAGCGACGTCGCGGCAGCGGTCGAATGGATGCTGCTGGTCAACCGGGCGGCGGCGCGGCTGATCGTCTCGGTTGGGGTCGACGCCTGCACCGACATCACCGGTTTCGGGCTGCTCGGCCACGCCAGCGAGGTCGCGGCCAAGAGCGGCGTGCAAGTGGTCATCGAAGCGGGGAACGTGCCGCTGATGGCGGGCGCCGAGCGCTACGCCGCCGAGGGCTTTCTGCCCGGCGGGGGCGGTCGCAACCGCGACTTCTACCGTCAGGTGACAACCGTGGCGCCGGAGATTCCCCCGGCGCTGGCCGATCTCCTCTACGACCCGCAGACCTCGGGCGGTCTGCTGGTGGCCGTAGCGGAGCGGCGCGCGGGGCAACTGGAAGCGGCCTTCGCCGCGGCCGGCGACCCGCTCTGGCGCATCGGCCGGGTGGCGGCAGGCGCCGGCGTCGCGGTCGTTCCCTGAGGATTGCCCCAGGCGACAGTCTTCCGTACGAAGGAGCCCGCGTGAGCGAGCGGCGCTCGGAGTGGCGCGCACTGCTCGACGAGTTGGGGGTGCGCCCAAGCAAGTCCAAAGGGCAGAACTTCCTGCACGACCTGGCGATCGTGCGGCGCATCGCGGAGGCGGCCGAGATCGCGACCGGCGAGCTGGTCGTGGAGATCGGTCCAGGGCTGGGCGCGCTGACGCGCGAACTGGCTGCCCGCGCCGACCGGGTCATCGCGGTCGAGCTGGACCGCCGCCTCGCCGCCCATCTGGCGGGGGCGGGCATCACCGGTGTTGAGGTCATTGAAGCCGACATTCTGGCCACGGACATCGCGGAGCTGACGCGCGGGCGGCCGTACGTGGTCGTCGCCAACCTGCCCTACAACATCGCTACGGCGGTGATCGAGCACCTCCTCGCCGGTCCGGCGCGTCCCCAGCGGCTGCTGGTGATGGTGCAGCGCGAGGTAGCCGAGCGGATCGTGGCCCAGCCGCCCAAGATGAGCATCCTGGCGGTGGCGGTGCAGTTCTACGGCACGCCGCGTATCGTGATGCGCATCGGCCCCGGCGCCTTCATCCCCGCGCCGAAGGTCGAGTCGGCGGTGCTGCGTATCGACGTCGCGCCCCAGCCCCCGCTGCCCGCGCCGGAGCAGCCGGCCTTCTTCCGGCTGGTCCGCGCCGGCTTCGGCCAGCGGCGCAAGCAGTTGGCGAATGCACTGGCGGCCGGGCTGCGCGCGTCTAAGGAGGCGGTCGAGCGAGCGCTGCTTGACGCCGGGGTCGCGCCCGAACGCCGCGCCGAGACACTGACGATAGCCGACTGGCTGCGGCTCTACCACGCCGCCGCGCCGCTGCTGGATAATGGCGCGGGAGGCTAGCGACCGATGCCCAGGATGCGACCCGCCGACCTGACCTTGCTGTTCGCACCGGCCAAGCTCAATCTGGGACTGGAGGTGCTGGGGCCGCGCCCCGACGGCAAGCATGAGGTGGTGACCATCCTGCAAGCGGTCGATCTGGCCGACGTTATCACGCTGACGCCCACTCGACGCGGGAGCTACACACCGCTGCCCGGCGAGAAGTCCTCGACCGATCTGGTGGCGCGCGCCCTGAGGTTGGCGCGCCGGGAGCTGGGGATCGAGCTGGCCGCCGCGGTGAAGCTGGAGAAACACATCCCGATCGGCGCGGGACTGGGGGGCGGCAGCAGCGACGCCGGGAGCCTGCTGGGCATGATCGGTGATGTAGTTGGCTTGCTGCCCGAGGAGATCGAGCAGGCAGCGGCCTCGCTGGGTAGCGACGTGCCCTTCTTCGTCCAGGGCGGGACCGCGCTGGCGGCCGGCAGCGGCACCGAGCTGGACCCGATCCCGCGGCCGCCGCGTGACAGTTGGTTCGTGGTGGTTGTGCCGGACCTGACCATCCCCGACAAGACGCGCCGGCTCTACGCCGCGCTCACCCCGGATGATTACTCCGACGGCGCGGCTACACGGGAGCAGGCCGAGCGCCTGCGACGCGGGCGCTTGCTCGATCTCACGCTCCTGCGCAGCGCTTTCGCGCGCCCGCTGCGGGAATACGAGCCGGTGCGAGAGGCCGAGGCGGCCCTGCGCGCTGCGGGCGCGCGGGTGGTCCTGCCGAGCGGCGCCGGTCCCGCGCTCTTCGCGCCCTTCGGCAAGGAGCGCGCTGCCGTGAAGGCCGCGCAGCGCCTGGACGGCGTCGTCCCGCAAGTCTTCGTCTGTGCCCCGATCGAGGCCGGCATCCAGCAAGCCTTCCTGACGCCGCTCCCCGCTGACGAGCCGTAATCTCGGCGCCTGCCACCCGCGAACGCCCTCGCTGTGCGATGCTACGGCGAGAACTGGAATCGAACGCGGAGGAGGGTACGGATGGCAGGCAGGCTGGAGGGGAAGTCGGCGGTCGTGACCGGGTCGGCCTCGGGGATTGGGCGGGCCATCGCGCGGCGCTACGGCAGGGAGGGCGCGCGGCTGCTGCTGGCCGACGTCAACAGCGACGGTGGCGAGGAGACCGCCGCGCTGATCCGGCAGGACGGCGGGCAAGCGCATTTCATGCGCTGCGATGTCGGCGACCCCGAGCAGGTGCGGCAGGCGATCGAGCGCGCGGTCGCGGAGCACGGGCGGCTCGACGTGGTGGTCAATGTGGCGGGCATCGGCGGCGGCGGCAAGGCCGAGAACTGCTCGGTCGAGGCCTGGCAGCGCGTGCTCGACGTCAACCTCTCCGGGCCCTTCTACGCCGCTAAGTACGCCATCCCGCACCTGCGCCAGGCCGGCGGCGGCTCGATTATCAACGTCTCCTCGGTCTACGGCATCATCGCCGCGCCCAACGTGCCGTCGTACTCGGCCTCCAAGGGCGGGCTGATCATGCTCACCAAGCAGTTGGCGGTCGACTACGCGCACGAGGGCATCCGGGTCAACTGCATCTGCCCCGGCTACGTCGACACCGACATGGGCGGGCGCCGGGCGCGTATGGCGCCCGAGGACGCGGCGCGGGCGCTGGCCAACCGCGAGGCCAAGGCCGCCATGCAGCCGATCGGGCGCCAGGCTCAGCCGGAGGAGATGGCCGGCGCGGCCGTCTTCCTGGCCAGCGACGACGCGACCTTTGCCGCGGGCTCGATCCTGGTGGTCGACGGCGGCGAGTCGATCCTGCACAACATCGGGCCGTACTTCTAACAGCGAGTTGGGGGGAGAGCCATGAGCGAGCGCAACGAGCCGCTGGTCAGTACCTTCTCGATCGTAGCGCGCGATCCGGTCAGCGGCGATCTCGGCGTGGCGGTCGAGTCGAAGTTCCTGGCGGTGGGCGCGGTCGTGCCCTGGGTGCGCGCCGGCGTGGGCGCCATCGCCACCCAGGCCTGGGCCAACGTGACCTACGGGCCGCGCGGGCTGGCGCTATTGGCCGAGGGCAAATCGGCGCGCGAGGTGGTCGAGGCGCTGACCGGCGAGGACGAGGAGCGCTCCCGGCGCCAGCTCGGCGTGGTCGACGATCAGGGTCACGCCGCCTCCTACACCGGGCCCGAGTGCAACGAATGGGCCGGCGGCGTCGAGGGCGACGGCTTCTGCTGCCAGGGGAACATCCTGACCGGGCCGGCGGTGGTGGCGGCCATGGCCGCGGCCTATCGCGAGTCCGATGGCACCTTTGCCAACCGGCTGCTGAGCGCCTTGGAGGCGGGGCAGGCGGCGGGCGGCGACAGCCGCGGTCAGCAGTCGGCGGCCATCTTCATCGCCCGCGAGGGGGGCGGCTACGCCGGCGGCAGCGACCGCTACATCGACCTGCGCGTCGACGATCATCCGCGCCCGATCGCCGAGCTGCGCCGGCTGGTGATGCTCCACCGCGTCTACTTTCGCAAGGACGAGGCGGACCTCCTACCCCTCGACGCGACCCTGCAAGCCGAGCTGCGGCAATACCTCGTGGCGCTGGGCGAGTGCGCGCCGGACGCGGACGAGGCCGCGGTCGCGGCGGCGCTGGACCGCTTCGCCGGGCGCGAAAACCTGGAGGAGCGGCTGCGCGACGACGGCACGCTCGACACCGTCGTGCTCGAGTTCCTGCGCGCTCGCGCCGGGTCAGCCGGCTAGGGATCCAGGAGTGGGACGCGCCCGTTGAGATGCTTCGGCCACGGCACGGTGACGGAGACAACGACCGGTCCATCCCTGTTAGCCTGAGCCGCAGCGAAGAGCCTGCCCTGAGCGTGTCGAAGGGATCTCTCATCGACGTGGAGCATCAGTGACGCTGCAAGACAGAGGAGATCCTTCGGCTGCGGCCTCAGGATGACAGGGGGGATGGCCCGAGTCCGCCGAAAGTACGGTGTGACAGGGGAGCGGAGACAACGGTCGAACGAAGAGGAGGCCGCGATGGGAGCCGATCGTCGGGAACTGCTGCTGGACGACGTGCGCCGCGAAGCCGGCGAGTTCAGCGGCACCTTCGCCTTCGCCGCCCGCAACCTGACCACGGGCGAGGAACTGGGCTGGCAGGAAGACCGCGTCATGCCGACCGCCTCGACCATCAAGCTGACGGTGCTGGCCGAGCTCTTCCGGCGCGTCGAGCAAGGGGACATGCGACTCGACGAGCGCGTGCCGCTGCTGGAGGAGGACCAGCGCGGCGGCTCCGGCATCCTCAAGGACCTGCAAGCGGGCCTCCAGCCGACGCTGCGTGACCTGGCGACACTGATGGTCGCGCTGAGCGACAACGTGGCGACCGCCGCGCTGGTGCGGCTGCTCGGCCAGGAGCAGATCATCGCCACCGTGCACGACTGGGGGCTGGCCAGCATCGAAGCCCTCTTCCGCGTGCCCGAGGGCGGCGACATGTACGACTACGGGCGCGCGACACCGCGTGACCTGGTGCGCCTGCTGGCGCTGCTCGATGGCGGGGAGGTGCTGGCTCCCGGCTCGCGCGCGGCCATCGCCGCCATCCTGCGCACCCAGCAGTACAACGATCAGATCTCGCGCTACCTCCCCTACGACCCCTACGCCCGCGACCGGGGTGAGGAGCAGCCGGTGACGGTGGGCAGCAAGAGCGGCTTCACCCGCGGCATCCGCGTCGACGCCGGGCTGGTCTGGCTCCCCGAGCAGCGCTACGCCATCGCGCTGATGACCGCCGGCAGCGTCGACCGCACGTTCGCCGCGGAGCAGGAGGGGATGCGGCTCAACGGGCGCGTCTCGCGCCTCGTCTTCGACTACTGGACCCACGGCAGCCGCTGACGCTCTTGCGGTGTCTCCGGCAAGTACAACCGCGTCTTGTTGCGGTGAGGGCGGGAGCGGCGACGGTGTGTCAGCGCCGTTTGGTACTGGCGGCGCTATGCGCGCCGCTGTGGTAGCCGTGCCGGCTGGTGTAGAAGATGCCGGTGCCGGGGATGCCGAACGTCTTGGTGATGCCGCGCTTGCCCAGGGTGACGTGCGCGCCGCGCATGCCGAAGGTGAGCGAGGGGCCGCTCTTCGAGATGTTGAGTCGAATGCCGGGCGCGATCTTCATTCTCCGGCGGAAGACCCAGCCCATCGTGCGCTCCTCTCCTGCAACGCCACCGTCCCACGCCCGGGCAGCTTCTATTCCCGCTCGCCGAGGTAGCGCTCCGACCACTCGGCCTGCTGCTCGGGCGAGACGCGCATGAAGCGCCCATGAGCGGCGGCCAGTAGCTCGCCATCGGGGGCGCGCAGCTCGCCGCGCGCTTGCACCACCCGCCCGCGGTCGCGCTCCACCCGGCCCACGACCGTCAACGGCTGCCCGATCGGCACCGGCCGGCGGTACTCCACCTCCATGCGGGCCGTGACCGCCAGCGTGCCGGCGTCGATCACCGCCCAGCTCATGGCCTCGTCGAGTAGCGTGGCGATGATACCGCCGTGAGTCAGATGCGTGTAGCCCTCGTGCTGCTCGGCGGGGGTGAAGCTCGCCGCGATGCCCTCGTCCGTGCGATGGAAGCGCAGCTTCAAGCCGATCGCGTTCTGCTCGCCGCAGCCGAAGCAGCCGTGATCGGTCGCCGTATTGACCCGTTCGCCCTGGCTCATGCTCCTCCTTGCCTCCCACTGCTTGAGTATCATAGCGAGTCGGGACGGGCCAGGGCCGGCGCGCTCCGCGATGCCAGGCGTATCGAGCTGGAAACGAGGCGAGTGTGACGAGGATGCGCGTCGCCGCCGCACTGCTGATCGTGGTGGCGGCCGTCGCGGTCGGGGCGGTCGTCGTAGCCCAGGTGGTGCTCGCAGGACCGCCAGCGCGGCCGCCGCTGCCGGCGCCGGTCGCCGCTGTGTCCAATCACTGGCCGTACGCGATCCAACTGCCGCAGGCGCTGCCGGCCTGCTTGCGCTACGCGCCCGGCGGCGCCACCATCGCACCGAACGACGCGGCGCAGGGTGGCGCGGCGCTCCTGATCCGCCTCGCGCCGGCCGGTAAGACCGGCTGCGCGGGCTGGGCCGACGCCGATCTGCTCATCGAGGAGGCGCCCGCGCTGGCCTCGCTGCCGGGGACGGTTAGCACCGTCAGCGCGAACCGGCTGGAGTTCGCCCGTAGCCTGGCGTCGACGGGCAGCGGCGCGCCGCGCCTGACGCTGCAGTGGCGCTGCCGCGAGCAGATGTGCCGGCTCGGCGGCACGCTCAGCGGCGCGGCCGGCGAGGACGCGCTGCTCCAGCTCGCCGCCTCGTTCCAACCGGCGCGTTCCTAGCGCGTGTGCCCTACGCCCTGTGCGGAACGCCGGGCGGAATAGTACGATTGGTCCCGCGCATCCCGGGCGACGGCGACGTTTGATTTGGTCGTAAGGTTGGTGCGTTTCCCGAGCATCGACGGATCTCACCACGCGGAGAACGCGTTGCAGACCAGAACGCTGAACGAGCGCTACCGGCTCGACCAGATCATCGGTGAAGGTGGCATGGCCGTCGTCTACCGCGGCTATGACCTGTATCTCGACCGCATCGTCGCCATCAAGATCCTGCGCGACCAATACGGGCGCGACGACAATTTCCTGCGCCGCTTCGAGCGCGAGGCGCAGGCGGCGGCGCGCCTGGCCCACCCCCACATCGCCAACGTCTACGATGTCGGGCGCGACGGCGAGACGCGCTACATCGTGATGGAGTACGTCAACGGGCCGAATCTCAAGGAGTTGATCCGGCGCCAGGGGCCGTTCTCGGTCGACGGCGCCTCCTTCGTCCTGCGCCAGGTGGCCGAGGCGCTCGACTTCGCCCACGCCCACGGCATCGTCCATCGCGATATCAAGCCACAAAACATCCTGGTCGACGAGAACGGCGCCGCCAAAGTCGTCGACTTCGGCATCGCCAAGGGACTGTCGGACGCCAACCTGACCGACACCGGCACCGGCATGGGCACGGTCCACTACGTCTCGCCGGAGCAGGCGCGCGGTGAGCGGGCTACGCCCCTCTCCGACGTCTACGCCACCGGCGTGGTCCTCTTCGAGATGCTGACCAAGGAGCTCCCCTTCGACGCCGACACGCCGGTCGGTGTGGCGATGCAGCACGTCAGCGCCGAGCCGCCCTCGCCGCGCGAGTTCAACCCGGCGCTGCCGCCGGAGGTCGAGCCGATCGTGCTCCAGGCGCTGGCCAAGGATCCGGTCGATCGCTTCCCCTCGGCGGGCGCGCTGGCGGCGGCGCTGGAGCACTGGGACTCGTCGCCCACGCACGCGCTCGCCAGTCAGGCTACTCGCATGGCGGCCGGCGCCGCGCCCACCACCGCCATGCGTCCCCGTCCACACCCGCGACCGCGCGCGGTCGCCGTCCCGGCGCGTGGCGGACGCGGTGCGGTGCCGCCCGGGCGCGCGATCCCGCTGCGCGACGATGTCGGCTGCGTCACCTGGATCATCGGCGCGACCATCATGCTGGGCCTGCTCGGGTTGGTCATTCTGGGCTACCGCCTGGGCGACTTCTCGTTCTTCGATCCCTCACCGACCAGCGTACCGGTCACCCAGCTTCCGACGCAGGCCGCGGTCGTGGCCACAACCGCCACGCCCACGCCGAACCCGACCACGGTCCCCACCGCGACACCTACCCTGCCGATCGTCCTGGCCACGCCCACCGCGACGCCGATCGCCACGCCGCTGCCGACGCCCACGCCGACGGTGGCGCCGACGCCGACCCCGGAGGTCACGCCGACCGTGGCGCCGGCACCGACGCCCGAGACCGCCACCGTGCCGGTGCTGACCAATTCGACGGTCGATCAGGCCAAAGCCGCGGCCAAGGTGGGCGACTTCCAACTGCGGGAGCAGGATCAGTTCAACGACACCGTGCAGCAGGGCTACATCTTCGATCAAGACCCGAAGGCCGGCACCAAGCTCGCCCGGGGCGGCCCGATCACCATCTGGGTCAGCAAGGGACCGCAGTTCGTGACCATCCCCGACGTGAAAGGGCTCCCCTATCTGGAGGCCAAGGGGCAGCTCGAGGCGCTGGGACTGACCGTCAGCGAGGTCGAGGAGGCCAGCGCCTCGGTCGACGAGGGTCTGGTGATCAAGGCCGAGCCGTCGGATCAGATCGCGCCCGGCGGCACGGTGGTGCTGCACGTCAGCGCCGGCAACAAGGTGCTGGTGCCCGATCTCTCGGGGCGCCCGTACCAGCAAGCGGTCCAGACCCTGAAGCAGGCCGGGCTGGTGGTCGATGGGGTGGTGCCGCAGTCGTGCGCCCTGCTCAAGAGCAGCGATCCCAAGTTCGACTGCGACAATTTCCCGAACGGCGGCGTGGTCAGCGCCACGCTCCCCTGGAATACCTGGGTCGACAAGGGGAGCCACATCTCCATCGCCTACTACGACGCTAAACCGAAATAAGGGTGAGCGCGCGTGTGGGCGTGGCTGGCGCGGCGCCGCCTGGGAGATGAGGCGCGGTGACGGCTGAATCGCCGGACAGCACGAGCCCGTCCACCGCTCCCCCGCGCCGCTCCTACCGGCTACTGGCCGGCATCATCGCGCTCGGGCTGGCCACCGGGCTGCTGGGCGGGTTGGCCGCTGGGCGGCTCGCCGCCGGCGATCGGATCACCGTGGGCAACACCGCCGGGACGCTCAGCACCGTGATCCGCATCGACGGCCGGCTGGTGGTTGTCGGCGGCGGCGACGATCGCGGTGACCTGCGCGATCTGGTCGGCCGGGCGACGCTCCCCTGGTCGCGGCAGGTGGACGTGCTGGTCGTCCCCGGCTGGGACAGCGAGCAGGCCGTGGGCGCGCTGGGGCTGATCGAGGGCGGCAGCGTCCGGGCGCTGTCGATCCTGGGCACGACTGGAGACCATCCGAGCTGGGCGCTGCTGGAGCAGGCGGCGGTACAGCGCGATATCGCGGTGACTCATCTGAACGGCGAGCAGCGGCTCGATCTGGCCGATGGCGTCAGCCTCCAGTTCCAGCCTCCGCCTTCGACGGACGTGCGCGCGGCGCTGGTGCGGCTGAACTACCACGGCAACGAGATCACGCTGGCCGACATCGCGGGCGGCCCCAGCGACGCGGCGCTGTCGAGCTGGGACGTGCTGCCGGCGCGGACCAATCTCTTGATCGCGGCCCGCCCCGTCGACCCTGGTCTGATTGGCGCCGCGGTCGTGCTGCAGCCGGCCGCACGCCAGCAGAGCGAATTGCCGCCGCTGGCGCCGGGGTATGTTGGTGAGCTGCGGCCCGGCGAGCGGATGAGTATCCGGCTCAGCGGGGGACGGCTGCGCCTCCCGGCCAATCGCCTACGACCGACATTCGTCCCGCCGACACCATAGCGTCAGGATTGAGATGGGCACGTGGCCTGGGAGCCGCACCACGACGGATCCCTCCACTTCGGTCGGGATGACAGGGAG
>DASSHC010000131.1:0-3621 GCA_035693105.1 Thermomicrobiaceae bacterium | reverse complement strand
CCGGAGACGACCGGCGCGGTAGGGTCGCCGGCGGTGGCCGTCATCCGGATCTGGGAGGTCCACGATGCGGGGGAAGCGCGAGCGCTCCATCGAGGACGACGACCTCGACCTGTTGGAGCGCCCGATACGACACCACGTGAGCAGAGCGCCGCGCGAGCGCGACGCGCGCGGCGCCTGGGAGCCCATCGTCTGCCCCAGCTGTGGCAGTGATCACCCCGATACCACACGCATTCGCTTCCGCCGCTCCGGCAGCGAGTTCGTGGCTCGCTGCACCGGCTGCGGCAGCATCGCGGCGCGCTACGTCGACGGCGTCTGGAGCGCCTGAGTCCCCGGCCGAGGGGCCCGGTTACTCCTTACGCGTGATGTGCTCATCCCGTGCCGCTGGGCGCTGCGTCGGCGCCGGCGGCTCGGTGCGGTTGACCGTGCTCTGCGCCGCCGCGCCGAACGGGAAGAAGATGCGCAGCGGGAGGACCCGCTCGCGCCGCCGCTCGGCCTCCAGCGCCCGCACCCGCGCCTGCAGCACCGCGTAGAGCGATACGATCCCCAGCAGTCGCCGGTTGTCGCCCGGCTCGACCACCGGGAAGCGGGTCAGCCCGGTCTCGGCCATGCGCTGCACGACCGAGCGCAGCGTCTCGCCCGGGAAGGCCACGAACGGGTGCAGCATCAGCTCGCAGACGGTCGTGCCCGGCTTGGCCGGCGGCTGCCCGTGCAGGAATTGCTCGATCTGCGCCCCGGTGACCACGCCCAGCAGCCGGTCCTCGGCGTCCACCACCGGGTAGAGGCGCTGCGGGCCGGTCTCGCCCTCGGGGAAGCGCTCGCGCAGGTCGGTCGGACCGGCGCTGGCCGGGAGCGCGATGACGTGGCTGTTCATCACCTCGCGCACGAAGAGGAATTCGAGCGGGTCGACCGTGTACTCGCGGCTGAGGTGGTAGCCGCGGCGGCTGATCTTCTCGGTCAGGATCGAGCGTTTCATGGTCAGCACGCTGAAGGCGTAGGCCGCCATCACGCCGGCCAGCAGCGGCACCAGCAGGTTGACGTCGTGGGTGATCTCGATCACGAAGACGATCGCGGTCAGGGGCGAGTTGAGCGCCGCGCCGAGCACGGCCGCCATGCTGATGATCGCCCAGAAGCCGATCGACTCAGCCGGCAGGATATGCGCTTCGATCCCACCCAGCGCCGCGCCGACGATCAGGAGCGGAGCCAGCACGCCACCGGAGGTGCCCGAGCCGAGCGCGATGGCCCAGATCACGCCCTTGACCAGCATGATCGACAGCAGCGCCATGCCGAGGATGTGGCCGTTGATCAGATCGGCGATCACGTCGTAGCCGACGCCCAGCGCGCGCGGCTGGATCAGCCCACCGACGCCGACCACGATGCCGCCCAGCGCCGGCCACCACATCCAATGGATCGGCAGCTTGTCGAAGAACTCCTCCGAGCCATAGACGAACTCGGTCAGCACGTAGGCCAGCGCGCCGCCGACCAGGCCGACTGCGACGCAGCCGAGCAGGCCGAGCGCGCCGATGAAGGAGGGCACCGGCGGGGTGGGGAAGAGCGGGCCCGGCCCGAGCAGCGCGTGGCGCACTGCCATGGACGTCACGCTGGCGACCGCCACCGGCACCAGGCTGCGCGGCTTCCACTCGAAGAGGAGCAGCTCGACCGCCAGCAGCACGGCCGAGACGGGCGCGGCGAAGATCGCCGCCATGCCGCCGGCCGCGCCGGCCACCAGCAGCGTCTTGCGCTCCGACGACGTCAGATGGATGAACTGGGCGATCAGCGAGCCGACGGCCCCGCCGGTCATGATGATCGGGCCCTCGGCGCCGAACGGTCCGCCGGTGCCGATGGCGATGGCCGAGGAGACCGGCTTGAGCAGCGCCACCAGCGGCCCGATGCGGCTGCCGTTCAGCAGGATCGACTCGATCGCCTCGGGGATGCCGTGGCCGCGAATCTTGTCCGAGCCGTAGCGTGCCATCACGCCGACGATGATGCCGCCGATCACCGGCACGCCGATCGCCAGCGCGCCGATGGTGTTGTCGGCCGGACTCTTGAACGTGAGACTGATGTCGCCGAAGTAGAGGAGATCGGTAACGAAATAGATCATGCGCAGGAGCAGGAGCGCGATGAAGGCGCTGATCACGCCGATCACCAGCGCGATGAGCGAGATGGTAATGACGCGCGTGGTGACGGTGAAGTCACTCAGCTCGCTGGGGTGTGGCGTTTGCTCGGGAATGGCGGCTTCCGCGTGGTGGCCGTTCGGCCAGGCGCCCAGCCCATCTTCAGACGCGCTCACTCGTGTTCACCTCCCGGCACCTTCCCCTCACGCAGAATCGCATTGAGCGCCCGCATCAACTCGGGCCCAATCGAACGGATCTCCTCCAGGTGATGGCCGGCGAGCGCGCGCAGCTCGGCCTGCCCCTGGTCGGTCAGCTCCACGAAGACCTGGCGCCGATCGGCCTCGCCCCGCTGGCGCACGACCAACCCCCGGTCGGCCAGCCGGTTGACCAGCTCGACCGCGCTGTGGTGCTGGATTTTCAAGCGCTCGGCCAGCACCCCAATCGTCGGCTGCATCCCGTCCGGCAGCCCTTTGACCGCCAGCATGAGCTGATATTGGCGCGGCTCCAGGCCGGCGCCGCGCGCCGCGCGCTCGCTGAAGCTGACGAAGCGCCGGATCTGGTAGCGGATCTCGGCCAGCTTCTGGTAGTCCTCGATCGAAACGCTGTCGTGCTCCTGCATCCCACCCCCAACGATGTCGCTCCACGATATGATACCGTACCGGCGCGCCGCGGAGTACTGGGTACGCCAGCGAAATACGTCTGCCGCTCCCTTCCCCGATCCTCGTCTATCCTATGATAGTCTCGCCGAATTGGTGAGATGGGCCGGGCATGGATGAACGTGTCCGGTCACACCGGCGAGCGGGAGCGAGGGTGGGGGCGATCATGGGCCGGATTCTCGAGCATCACGCCAAGGAGTTGATCGGGTCGGCGGGCGTGCCGGTGCCGCGCGGCGCGGCGGCGGCCAGCGCGGAGGGCGCGCGCGTCGTGGCCGCCGAGCTGGCGGTTCCGGTGGTCGTCAAGGCGCTGGTGCCGGTCGGCAAGCGCGGCAAGGCCGGCGCCGTGCGCCCCGCGGCGACCCCGGCGGAGGCGGCGCGCGCGGCGGCCGGACTCCTCGGCCGCGCTGTCGGCGGCTACCCGGTCGAGCAGGTGCTGGTCGAGGAGCGGCTCGCGATCCGCCGTGAGCTCTACCTCTCGCTGAGCATCGATCGCGAGGCTTGCGCCGTGCGGCTGCTGCTCGGCGCCGAGGGGGGCGTCGAGATCGAGGAGCTGAGCCGCGCGGCGCCGGAGACGCTCGTGGACTGGCTAATCCCGCCGGGTGAGCGGCTGCCCGAGTTCCGCGCCCGTGCCCTCTGGCGCCGCGCTGGCATCGGCGGGCCGCTGCTGCCGAAGCTGGGCCGCCTGACCGCGCTCCTGGCCGATGTCTTTGTCCGCCTCGACGCCGTGCTGCTGGAGATCAACCCCCTGGTCGAGACCGATGCGGACGAGCTGGTCGCGGCCGGGACGGTGCTGGCGGTCGACGATGGCGCGCTCTTCCGCCATCCGGAGCTGGAGGGGCGGGTGCTGGTGGCCA
>DASSHC010000130.1:0-17611 GCA_035693105.1 Thermomicrobiaceae bacterium | reverse complement strand
TTCCCTGTCATCCCGAGCGCAGCCGAGGGATCCAACGTGGGGCCGCACTCGATGTCGTCGTAGACCCGGCTCCCACCCCGCGCTCGCGCGCCGGGAGCAGGGGCGGCCTTTCGAGCAGGTTGGGTGGCTTGTGCGGCTTGGGTCCCTCGGCTGCGCTACGGTGAAAATAGCGGTCCCCGGACCCGACATTTTCATGTTGCCGTGGCGAGCCGAGGCTCATGACGACTCGGGATGACAGGGTTAAGTTTGGGGCAGACGACGACGATCAGTGTTGTCCGACGGAGCACGGTGCCAAGAAGCCACCTGGATCGTCGTGGAATGATCCCAGCTCACGTGAGAAAATTCGTCGAAAGGGCACGGGCTACCGCGCCATGTTCGGCGCGGCGTCGCGGCGGACGTCGTAGACGTCGCGGACGGCCTCGAGCTTCTGCAGGATCTGGCTGAGCTGGCGCACGCTCTCGACCTCCAGCGTCATCAGCACCGTCACCGTGCGATCGTCCTTGACGCTGGTCAGCACCGACTGCATGTTCATCTTCTCGTCGGCTACCAGGGTGGTGATGTCGCGCAGCAGCCCGACGCGATCCCAGGCCTCCAGCCGGACGCTGACCGGGTAGAGGCGCTTCTGCTCGGCGCCCCAGCTCACCTGGACCAGACGCTCCGGCTCGGCCACGCTGCGCACGTTGTAGCAGTCGGCGCGGTGGACGGTGATGCCGCGGCCGCGGGTGACGTAGCCGACGATCTGGTCGCCATAGACCGGCTTGCAGCAGGTCGCCAGGCGGGTGTAGAGGTCGCCCACGCCGGTGACACGCAGGCTGGGCGGCAGCGCCGGTGTCGAGGGCGCGGTCTGCGCCAGCACGGTGCGATCCTCCTGCTCGGCCAGCCGGGTGGCGATCTGCTGGGGGGTGACCGCGCCGTAGCCGATGGCCGCCAGGAAGTCGTCCAGCTTGAGATAGTGGGGGAAGTGCTTGAGCGTCTCCTCCAGTTTGGCCTCGACCCCCAGCCGGCGCATCTCGCGCTCCAGCAGGTCGCGGCCCTGCTGGATGTTCTCCTCGCGCTCCTGGCGCCGGAACCACTGGCGCACCTTCTCGCGCGCCGAGGCGGTGGTGATGTAGCCGCTGCTGGAGAGGAGCCAGTCGCGGCTCGGCCCGACCTTGGTCTTGCTGGTCATGATCTGGACGACCTGGCCGTTCTCCAGCCGGGTGTTCAGCGGCACCAGGTGGCCGCCGACCTTGGCGCCGACGCAGTGGTGCCCGACCTCGGTGTGGATGCGGTAGGCGAAATCGACCGGGGTGGCCCCGGCCGGCAGCTCGATGATGTCGCCCTTGGGGGTGAAGACGTAGATCATCTCCTGGAAGACATCGGATTTGAGCGACTCGACGAACTCGTGCGCGTCGACGACCTCGTCGCGCCAGTCCATCAGTTGGCGCAGCCAGGAGATCTTGGCCTCGACGTTCGGGTCGGGCCGGGCGCCCTCTTTGTAGCGCCAGTGCGCCGCGATGCCGAACTCCGCGATGTGGTGCATCTCGTGGGTGCGAATCTGGATCTCGACCGGATGGCCGTCCGGTCCCATCACGGCGGTGTGGATCGACTGGTAGACGCCCTCTTTCGGCGTGGCGATGTAGTCGTCGAACTCACCGGGGATCGGGTGCCACATGGTGTGGATCACCCCGAGCGCGCCGTAGCAGTCCTTCTTCTCGTCGACGATCACGCGCACGCCGAGGACGTCGTAGATCTCTTCGAAGCTGCGCCCCTTGCGCTCCATCTTGCGCACGATCGAGGTGATGTGCTTCTCGCGGCCGGAGATCTCGGCCCGGATGCCGGCTTCGGACAGCGCCGCGCACAGCTCCGTGATCACCTGGTTGAGGTAGCGCTCGCGGTCGATGCCGCGC
Organism: Thermomicrobiaceae bacterium; assembly: GCA_035693105.1. Classification (GTDB taxonomy): domain Bacteria; phylum Chloroflexota; class Chloroflexia; order Thermomicrobiales; family Thermomicrobiaceae; genus DASSHC01. Next base: position 15,722 of record DASSHC010000130.1, on the reverse strand, counting down.
TGGTCGAGGGCGCGCTCAAGAGCGAAGTAGGTCTGGGGGTCGACGTAGCGCAGCGCCAGGTCCTCCAGCTCGGACTTCATCTGCCAGATGCCGAGCCGGTTGGCCAGCGGTGCGTAGATCTCCAGCGTCTCCTGCGCGCTGCGCATCTGCTTGGCGTGGGGCATGTGCTCCAGCGTGCGCATGTTGTGCAGCCGGTCGGCCAGCTTGATCAGCACGACCGAGACGTCGTCGATCATGGCCAGGAACATCTTGCGTAGGCTCTCCGCCTGGCGATTCTTCTCGCGGGTCGCCTGGTCCTCGTCCGGCGTCCAGCGGATCTGCCCCAGCTTGGTCACGCCGTCGACCAGCCGGGCGACGCGCTCGCCGAACTCGGCGGCCAGATCCTCGCGCGTCAGCTCGGTGTCCTCGATCACGTCGTGGAGGAGCGCGGCGGCCAGCGTCTCCGGGTCGAGCTGCATCTCGGCCAGGATGATCGCGACCTCGGTGGGGTGGCAAATGTAGGGCTCGCCGGAGCGGCGCAGTTTGCCGGTATGCGCCAGATCGGCCACGTCGTAGGCATGCCGCACCAGCGAGAGATCCATGCCGGGCATCCGGCTCCGGATCACCGCTTCCAGGTCGCTCCAGCCTGCCGCGCGCGGCAGCGGCGTCGTCGCTGCCACCAGCGCGGGGCGTTGTTCCTCGTCCGGCCTAGGGGTTACCATGTTCCTGGATTCCGTTAAAAGAAGGGTGACAGCGCTCCCAGCGAATCATAGTCGTGGGGCGCGAAATTGTCAAAACGCGACGGGGGCTCGACCTTCGGCCTGTGCTAAGATCGTCGCCAGGGTCGTTGCCGCGTTCGGAGATCACGAGGAGCCGCACCAGCCATGCCGACTGATGAGCGCCTGCTGCCGCCCGAGGAAGCGCTGGAGATCATTCTGCGCGAGACGCGACCGCTGCCGGATGAGGTGGTGCCGTTGGCGCGGTCCGGCGGGCGTGTGTTGGCCGAGCCGCTGATCGCCGACCAGGATCTGCCTCCCTTCCCCGCCGCCACCATGGACGGCTTCGCGGTCATCGCCGCTGACGTCTCGCCCTGGCGCGAGATCCTCGGCGATCAGTTTGCCGGGACCGTCGAGGCGATCGAGGTCACGCCCGGCACCGCGGCGCGGATCATGACCGGGGCGCCGCTGCCCCACGGGGCGGACGCGGTGGTGCGGGTCGAGAACACCGAGCTGCGCGAGGACCATGTGGTGGTACACCAGGAGCAGGTGCGCGAGGGCGAGAACGTGCGCCCGATCGGCGCCGACCTGCGCGCCGGCGACGTGCTGCTGACGGCCGGCACGCGCATCGGCCCGGCCGAGATCGGGCTGCTGGCCAGCCTGGGCCACGCCAGCGTGCGCGTGGTGCGCCGCCCGCGCGTGAGCGTCCTCTCCACCGGCGACGAGCTGGTCGAACCGGGCCAGACGCCGGGACCGGGCCAGATCCGCGACTCGAACCGCTTCTCCCTCGCGGTCGCGGCCGAAGACGCCGGCGCCGAGGTGGTCTGGTCGGGCCACGCGCCGGACGACCCCGACGAGCTGCGCCGGCTGCTGGTGGAGCGCATCGCCGCCAGCGATGTGGTGCTGACCTCGGGCGGTGTCTCGATGGGCGAGAAGGACTACGTCAAGGCGCTCCTCGATGAGCTGGCCGAGGTCCATTTCCGCCGCCTCTCCATGAAGCCCGGCAAGCCGCTCAACTTCGCCACCTCGGGCAACACGCTGATCTTCGGCCTGCCCGGCAACCCGGTGTCCGCGCTGGTCGGCTTCCAAATCTTCGTGCGCAGCGCGTTGCGCGCCATGAGCCGCGAGCCGGAGCCGCGCTCACACTCGCGCACCGCGACCGTGGTGCTGGAGCACGACATAGCGAGCGGCGACCGCCTGGAGTATCAGCGCGGCGTCGTCTGGGCCGACGCTGCCGGCGCACTGCACGCGCGCAGCACCGGCTCGCAGGCCTCGGCCCGGCTGATGTCGCTGGTGGGCGCCAACGCCTTCATCCTGATCGCCCCGCGCGAGGCGCCCTACCGCGCGGGCGAGCGCGTCCCGGCGATCATCCTCCAGCCGCTCGGGTAGCGGAGCCCCCCGCATCGCGGCCGCGCGGCGCTTACCCTTCGGCCAGCGTGTGGTAGGCCAGCGCGACGTGGAAGCGCGTGGCGGTCATCAGGCTCTCGATGCCGAACGACTCGTTGATATTGTGCGCCCCGCTCTTACTCGGGTCCTCCTTGGGGCTGGCCGGCACGAAGCCGTAGGCCACGTCGCCCAGCGGGCGCACGAAGCGCGAGTCGGTGAAGCCCACGGTCAGGCCAGGCACGAACGCCAGCTCGCTCGTGCCGAGGGCGTCGCGGGTGGCCTGCTCGACCGTGCCGCGGAAGGGCGAGTCGTAGGGCGAGCTGTTGGAGACGGCCGTCTCGATCACTTCGAGCGACACGCCGTCGAGCCCTTCGATGATCCCCTGTAACTGGCCGCGCACGTACGCTTTGTCCTGCCAGGGGAGCGAGCGGATGTCGCAGACGATAGCGCAGTTCTCGGCCACGCTATTCGACTTCACCCCGCCGTCGATCATCGTCGCCACCAGCGTCATGCGCGAGGCGGCGCGCAGCATCGACGCGAGGTTGCGATCCTGCTCGGCGATGCGCCCCAGGATCTCGTCGAGGTTGGCGACCGTCACCGGCTGGCTGATGCCGGCCAGCGTGTCGAGGTGCTGGAAGAGGTCGACCCTGACCGAGACTTCCGGCTGGTAGGCCCGGATGCGCTGGATCACCTCGTCGGCCTTGTAGATTGCGTTGTCGGCGTTCCAGGGCTGCGAGGCGTGGTAGCCGCGCCCGGTAACCCGGTAGTGCGCCTCCAGCCGGCCCTTCTCGCCGGTGCTGATCGGGTAGATCACGCGCCCGTCGCGCGTCACCGGCACCCCGCCGCCCTCGTTGACCGCGTAGTCGGCGCGCAGCAACTCCGGCTGGTGCTCGGCCATCCAGCCGAAGCCGTAGGCGCCGCCGGCCTCTTCATCGGCGCAACTGGCGAAGCGCAGCCTGCCGTGGAGAGGAACACCGGCCCGGCGCAGAATCAGCATGGCCATCGCCTGCGCGGCCACGGTCGACTTCATGTCGGCCGCGCCGCGTCCCCAGATACGGCCCTCGACGATCTCGGCGCCGAACGGCGGGTGCGTCCACTGGTTCGCGTCCTCGACCGGCACCACATCGGTATGCGACATGAAGAGGAGCGACGGCCCGTTGCCGCCGCCGAGCGTCGCGACGACGTTGCCGCGGTTGGGCGCCGAAGGATAGATGGCGGCGTCGATGCCCTCGGCCGCGAGCCGGTCGCGCAGCAGCTCGGCGGCCATCAGTTCGTCGCCGCTGTCGGGACGGCCGAAGTTCACCGTCGGCAGGCGCACCAGGCTCTGGGTCAACTGGACGACCTCGTCCTGAGCCGCGTCCACCATCCGGAGTAGCTGGTCGAGCGTGTCGCTCATGCGCTCCCCCCTAACATGCTGGTGCCGGATCAATCCGGCGGATCGTACTCAGCCGCCGGGGTGCTGGCAAGACCCGCATCGTGCTAGGCAAGTCTTGCGTGGCACAGTGATTGCTCCTGACGCACGCGGCACACTCCCTGTGCCCGAGGCAAGGGAATGGGCGCGGAGTAGGAAAGGACGGTCTCAGCATGGTGGTTGAGAGCGAGCACGTCAAAGACGTGATGCTTCCCGGCATCGAGACGATCGGGCCGGATGAACCGGTGCGGGTCGCGCGACGACGGATGGAATCGACGACCGATCGCTCGCTGATCGTGGCCGATGGAACTCATCCGATCGGCATCGTAGCCTGGCGGGCCATCTCCAATCAGAATCGCGTGCCCGCCGACGCCCCGGTCAGCGAATTCATGACGCGCGATTTTCCGACGATCACACCGGACATGCCCCTCTCGCAGGCGCAGAACAACATCGCCGGGGTCGATATCGACAACATCCCGGTGGTGAACGAGGAAGGCCAACTGGTCGGCGTGGTGCCGCGCCCGGTGCTGGCGCATATCGAGCAGGCTGCCCACGAAGCCCCGATCGAAGAGGTCGAGCCGGCGGGCACCCAGCCGCCAACCCAGGTCATGGGGCCGGGGCAAACGGCGGTCTCGACGCCGGCGGAAGCGGCCGGGCCCGAATTGCGGACCGGGATGGGCGTGGTCGGCAGCAAGGGGGATAAGCTGGGCACGCTCAGCGAGGTGCTGGCTGATCCCACCGGGCGCGCCACCACGATGGTGGTCGAGCACGGACTGCTGCGCAAGAAGCACAAGCGGGTTCCGGTGGACAGCATCGCCGGGGTGAGCGACGGCACGGTGACACTGTCGATCGACGGCACCGAGTTCGGATTCCTCCCCAACCTGGAAGATCAGGGAAGCTAACCCCGGCCGGCGGCCCCGCTCTCTCGCGCGGGGCCGCTTTCCCCCTGGCCGCGATCGGCCCGGCCCGAGGCGCCGAAGGCGGCTTGATAGTCGGCCTCGCTGCCGATCCAGCGTTCGCCTCCGGCGTAGAACTCCTTCTTCCAGATCGGCACGATCTCTTTGATGCGGTCGATGGCGTAGCGGCAGGCCTCAAAAGCCTCGGCCCGGTGCGCCGACGAGACCGCGATCGCCACGCTGGCCTCGCCCACCTGCAGTACGCCCACGCGGTGGACGATCGCCACCTGCGTCACGTCCCAGCGCTGGGCGATCTCCTGGCCGATCTGCGCCAGCACCTTCTCCGCCGCCTCGGGATAGGCCTCGTACTCCAGGCGCAGCACCTGGCGCCCGCGCGCGTGATCGCGCACCGTGCCGGCGAAGCTGACCACCGCGCCGGCGGCCCGGTCGGCCACCAGCGCCTCCACCTGGGCCAGCTCGATCGATTCTTCGGTGACGCGGAACGCGCCGTCCCCGCCTCCACCCCCGCCCGAGACGGGGGGGATCAGCGCGACCTCGTCACCCTCGCGCAGCGTCTGCTCGGGCGGGGCGTAGGCGTGGTTGATCATGAGCGCGCTGCTGCGGCGTAGCGGATCGATCGCCGGGTAGTCGGCCACCAGCAGGTCGACGAGCTGGCCGGCCGAGGTGCCCTCCGGCAGCTCGCGCGTCTCGCCCCGCGCCCCGATCGCCTCCCGGATCGCCGCGAAGTACCGCACCGTCACCCGCATCCAGCCGCCTCCTCGTTCTCCCCGCTCCACGCTCGGCACTGGCCGAAGTGTACCGTGCCGCGGACGCGAGCCGGTCCGCGGTGGGGCGATTCCCACGAGAAGCGGGTAAAGTGCGTTGGCTTTCGGGCCGCCGGGGCGACTATCTGAGTGAAGGCCGTCGTGAGGGCTGGCGGAGGCTGAGAAAGGGCGCGGGATGCGGCGTGAGGATGCGGCTGCGCGAGACGCGATCGAGGCGGTCATGCCGCGGGAGCGCGCCCGGCTGGTGCGCCTCTGCGCGCGGCTGACCGGCGATGCGCAGGCCGCCGAAGACCTGGCGCAGGAGACGCTGCTGGCCGGCTGGCGCGACGCGCACACCTTGCGCGACCCGTCCAGGCGCGCGCAGTGGCTGGGCGGCATCGCCCGCAACCTCTGCCTGCGCTGGCTGCGCGCACGGGGCCGGGAGCTGGCCCGGCTGGCCCCAGCCGGGGAGAGCGGCGGCATCGCCGGCGAATGCGATCTTGAGGAAGAACTGGAGCGCGACGAACTTGCCCGGCTGCTGGACCGCGCGCTGGGGCTGTTGCCGCCGGAGACGCGCGGCGTGCTGGCCGCGCGCTATCTGGAGGAGGCCTCCCATGCCGAGATCGCGCAGCGGCTCGGCCTGAGCGAGGATGCCGTCGCGATGCGGCTGACGCGCGGCCGGCGCGGGCTGCGCCGCGCCTTGACCGGTGAACTGTCCGCGGAGGCCGCGGCATTCGGCTTCTCCGCGCCGGTGAGCGGCGACTGGCAGGAGACGCGCATCTGGTGCCCAGGCTGCGGCACCGCCCGGCTGCTGGTACACCTGCCGCCCGCGCCGGGCACCATCGCCTTCCGCTGCCCGGCCTGCCACCCCGAGCCGGAGCGCACCGGCTGGGAGTATCGCCTGGCCAACGCGACCTTCGCCCGGCTGCTGGGCGACCTGCGCCGCCCGCGCACCATCCTCAACCGGGCCGGCGGCTGGGTCCACGACTACTACCGGCAGGCGCTGGCCGACCACGATGTCGCCTGCCCCAACTGCGGCCGCCCGGCGCGGCTTCAGCGCTACCGCCCCGGCGAGTTCCCGCTGCACGCTGGCGGATCGCATGGTGTCTTCGTCGCCTGCCAGGCCTGCGGCGAGTGCGTCACGTCCTCATCTGGCGGATTGGTGACCGCCCTCCCGGAGGTGCGCGCCTTCTGGCGCGAGCACCGCCGCATTCGCACACTGCCGGGACGAATAGTCGAGGCCGGCGGCGCGGCGGTGGTGGTAACGAGCTTTGAGGCGGTCACCGGCGCGGCGCGGCTCGACGTGCTCTCGCTGCGCGACAGCCTCCAGGTCGCCGGCATCTACGACGGCGCCGGGCGGCGGATCGACGGCGCGTGCTCCCGGTCCTGAGGCAGCGCGACTTCTTTCTCCTCTGGCTCGGCGGGCTGATCTCACTGCTGGGCGACCGCGCCATGCGGGTGGCGCTGCCGGTCTACGTCTACCAGCAGACCGGCTCGACCCTGGCGACCGCCGCCATGGCCGCCAGCTACTACCTGCCGGCGGTGCTGCTCGGCTCGCTGGCAGGCGTCTTCACCGACCGCTGGGACCGGCGGCGCGTCATGATCGGCGCCAATTTCATCCAGGCGGGGGTGATCCTGCTCTTGTTGCTGGTGCGCTCGGCGGACTGGCTCTGGCTGGTCTACCTGGTCAGCTTCACCGATACCGCCGTCAGCTTGTTCGTGCAGCCGGCCCAGGGAGCGCTCATCCCCAATCTGGTCGACGAAGAGCAATTCGTCCCGGCCAACGCGCTCGGCGCGCTGGGCACCAACCTCGGGCGGCTAGCCGGGCCGCCGGTCGGCGGCGTCCTGATCGGCCTCTTCGGCCTGGGCAGCGTGGCGCTGGTCGATGGCGCCTCGTTCCTGCTGGCCGCCACGCTCTTCGCGCTCATCTCGGTGACGCGCAAGCCGGCGCCGGAGGCGATGACCGAGGCGTCGAGGATCGGCCTCTGGCGTGAGTGGCGCGAGGGACTGGCGCTGGTGCGGCGCGACCGCCTGATCGCGGCCCTCTTCGTGGTGCTGAGCGTCACCAGCTTCGGCGGGGCGATGATCGATCCGCTGATCGCCCCCTTCGTTCTCTCGGTGCTGCGGCGCGGCCCGGCCACGCTTGGCTGGCTGCCGACGGTGGGCGCGGCGGGCGGTATCGTGGCCGGGCTGCTCATCGGCCGCATCGGCCGCCGCTTCCAGCCGCGGCGGCTGGTGGGCGCCGGCACCGTCCTGACCGGGCTGCTGATGGTGGCGCTCTACAACCAGACCTGGATCCTGGCGGTGGCCGCCCTCTGGTTCGTGTTGTCCTTACCGGTGGTCGCGGCCAACGTCGGGGCGCAGACGCTCTTGCAGGCCGGCGTGCCCGACCGCTACCGCGGCCGCGTCTACGGCGCGCTCAACACCGCGATGGCGATGCTCAGCCTGGGCAGCGTCGCCCTCTCGGGGGCGCTAGCCGAGGTCGTCGGCGTCGTGGCGATGCTCAGCGTCGCGGGCGGCGTCACCATCGTCGCCGGGCTGCTGGCGCTTCTGCTGTTGCCGAGTAGCGGGCGCTCCTTCGAGAGCGCTGGCGGTGACCGGCCTGCGCAGGTTGGCGTGAAGCGCTCTTAGTTTTCGCCTCGCCGCGGCGGCGTGCGGTCGCCCAGCCAGACCCGATTGACGCCGAGTTCGCCGCCATCAGCGTTGAGAAACTGCACCGTCGCATGGTCCGACGGAGTTGTGACTGGCGCAAACACGATACAGCAGCCCTCAGCGGCGGTGCTCTCGTAGACCGAGTCGTCGGCAAGCGTCACCCGAATCGAGCCGCCAGACGGCACGGCGCCGAGCCCGCCGACACAAACGTGGCTGCCACTCCCAAACATGAAGCCTCCAGCCTTGTCCCGCCTGGCCTGGGGAATCCGGCCGCCGCTGTATCCCATGGGACGCCAGGTGTCGCTCCCCGGTTGACGGACTGCCTCGACGAAGTACGAGAACAGCTGGCCGTCGTGCTCGAATTGGGCCACCACGGCGGAGAAATCGGCCCCGTTGAGGTTAGGGTTCATGGTATGCACGGCGCGCCAGGTCCCCTGGCAGCGGATGGTGATGCCATCGGCTGCCGGAGCCTGGGTGAGACGATACTCAGGAGGCGGCGGCTGCTCCGGCGGCAGTCTTGCCTCTGCCTCCACTTGCGCCCGCAGCGCCTTCGCGACGACTTGGCGGAGATCGGGATGAGGACCGCCGACAGCGTTATCATCCACTGCTCGTGCCTCTCGCTGCATCGATCCTGCTTTGCCCGTTCGCATGCAGTAGGTGTTGGTGCCCCCGGCAGGACTCGAACCTGCGACATGCGGCTTAGAAGGCCGCCGTTCTGTCCACTGAACTACGGGGGCATGCCGGTCGTGCCCGAGTACTCTCCGATGCGCATTCCGGCCGATCCAATCAAGTATACCGTTCCGTCCCGCTCGACCTCGCCGTGCGACGGCTTCCACCTGGTTCCGATCGGTGAGAATTTTTTGCGACACGAGCGAATTGCGTGAGACTCAGGTAGTCCCCGGCGGCTTTGCGCAAGCAGGACGAGAGTCCTACTGCCGACGTGACCCCGTTCATGGTATAAGCAGTACATATACCGGTGGCGGCATAACGGAATCACGCATGAGGCGCGCGGGCGTGCGCCGAAGGAGGTAGCGGGTGGGCAATACCATCCTCGTACTGGTGTATCTGGCGATCATCGTCATCGAGATCGCGGCGGCCTGGATCATGTTTCAGAAGGCGGGCCAGCCGGGCTGGGCGTCGATCATCCCCTTCTACAACGTGGTCGTGATGCTGCGCATGATCGGCCGCTCCGGCTGGTGGACGCTGCTGGCGTTCGTGCCGATCGCGGATATCGTGCTGCTCGTCTGGATCGCGTCGGGCCTGTCCAAGGCGTTCGGCAAGGGCACGGGCTTCGCCGTCGGCCTGTTCTTCCTGAATTTCATCTTCGTCCCGATCCTGGCCTTCGGCGATGCCCAGTATCTCGGCCCGGATGGCCGCGGCGCCGGTCGCATCGCGCCCGCGATCTGAATCTCCCGCGTGGTCGAGCACGGGGCCGGTATGTCACCGGCCCCGTCGCGCTATCCCTGCTTGAAGGTATGCAGCGCCTTCGCCAGCACGTCGATGCCCTTGGCGGTGTCGCTGGGCGCCTGGGTGAGCGGCAGGCCGATGATGACGTGGCCGACGCCGGCCGCGGCGTAGTCGCCCAGCGCGGCGGCGATGTCGTCGGCCGTGCCGGTCAGCATGCGATCCGGGTCGACCGGCGTGGTCGGCGTGCCGCTCGGCTCCTCGAAGGTGACGTTGACGCCGACCGTGATCTCCAGCGATTGCGGGTCGCGGCCGACATCGCGGCAGGCTTCTTCCATTTCCGCCCGCCGCGTGGCGATGGCGCTGGCCCGCCCGTACCAGGCGGTGTTCCACTTGTCGGCATACCTGGCCGTCAGGCGCATCATCTGCTGCCCCTTGCTGGCCACCAGCACCGGCGGACCGCCCGGGCGCGGCCCGCGCGGGGTCAGCTCGCACTCGGGCGCACTGAAGTATTTACCGTGGAAGTCGACCTTCCCCTCCTTCAGCAGCGGGGCGATGATCTGCAACGCCTCGGCGAAGCGCCCCCCCAGGTGATCGAAGGGGTAGCCGAAGGCGGTGAACTCCGGCTCGTGCCAGCCGGCCCCCAGACCGAGGATCAGGCGCCCGCCGCTGACCTCGTCGGTCGTGACCGCCATCTTGGCCAGCAGCGCCGGATTGCGCCAGAGCGCGCACATGACCAAGGTGCCCAGCTCGACCCGCTTGGTCGCCTCGGCCAGCCCGGCCAGGATCGACCAGCACTCCCAGATGCCGAACTGCGGCCGCTCCGGGAAGCGGTAGATCAGGTGGTCGTAGACCCAGACCGAGTCGAAGCCGGACTCCTCGGCCTGGAGCGCCAGCTCGCGCAGCTCCGCGTAGGATGGCGGCCGGCCGATCGCCTGGCTCTCGCCCAGCGGCATGATGACGCCGACTTTCATGCGGTTTCCCTTCGCTCCCCGCCCCAGATTGGGCCGCGCCAGCATACTCGCTGGCGCGCGTTTCGGCACTGTACCTGTACTATCGGTAGGGTGTACTGCCGCCGCCAAGGCAAGGCTGCACACAGCGGCCTGCCCACAGCGGCGGGACGAGGGCCCGCAGGTTTGAACGCAAGAAGGATCGACAGTGCTCTTCGACGACTTCCAACGGAGCAACCGCAACCCGCCCGAACACGGTGAGCCGCTCTACCCATTCTTGAACAGCGCCGCGGGCGCATACTGGCAGAGCGTGCGCGACATCCTTACGGAATGGCTGTCTGCCTATCCGCTGGACGAGCAACCGACGCTGATCTCGCGCTTCCGGCGGACCGATCGGCGCGGCTTCCTGGGAGCATTTTGGGAGCTCTATCTCCACGAGCTGTTTCGGCGGTTGGGCTTCCGGATCGAGCTGCATCCCGAGGTCGCCGCCGCGACCCATCGACCCGACTTCCGGCTGCAGCGGGGCACGGCGGTGATCTACGTCGAGGCCGTGACCATCTACGAGCCGTGGGAGTATTCGCGCGACGACCCGCGTCTCGCGCTCGTGCGCGATGCCGTCGGTCGCGTCTCGTCGCCTCGCTTCCGCCTGTCGGTGGACGCCCGCCAGATCGCGTCGACCGCGCTCCCGCTGCAACGGTTGTCGCGAGCGCTCGAGTCCTGGTTGGGCACCCTCGAAGCAGAATCGGAATCAAGTCAGATGTCACCGCCTGACAGCGTGTTCAAATGGCAAGAGAGCGGCTGGGTGCTCATCTTCAGACCGATCCCGCGCGGCGCGACGATCGAGAAACCGCCGGGCCGACGCGACCTCGAAGCCGACCCCGTCCGCACCAGGTCGGTCGACGACGCCCGTATCATTCGCACGCGGCTGAGTGGGAAGTCGCGCGCATATGGCCGCCGGTTCGACCAGTCCTTCCTCATCGCGTTGATGTCGTATCGGCCGAGCCACGGACCGGAAGCGGTGCTCCGGGGGCTATTCGGCGCCGCGTGGACAGACCCGGAGATGCTGCGCGATCGGGTGATTCGACGGTCGCGGCTGAAGAGCCCCAACGGTCTCTGGTTGACCAACAAGGGTGTGGAATACCGAGACGTCTCAGCGGTGCTCGCCGCGTTCGACGTCATGCCGTGGTCGATCGCGCGCGGTCAGCCCTGGCTCATCGCGAACCCCTGGGCCAGCCACCCGCTGGAGATCGAGCTGCCGTTCAATCGCTTCGACATTGATCCGGCCAGCGGCGCGATCGTACCGGTTGCAACCGGCTTCGAGCCGCATCGCCTCTTCGGACGTCAGCCCGGCTGGCCGCCGGATGTCAAATAGAGCGGACTCAAGGATCTGGCCCCTTCCGGCGCTGCCCGCGGCTCGCGTAGACTGGAACGCGGAGGTGGGCGCGGCGATGACGATCACCAGCCGGAGCAACGCCACGATCAAGGCCATCCGCAAGCTGCGCCTGCGCGGCGAGCGCGAGCGCGCGGGCTGCTTCTTCGTCGAGGGGGTGCGCCAGGTGGCCGAGGCGGTGCAGCTCGGCGCGCCGCTCGATGAGCTGATCGTCGCGCCGGAGCTGCTGCGCAGCCCCTTCGCCCGCGAATTGGTCGCGGACGCCACGGAGCGCGGCGTGCCGGTGCTGGAGGTGAGCCCGGAGGTCTTCCGCAGCCTGTCGCTCAAGGAGCACCCGCAGGGGCTAGCCGCGGTGGTGCGCCAGCGCTGGGCCGCGCTGGACGAGATCGCCCCGCGCGCCGGGCTCTGCTGGTTGGCGCTGGAGGCGGTGGCCGACCCCGGCAACCTCGGCACCATCCTGCGCACCGCCGAGGCGGTGGGCGCCGGCGGGGTCATCCTGCTCGGGCCGAGCACCGACCCCTACGATCCGACGGCGGTGCGCGCCAGCACCGGCGCCGTCTTCTCCCAGCCGCTGGTACGGGCGACACTGGCCGCGTTCGCCGCCTGGGCCGGCCGCCACGGACTCCAGGTCGCCGGCGCCTCGCCGGCTGCCGCCCTCGATTACGCCGGCGCCCCCTACCAGCGGCCGCTGGTGCTGCTGCTGGGGAGCGAGCGCCAGGGACTTTCTCCCGACGGGCTGGCCATCTGTGACCTGCTGGTCCGGATTCCGATGGCCGGCCGCAGCGACTCGTTGAACCTGGCGGTGGCGACCGGGATCGTCCTCTACGAGATCTTCAATCAGGCCCGTTTGGCGACGTGAAGGGATCATCCGTGAGCGAGCAGCCCACCATCATGGCCGTCTACGCGCACCCCGACGACGAGGTCTTCAGCGCCGGCGGCACACTGGCCAAGTACGCCCGCACCTGCCGTGTGGTGCTGGTGAGCGCCACGCGCGGCGAGCTGGGCGAGATCCGCGTGCCCGGCAGCGCCACGCCGGAGACGTTGGCGGAGGTGCGTGAAGGTGAACTGCGCGAATCCGCCCGTATCCTCGGCATCCACGAGGTGCGCTTTCTCGACTACCGCGACTCGGGGATGGCCGGCACGCCCGGCAACCAGGACGCGCGCGCGCTCGTGCAGGCCGACCGCGCCGAGGCCGCCGGCCGTCTGGTCGCGCTCTTTCGTGAGCTGCGGCCGCGGGCCGTGCTGACCTTCGAGCAGACCGGCGGCTACGGCCACCCCGACCACATCACCGTTCACGAGCTGACGACCGCCGCCTTCGACGCGGCCGGCGCTGACCTGCGCGCGGCGCGCCTCTTCTACTCCGGCTTCCCGCGTGGGATGATGCGCGCCTTCCAGGAGGAGGCCCGCGCGGCTGGGGTCGACCTCGGCGGGCTGGGCGAGCTGGACATCGAGCGCTTCGGCCTGCCCGACGACGCGGTCGACGCGGTCATCGACGTGCGGGATTTCATCGAGCAGAAGCTGGCCGCCTTCCAGGCGCACCAGACCCAGTTCGGCGACAACGAGATGATGCGCACGCTACCACCCGAGCTGGGGCGGCGTCTGCTGGAGCAGGAGTACTACCAGCAGGCCCGCGGCGCCCCGCTCCCCGGCCCGAAGCCCGCCCACGACCTCCTGGCGGAGTAGGCGGGACGTCATCCCCGGCCCTTCTCCGGACGGCTCAGTTCGAGAGGGGAGACCGCACGAGAGATCGCTGCCCATCGACGACGCTGGGTGCCGGGTGAGGACGGATCCCTCGACAAGCCCAGTGGTCCCACCATCGTCATTTGTCTGATTTGGACCGGACTATGGTGGCCCCGCTGGGAGTCGCGTGCCGCGTGCCGCGCCGGGCTAAAGCCGCAGCGCTAGCAGACGAAGCCTGTTGAAACAGGCTGAGGTCTGCTGGCTGAATGCGTCGGATGTCATAGTGTGATTGAGAATCATCGTAATTCCCAGTCTGCTTCAGCAGGCTTCCGTCACGATTTAGCGCGGTGGCTTCAGCCGCGCACGTTCGGCGGCACGCAGGCGCCCGGGCAGCCACCAACGGGGTCACGCGACCGGACGAATGACGGCGGTCGGTCTACTCAGGATGACAGGGAGAGGGAGCAGCCTACCGGACGACAATCAATGTCGTCCACCCCGCGTTGGCGCTGTCATCCCGACCGAAGTGGAGGGATCCGCCCTCACCAAACGCTCACGCTCCCAGGAAGTCGTATTGCCGTCCCGCAAAAAGACCCTGGCCCGGGGGACGGAACCCCCGGACCAGGGCAGTGGCTGGCGGCTTGAGCCGCTTGGGCGTCTCCCTTACGGCGTGATCTGGTTGAACGAGTCGGCCGCGTCGTTGAACTGACGCAGGGCGTCGAACATCCTCATGCTTGGCACGATCGCGCCCACCTTGGCCGGTGGCGGCGGCCCGGCGGTGATTGTCACCTGCACGGTCGCGTCGAAGCACTCGCCGTTGTTGCAGCGGCCGTCGCCTTTCTGCCCCTTCAACAGGAAGGTGCCGCCGGTGCTGAAGTCGCCCGGCAGGAAGAACTTGAAGGCGGCGCCCGGCTTGTCCACGCCGGTCGGCAGATCATCCTCGACGCCGAAGATGCCGAAGAGCAACGGGGCATTTTCGGCCAGCGTCACGCTGGCAGACCAGCCAGGATTCGGGAAGTCTTCCGCGCCGTCGGGGCCGAAGAAGTGGAACGGGCAGGTGAAGCCTTTGATGTCCTTGTCGACAGGCCCGAAGGAGAAATGGCAGGTCTGGTCCTTCGCGAGCACGAGGAGCCACATGTTCCAGTCACCATCGCCGCGGAGTGGGCCGTCATCCAGGTCGGAGCTCAACACGTTGAAGTCGGTGACCGTGACGTTGAGCGAGAGATCGCGCGGCAGCACCGTGAGCGTCAACGTCGACGACTCGTTGTTGTTCTCACAGTTGGCGCACGGCTCGGTCACCTGATTGAACGGATCGACGAAGGCGGAGGTCGTGAAGGTGCCGTCCGAGCTGAAGGTGCCGGTCACCGTGACGGTGGCCGAATCGCCCGGATGGCCGAAGGCGGCCAGCCCCGCCAGCTGCACGCTCGGGCCGGAGGTCTTGGTGTTATCCGGCCGCCACTGCACGGCGAAGCTGCCGGCCGGGAAGCGGCCGAAGTTCTGCACCGTGATCGTGGCCGTCACCGCGCTCCCCTTCCAGAACTTCATCGGGGAGCAGCTCGGCGGCAGGGACTGCGCGCAGAGGTCGGTCGCCAGCGAAAACGCCGTGACCTGGAGATCGGTGACGCCGGCGCTCACCGCCAGGTTGAGCAGCTTGGTGTTGTTTGCTTCATTCGTCTCGCTGACGTTGTTTGAGGCATCGACCGTGGCGATCGCGCGCACGAACCCGGTGCCCTTGTATTGGAACGCGGGCATCGAGAAGGTCTGGGTCGCACCCGCCGCCAGCGACGAGATGAAGAGGGTCACGCTTTGGTTGCTCGGAGAGGTGATGCCGAAGGCATCGGGGTTGACCTCGATGATGAAATTGTCGGCCTCGGTGTTGCCGTTGTTGCGCACGGTCACGCTGAAGGTGGTGTCATCGCCCTGAATCGGCGCGGCCGGGCTGACGCTGAAATCGGTCACTTCAAGGTCGATGGTGGCATCGGAAACCGGCACTTGCAAGGTGTCGGTGTTGTTGTCCTCGTGGACCTCCTGCACCTTGAAGGTGGCATCCACCGTGGCGGTGCTGTTGAAGCTGCCGCCCGAGGGATAGGTGTAGACGAAGGTGACCGTCGCGGTGTCACCCACGGCGAGCGGGCCGTTGACCTGCTGCGTCAGCGGCTGCGCCAGCGGTTGCGGCCGCCACTGCACCACGAAGTCGCCGGGGTTGGTGACGTCGGTCGCCCGATGCCCGACGTTCTGCACCGTCACCGTCACCACAGCCTGCTGGCCCGCGATCGGGTTGGTGGGGTTGATGCTGACGTTCGTCACGATCAAGTCCGACAGCGGCGGATCGACCGTCAATGTCACCGTCTTGCTGTTGTTGTCCTCGTTGGTCTCCTTGACGGCGTTGGTCGTGTCGACTGACGCGACGGTGTCGAAGGTTCCGTCGCGCGTGTAGGTATAGTCGAACTCCCAGGTGGTCGTCGCCCCAGCCGCCAGGCTCTGGAACTGGGTGGTA
>DASSHC010000129.1:0-15524 GCA_035693105.1 Thermomicrobiaceae bacterium | reverse complement strand
GGCACTCACCCGTTGCCCCTCGACAACGTAGGGGCGTAAGGCAAGACGGATCCTTCGACTGCGCTCGGGATGACAGGGACAGGGAGCGGCCTATCGGGCGAGGCGAGCCGTTGTCGTCAGCCCCAAACCTAACCCTGTCATCCCGAGCGCAGTCGAGGGATCCGTCCTCACCCGGCACCCAAGTCGCTCGATGGGCAACGGCCCTCACAAAAACAGCTTCCACGATTCGGCATCCGTGCCGGGCGTGCGGTACTCGTAGTCGGCGGCCAGGCGATGGGGCGTGACGGCGCCGGAGAGGACGCGCCGGGCCAGGTAGGCGGCCAGGTAGGTCACGTCGTCGCGTGTGTCGATCTCGGCCAGCGTCAGGTAGCGCGCGTCGTCGTTCTCGTGCCCCTCCGGCCGCGGCTCACCCGACTCGTGCTGCAGCAGCCAGAGGACATACGTATCGTTGTTCGGCCCGTCGTAGCGGCTGCGCAGGCCGATGATCCCCAGCGGCCGCGCGGCGACGCCGGTCTCCTCCAGCACCTCGCGGGCGATGGCGCGGTCGAGCGTCTCGCCCGGCTCGACCAGGCCGCCGGGGAGCATGTAGCGCCCGTGCGAGGGACCGTAGGTCATGCGCACCAGCAGCACCGCGTCATCGCGCACCACCAGGCCGCCGACGCTGGTGACGTTGCGTGGCGCGCTCCGCGCTACGCCCTGCGGGGCGCTCATACCAGCTCGATCTCCAGGCTGATGTCGAGCGCCGGCGACGAATGGGTCAGCGCGCCGGAGGAGATCAGGTCGACGCCGGTCTCGGCCACGGCGCGCAGCGATTCCAGCCGGATGCCGCCGGAGGCCTCCAGCAACGCCCGGCCCGCCGTGCGCCGCACCGCCTCGGCCATCTCCTGTGGCGACATGTTGTCGAGCAGGATGATGTCGGCGCCGGCCGCCAGCGCCTGCTGCAGCTCCTCCAGCGTCGTCACCTCCACCTCGACGCGCAGCGTGTGGGGCGCGTTCTGCCGCGCCGCCGCGATGGCTTTCGCGATGCGGTCGGGGCCGCCGATGGCGGCCAGGTGGTTGTCCTTGATCAAGATGCCGTCGCTCAGCCCGAAGCGGTGGTTGTGGCCGCCGCCGTGGCGCACGGCCGCTTTCTCCAGCGCGCGCATCCCCGGCGTCGTCTTGCGCGTGTCGATGACGCGGGCGCCGGTCCCCTCGACCGCCGCCACGTAGCGCGCGGTGGCGGTGGCCACGCCGGAGAGCCGCTGCAGGAAGTTCAGCGCCACGCGCTCGGCGGCCAGCAGGCTACGCGCGGGCCCGGCGACGCTGGCCAGTGTCTCGCCGCGCGAGATGCGCTCGCCGTCGCGCACGCTGGGGGTGAAGTCGATGGTGGGGTCGACCTGCTGGAAGACGGCCTCGGCCACACGCAGGCCGGAGACGACGCCGTCGCTCTTGGCCAGGAAGATGCCGCGCGCCTGGCGCTCGCGCGGCACGGTCGCCTGGCTGGTGACGTCGCCCAGCCCGATATCCTCGTCCAGCGCCAGTTCCACGATTCGCCGCAGGTCGTCCAAAACGGGCTCCTCTCCCACCTGCTACCGCGCGGATGGTACCGCTGGCGGCAGCGCGCGGCAATCGGCGTCGCGGTTCTGGCACCCAGCCTGCGGCACGCGGCAGGGCGATAGCGAGGCGAACGGATGGTGGCCGTGTGCGGCCGGGAGGAGCGTGTTGTGGCGGCGACGATGACAGCGAAGGCGGGACCGCGGGTCGTGGTGGTGACCGGCGCGTCGGCGGGGCTGGGGCGGGCGATCGTGCGGGCCTTTGCCCGGCGCGGCGCGCATCTCGGCCTGCTGGCGCGGGGCGAGGCGGGGCTGGAGGGGGCCCGGCTCGACGTTGAGGCGTGTGGCGGCAAGGCGCTGGTCTGCCCCACCGATGTCTCCGATCCCGCGCAGGTGGAAGCGGCCGCCGCGGCGGTCGAGCGCGAGCTGGGTCCGATCGACGTCTGGGTCAACGACGCGATGGTGACGGTCTTCTCGCCCGTTGCCGAGATGACGGCGGAGGACTTCCGCCGCGTTACCGAGGTGACCTACCTCGGCTTCGTCTACGGCACCCAGGCCGCGCTCAAGCGCATGCTGCCGCGCGACCGCGGCACGATCGTCCAGGTGGGCTCGGCGCTGGCCTACCGCGGCATCCCCCTGCAGTCGGCCTACTGCGGCGCCAAGCACGCGATACAGGGCTTCACCGAGTCGCTGCGCTCGGAGCTGTACCACGACCAGAGTAAGGTGCAATTGACGATGGTGCAGATGCCGGCGCTCAACACGCCGCAGTTCACCTGGTGCAAGAGCACCATGCCGCGCTGGCCGCAGCCGGTGCCGCCGATCTTCCAGCCGGAGGTCGGCGCCGAAGCGGTCGTCTGGGCCGCCGACCACGACCGGCCCGAGATCTACGTCGGCTGGCCCACCGAGAAGGCGATCTGGGGCAACCGTTTCATCCCGCGCCTGCTGGATCACTACCTGGCGCGCAAGGGCTGGGATTCGCAGATGACCGATGAGCCCGACGACCACCAGCGGCCTTTCGACCTGTGGCAGCCGGTCGATGCCGAGCGCGACTTCGGCGCGCACGGGCGCTTCGATAACCGGGCGCGCGACTTCAGCTCGCAGCTCTGGCTCGAAAAGCACCGGAACTGGCTGGGCGCGGCAGGCGCGGCCGCCGCCGCCGGCATCGCCGCGCTGCTCGTCAAGTCGGCGCGTTGAGCGTTCCTGACGCTCTTGGGGGAGCGTTGCCGGATTCTCATGGTGGCAACCTTGGTCCAATAGAACCCCGTCTCCCTTCTCCCAATGCGTTGGGAGAAGGGCTGGGGATGAGGGCCCCCGGGGCTGCGGGATGACGGAACCCCGCGCTCAGTCGTGCGTGGAGGGGAGCATCCTCCCACGCGAGACGCGCGAGAGCTGCTGCCCAGGCGGCAGTTCCTCCACCTGGCGGCAGTCGGCGCAGATCGGGAGTGTGGTGCGGAAGCCGCGCGTGCCACGCGTGAAGCGCTCGCCGACCTCGATCGTGCGCTGGCAGTCCGCGCAGGTGAGCGGTACCAGCGCCTCGAAAATGCAAACCGGATAGCCACCGTCTCGCTTGCCCCAGGCCACCTTTCGCGATTGTAAGCCCATCATTACTCGCTTTCTTGGGTTTGATGACTGTGACGATCCAGCCGGAACATGCTCGTGGGCCATCACGGGGTGTTGGCTCACGACCCTCCCGACGCCCGGTCGGACCGCGGGCGAAATCCTGGACCTCGTTGGGCCAGGCTAAGTGGTGGTGGGCGATCGGCGGCGGAACTCGCGAGCGGCATCCTCCAAGGCGTCGCAAAGCCGCATCGCTGCCTTGCGTTTGCCGTAGTTGGTGCCAGCCGGCGCGATCCGTTGGCTGACACGGGACATCGCCCTACCACCTGTCTAGGCTCCGCAGGGCGGGTGCCAGCGCTGGCTGTCCGGCGGTGGCACGATGACTGCCTCGGCTCTCTCCGGTGTCGCTGGTGCGTAGCCTGGAGGCGGTGTGGTTGTCGATGGTCCGGTGCGGGAAGCGCTTCGGGATGTCGCGAAGCTCGTGCTGGTGCGCTCCACCAACCTCGGCGATATCGTCACCGCCAGCCCGCTGCTGCGCGCCCTGCGCGCCGCCTTCCCGCGCGCCGAGCTGGCGCTGATCGGACGCGCGCAGGACCGCGCCCTGGTCGCCCGCTACGCCGGCTACATCGACCGCCTGATCCCCTTTCCCGGCTACCCTGGCTTGCGTGAGTGCCCGACCGACGCCCGGCGCACCCTCGCCTTTCTTGCCCGCATGCAGGCGGAGGAGTTCGACCTGGCGCTGCAGGTCACCGGCAGCGGCGTCTTCTCGAACCCCTTCACCACGCTGCTCGGTGCTCGCCTGACCGCCGGCTGGCTGCGCCCGGCCGACGACCCGCGCGTGATGGGGCTCGACATCTACGCGCCCTACCAGCCGGGCCGGCACCAGATCCAGCTGATGCACGACCTGCTGGCCGCGCTCGGCCTGCCGCCCCGGGGCAGCCGGCTCGAATTTCCGCTCTGGGCGAGCGATGAGACGGAGCTGGCGCGGGCGCTCGAGCGCGCCGCGCTCCCGCTGGATTCACCGCTGATCGGTGTGCACCCCGGCGCGCGGGTGTCTGCCCGGCGCTGGCCCGCCGCTCGCTTCGCGGCGGCGGGGAGCGCACTGGCGCGCCAGCACGGCGGCGTGCTGGTCGTCACCGGCACCGAGCGCGACGCGCCGGCGACGCGCGCCGTTGTCGCTGCGGTGGATCTCCCGGTGGTCGATCTGACCGGGCGGCTCTCGCTGGGCGCGCTGGCGGCGCTGATCGCCCGGCTCACGCTGCTGCTGGTGAACGACACCGGGCCGGCACATCTCGCCTATGCTCTGGGCACCCCCAGCGTCACCATCTTCGGCCCTTCCTCGCCGGACGAGTGGGGGCCGCTCGACCGCCGGCGGCACCAGGTGGTCACGCCGGACCGGGCTGAGGACATCGCCTCGATCCCGGTGGAGCGCGTGGTGGCTGCTGGTGCGACGCTGCTGGTGGGACGCGGTACGCGATGTGCGGCAACTGACGTGAGCCGGCACGGGGCCGGCGTCAGACAGGGAGGCATTGCGTGACGACATCGCAGATTCACCAGGGGATGCCTGTCGTAGGGAGCAACGGGAACCAGATCGGGACGGTCAAAGCGGTCAATCAGAATAACATCCTGATCAACCGCGACTGGCAGCGCGACGTCTGGGCTCCGAGCCGGGCGGTGCGCAACGTCTCAGGCGGCGCGGTCCACCTGAGCGTCAGCGAGGACCAGATCGGCAATCGCAACTGGTCGAACCCGCCGATCTTCGGTCCCTCGAACCCCACCTACGGCCGGGGCCGCGGCACCGTGCCCGGCTACTCGACCTACGGCTACCCCGGCTACTACCCAACCACCGGCTACGGCAACTACGGCTACGGTGGCTATCGCTTCGCGCCCACCGGCCGGGGCGGCTACGGCACCGGCACCAGCTTCGGCACCTATCCCACCAACCAGAACTGGGGCGCCACCAACTTCGGAACCTACGGTACCAGCTTTGGCACGTATGAGAACCAGAACCCGGATTGGGGCACCTACCAGTACTGGCGCGATCAGAACCAGGGACGGGGTCAGGGCCAAGGCGCCAACTTCGGCACCTACGGCGACGAGAACTGGCGCGGCCGTAACCTTGGCGCTTATGCTCCCAGCCAGGGCACCAACTACGGCTACGGCACCTACCAGGGTAGCGAGGGCTACACGGTCTACGGCGTCTATCCCAGCAACGCCGGCGGTTACGGGACCTACACTGGGTCCCAGACCGGTTTCGGCGGCTACGGGACGTATTCCGGCAACCTGACCGGCTACGGCACCTACGGCATGACCACGGGCTGGGGCGGCAACGCCAACTGGGCCAACGCCAGCGACCAGGACATCGAGAGCGAGGTCTGCCACCGGCTGACGCAGAGCGGCTCGGTGGACGCCTCCAATGTCGAGGTTGCGGTCGCCGACCGGGTCGTCACCCTGCGCGGCCAGGTCGACTCGCGCCGGGCCAAGCGCACCGCCGAGGACGTGGCGGAGTCGGTGCCTGGCGTGTCCGACGTCAACAACGAGCTGACGGTCAACCAGGGCCTGATGCAGAAGATCGAAAAGACCCTCTAACGCGGCGATCGGACTCCGCGTGCGGGCGCGTCCAGCACTGGACGCGCCCGTATCGTGTTCCGTTGGCTCAGCCCCACCAGAACGAGATCGCGATCATGCAGTAGAGGCCGACCAGCGCCACCCCCTCCAGCCAGTTCGACTCGCCGTCGAAGACGACCACCGCTCCGATGATCGACGCCACCCCGAGCACCGCGACCAGCAGCCCCGGCAGCACCAGCGTGAGGTGCGCTCCGCCGACGACGTAGCTGAGCAGCACCAGCGCCGGGACGAGCACCAGCGCGATCTGCAGCGGGCTGTTGAGGATCACGCTGATCGCGTAGTCGGCCTGATTGCGCGCCGCCAGTTCGATCCCGACCACGTTCTCCACCGCGTTGCCGGCAATGGCCACGATGACCAATCCGGTGAATCCCTCTGAGAGATTGAGCACCTCGATGGCCGGGCGCAGCGCGTCGACGAACCACTCCGAGACGAGCGCGGCGCCGATGCTGGCGACGGCCAGCACCGCGATGGTGAACCAGAGTGGCCAGTGACCGGGCAGCTCGCTCTCCGGCGCGGCCGGAACGGCCGCCGGCGCGCCCCCCAGGATGGCGGGGATGCTGGCCGCGAAGACGATCAGCAAGATGATGGAGACCGCGATCCCCAGCGTCTCCTCGTGCGGGTCGGCGGGCGTGTGCAGGCCGTGAGCCAGGGTCGGTACGGCCAGCGCCGCCACTGCCAGCAGCATGAGGGTCGCGATCGAGCGCGCCGGCTGCGGGCCGAAGCGCTGGGTGCCGTGGCGCAACCCGCCGACCAGGAAGGCCGCGCCGAGCACCAAGAGCGAGTTGCCCAGGATCGAGCCGACCAGCGCCGCCTGCACCACCGTCACCAGCCCAGCGCGCAGGCTGAAGATGCCGATCAGCAACTCGGGCAGGTTCCCGAGCCCCGACTGCAACACGCCGGTCATGCCCGGCCCGAGCTTGGCCCCGAGGTGCTCGGTGGCGTCGCCGACCAGCTTGGCCAGCGCCCCGAGCACGCCGGCGGCGACGATGAAGACGGCAACCTCGGAGACGCCGCCCAATTGCAGCCCGCCGGTCACGACGGTTCCGACGAGCGCGACGGCCAACGTGATCCAGTCGATCTTGCTGAGTTCGGGCACCCATCCCCCCTTCCGTGCGGAGCCGGCGCGGACCGCCGCTAGCCGCCGCAGGTGGCGGGCCACACCGGCTATCGGCACGCCCTTTGCAGCGCTCCCCCGGTATCCGACGCGGGCGTGCCCGCCGAGACGAGAGGCGGCAGCGTGAGCGAGACGGCAGCATGCGATCGGCTCGCGGGCCCGCTCCACGGCAGCCTGCTCGATCGCCTGCGCCCGCGAAGCATCGTGGTGCTGCGCACCGGCCGCCTCGGCGATCTGCTGGTGGCCTCCCCCGCCCTGCGCGCCCTGCGGCGGGCGGCGCCCAACGCGCGGATCACCCTGCTCATCGATCGGGTGTCGCTCCCGGTGGCCGAGCGGCTCGACAGCGTCGACGAGGCCGTGGTCGTCCCGCCGCTGCCGGGGCTGCATTGGGAAGGGCTCCCCTTTGCCGCCGCGGCCGAGGCGGACGCCTTCTTCGCCGCGATGCGCGCCCGGCACTTCGATCTGGCGCTGCAGCTCAAGGGCGCCGGCGACACCACCAACGCGTTCGTCCTGCGCCTGGGGGCTCGAGTGACCGCCGGCCAGCGCGGCGAGCAAGCGCCCGCGCTCGACCTCGACATGCCCTACCTGCCGCTGCAGCCCGAGGTGCTGCGCCTGCTCGATGTGACCCGCCTGATCGGAGCACCCGAAACCAGCCCCCGTCTGGAGATCGCCGAGCGACCGGAAGATCTGGACGAGGTGCGAGCGCTCCCCGAATTGGATTGGGCGCACCTCAGCCGGGGCCGAGTCATCGGCCTGAACGCCGGCGCCCGCTCCGGCGCGCGCTGCTGGGCGCTGGAGCGCTACCGGGCGGTCGCCGCCTGTCTCCTGGCCGAGACCGGCGACGATATCATCCTGCTCGGCGGGCCACGCGAGCGCGAGCGCGCGGAGTCACTGGCCGCATCGCTCGGCCACCCCAGACGGCTCGTCAACCTGGCCGGGCGCATCTCGGTCGGCGGGCTGAGCGCACTCGTCGCGCGCCTGCGGCTGCTGATCACCAACGACAGTTTTCCCGGCCACCTGGCAGCCGCGCTCGACACCCCGGCGGTGATTATCTTCGGAAACGGCCACCCGGCACAATGGGCGCCGCTCTGCCGCGTCTGGCAGCGGCCGGTGGTCGACTACCACGCGCCCTGCCGCCTGCTGGGCGCCGCCTGCGGCTGCGCCGACGACTCCAGCGCCCGCTGTCTGGAGAGCATCAGCGTCGAGGCGGTGCTAGCGCAGGTCCGCGGGCTGCTCGACTTCGGCGCACGGCTGGAGCGCATCCCCAGCGCCGTCCCGGCGCTCGATCCCGACCCGCCCGCGATCGACGCCGCGCTGGGGTAGCGGCCTTCGTGGCAGGCTTGGTGGCAGGGCCACACGGATCCCTCGACTGCGCTCGGGATGACAGGGTACGTGAGTGGCGGACGAATACGACGTGTCGTCGTCGTCTGCCCCCAATTAACCCTGTCATCCCGAGCGCAGTCGAGGGATCCGTCCTCACACGGCACCCATCGCCCTCGTAGGCCACTCGCTGTACTCACAGATCCCGGTAGCGGAAGACCAGGACGGCGCCGACGAAGAGGACAGCGCAGTAGCCCATGGCGTAGTGCACGGCGAAGGGGCTCGGCGGGATGCTGGTGCCGAAGGGATTGGGGCCGATGAAGAGGTTGGCCAGCCGCGGCTGGGTCAGGTAGCTCGCCAAGCGCCACATGCTGTCGCTCGGCACCAGCACGCTGCTGATCACGCCGATGCGCGTCAGCGTCTCGTTGTTGAGCGACGTCCCCACCTGCTCGACGAGCCCGCCGGTCGCGGCCATGCCGTAGAACATGAAGACGACCACGCCGTTGGCGACGGTCGAGAGAAAAGTGCTGCCGAGCATCGTCAGGCTGAGCAGGATCAGCGCGACCAGGATCATCAGGAGCAGTCCGTGCGTCAGTTGGGGCACGTGATACCCGGCCATCTCGCGCGCGATCAGCGCCACCGCCCCCACCATGACGCTGATGTAGATGGCGATCATGGCCGCGTGACCGAGATATTTGCCGAGCACGATCTCCCAGCGGCCGAGCGGCTTGGGCACGATCGCGTGCAACGTGCCCGACTCGACCTCACCGGCGATCGCGCCCACGGAGGCGAAGATCGTCATGATCCCGGCCAGGAAATTGACGGTGTAGAGGCCGAGCAGCACCATCAGGCTGGCCTGGACATCGCGGGTGAAGAACGGCCCGCCGGCGCGGGGATCGGCGGCCTGCCGGGCTGCCTGCTGGTCGAAGTCCTGGATGATCAGGTGAAAGCCGAAGGCGAAGAAGACCACGAAGATCAGGCTGAGGAGCGCCACGCCCCAGATGACCTTGCGGCGGAAGGCCTCGCGAAAGGTCAGGCGGGCGATGACCAGCGCCTTCACGAATCGCTTCCCGCACCGGCCACCACGTCGAGGAAGACCTCCTCCAGCGTGCGCCGCTCCGGCGTCACGCCGTAGACCGCCACCCCGCGCCGCACCAGCAGGTCGACACCCCGCGCGATGGCCGCTTCATCCGCCGCGCGCACCAGCACCAGCGACGGCTCGCCCGTGCTGACGTGCTCGATCGGAAGCAGCTCGCGCAGCGCCGCCAGCGCCTCGGCATCGAGGCCGCCCAGCCGCAGCTCCACCGTCAATTCCTGGCGCAGCAGCTCGGCGACGCCGCCGATGGCTGCCACGCGGCCCTGGCTGATGATCGCCACCCGGTCGCAACTGGTCTCCACCTCGCTCAGCAGGTGCGAGTTGAGGAAGACGGTCACCCCCTCGGCCTTGAGCCGGCCGATGATGGCGCGCACGTCGCGCCGCCCAAGCGGATCGAGCGCCGAGGTCGGCTCGTCGAGGAAGACCAGGCGGGGATCGTTGAGCAGCGCCTGCGCCAGCCCGACGCGCTGCTGCATCCCTTTCGAGTAGGTGCGAATCCGCTGGCGCCCGGCCTCCTTCAGCCCAACCAGCGCCAGCACCTCGGGGATGCGCGACCGGCGGGCCGTGCGGGACATGCCGTAGAGCTCGCCGTGGAGGTCGAGGAATTCCTCGCCGCTCAGCCAGTCGTGGAAGCGAAAGAGCTCCGGCAGGTAGCCGATGCGCGCCCGCGCCTGGCGGTCGCCGAGCGGCCGGCCCAGCAGCCGGGCGCTGCCGGCGCTGGGGTGCACCAGGCCGACCAGCATCTTGATCGAGGTCGATTTCCCCGCGCCGTTGGGGCCGAGGAAGCCGAAAATCTCGCCCGGCTCGACCCGAATGGTCAGGTCGGCGACGGCGACCTTGGCGCCGTAGACCTTGCGTAGCCCGTGCGTCTCGACGGCGGGGGGAGGCGCGACGGAGGCCTGCGGCGGGGCGACGGGCGCCTGGAGCGCTTCAGAGGCATTCATGGCTGAAGTGTGCCCAATAGCGACGCGCCCGGCCAGTCGGCCAGGGCGCGTCGGTGAGAGTGGAGGCGAGCCGCGCCGGGGGAACGCACGCGGCCACCCCTACGCGGCGGGCTTGAGGGACTTGGCGATATCGACCACGTTGGCTCCGCTGTCGGTGGCCACAACGTGCAGCACGCCGTGGTCCTGCCAGAGCACGAAGGACAACTGATCGCTCTGGACCAACAGCCCCTGGGCATTGCCGATCGTCACGTCAGAGTGCGTGGCGCCCTGCGGCACCGGCACGATGAGCGTGTTCTTCCAATCGGTGACGCCGTTGAGCTGGGCCTTGATATCGGCCGGGATCAGCGGGAACTGCATGAGATCGTCACGGAGCTGATCCATGTCGACCGAGTCGGGCACGTTGAGCACCGGGCTCTCGGTCTGGCCGACGACCAGGTGCTTGCCGTTCTGCTGCCAGAGCATCACCGCCGATGGGTTGACGTCGAGCTTGAAGGTCACGGTCGGGTTGGTCTGCGGGTTGGGCAGGCCCTGGGTGCCGATATTCAGGCTCTGCAGGAGCTTGTCGGCCTCGGCCACGTTCAGCGCGTAGCTGGCCGAGCCGGCCTTGCCCAGGTAGATCGCGGACGGGTTGGCGGCGTCACCCTGGAAGCTGGAGAGCGACGAGGGCACATCCAGACCGCTGAACTGCTGCCGCGCCTCGGCCAGCGAGCCGGCCTTGGCGGCGCTCTGCATGTTGAAGGTGGTCGAGAAGCTGCCCAGATTCTGCAGCTCACCGGCCATGGCGGCCTTATCCGCCGGGGTCATCGCCTGGGCCTGCGCGCCCAGCCCCTGCACCAGATCCATCGGAATGGTGATGGCGGTGAAGTGCTGGATGCGGAACTGATTGAGGAAGCTATCGGCCAGCGTCGTCACCGGAGTGGCGACGAGCGCCAGGGCCATGATGGCGGCCAGCAGCGCGCCGGCCAGCCCCACGCGCTGGGTGCGTGAGAAGCGGTGCATCAGGTCTCCCTTCATCGTCGGTGCGGTACGTGAACTCGTCGCTTGTCGCTGCCGCCAGCGGTGGTAGGCCCGCGCGACATCGATCTCCGCCGGCGGCTGGGTCAGGATCGCAGCCGCCGCGCCAGCGTCGGCCCGGATGCGCTCCAGACGAGCGCGGCAGGCGGGGCAGCGCTCCAGGTGCGCGTTCGGCGCGCCCGGCCGCTCGATCAGGTCGCGCAGCTCACCATCGCTCAGGCAGCGCTGCTCAGGCATCATGCGCGGACTCCTCTTCCGGCTCGGGTGTCACGGCCGTATACCGCTCGCGGAGCGCGCGTTCGGCCCGCGTCAGAATGGTGCCGACCGAGCCGGGCTTGATCCCGGTCGCCTCCGCGATCTCGGCGTAGGAGACGCCGGAGTAGCGCAGCACCAGGACCGCCTGGTCGCGCTGGCGCAGACCGGCCAGCGCCTGGCGCACGCGCCGCGCCTCATCGCGCGCCACCACGTCCTCCTCCGGGCCGGGCAGGCCGTGCTGGTGGGCCGGTTCCAGGCGCGCCCAGCGCAAGAGGCGCTGCAGCGCGCGCCGGCGCGAGCGCACGGCGTTGAAGCCGGTGTTGAGCGCCACCCGGTAGAGCCAGGCGCCCAGGCGCTCGTCGTCCAGCTCGGCCTGGTGCTGATGAAGACGCAGGAAGACCTCCTGCGCCAGGTCCTCGGCCTCATCGGGATTGCCGGTCAGCCGCAGCAGCACGCCGTAGACCGTCGCGTAGTGGCGGCGGAAGCGCTCCTCGAACCGCGTTTCTTCCGCGTCCGCCGACTCCGTGCGGCGCGTGTCGGCCGGCACGGCGTCCGAGCTGGCCAGCAGCGTCTTGGCGGTCGCCATCGGCATCCTTCCCGCGCGGCCCGGCCGCGCTCACCTATACAACACCGTGCTCCGGGGCTTTGTGACAAGCGCCGCTCAGGCGCCGGACCGCTTGTCCAGCGTCACCGCCACGCTGCGGTTCTTGCCGTCGTGCTGCACCTGAAGCGTGAGCGTGTCTCCCGGCTGGTGGCCGTAGACGAGGTTGAGAAACTGATGCTGCTCGTCGAGTTTGGTGCCCTCCACCGCGGTGATCTGATCGCCGTCGGCCAGCCCGGCGCGCTGGGCCGGACTGTTCTGGTCGACCTGAACCACCACCACCGGCATCGGCTCGCTGTCGTGCATGTCCTCGGGCGAGGCCGCCGCCTGGCGGGCGGGCTGTATGGCCAGTCCGAGATAGGGCCGGTCGACGTGCCCGGTGGCGATGAGCTGCGCCGCGAGACGGCGTACGGTATTGGCCTCGATGGCGAAGGAGAGGTTCGAGTCGCTCGACGGCGCCAGACCGCCGGTGACGACGGCGGTGTTCATCGCCACCACCTTGCCGCTGGAATCGATCAGCGGCCCACCCGAGTCGCCCGGGGTGATCGGGGCGTCGTGTTGCACCAGATGCTCCAGCCGGTAGCCGTCGCCGGTGTCGAGGCTGCGCCCGCCGCCGCTGACCACGCCCTCAGTGACCGTGTTGCGGAACTCACCCAGCGCGCTGCCGATGGCGATCACCAACTGGCCCGGCTGGAGCTGGTCGGAGTCGCCGAAGTCGGCCACCGCCGGCACGCCGCCGCTGATCGTCAGCACGGCCACATCCTGGAACTGATCGGAACCGACCAGCGTGGCCGGTACTTTGCGTCCGTCGCTGAAGATGACGGCCAGCGCGTCGGCGCCGGCGACAACATGATGGTTGGTGACGATGTGGCCCTGGGCGTCGATGATGAAGCCGCTGCCCACGCCGGCCACCTGCTCGCTGCCGGCGTCGCCCCGCTGCAGGTTATCGACGGTCACGACCGCCGGGTTGACCCGGGCGACGGCCTCGTTACCATCCTGGGTCAGCGCGATGGCCTGCCCGCGCCCGTTCGCGCTCGTGGCCGGCCGCCCAGCCAGCCAGGAGCCAGCGGCGGTCCCCAGCGCCACGCCGCCGATCAACCCGGCCACCAGGGCCGCCACGATCAGGCCCAGCGCGGAGTCGAACGCGATCTGACGCTTCACCCGGTTCGTCCTTCCGCCGGAGACCGATCGAGCCGCGCTGCCGGTGAACGGTGAAGGCGGCGTGCCACGTATACTGAACGAAATTCTACGTCGGCTCAGCGCGGCACGCCCCGCCTGGTTCTGAGGAGCGCTATGGAATCACCGATACCCTCCCCCCAGCCCGCCGAGCAGCCCCAATCCCAACCGCGCCCACGGCGCGGCGGCGGAGCCTGGCGCGTGCTGCTGATCGTGGCGGCGGCGCTGGTCATCTTCGGCGCCGGCACCGGCGTCGGGCTGGTGGTCGACGAGCTGCTGCTCCAGCCGACCAACACGGCCAGCGCCAGCAGTGTGCCCAGCGCCTTCGAAGAAGCTTGGTCGCTGGTCCACGAGAAGTACGTCGATACCAGCGCCATCAACGACCCCAAGCTGATCAATGGCGCGATCAGCGGCATGCTCGACGCGCTGGGCGATACCGGTCACACGCGCTATCTCAGCCCCGACGATCTCAAGGCGCACCAGGAGTCGCTCTCCGGCAGCTTCGTGGGGGTCGGCATTCAGATCCAGCAGGAGAACGACCAGGTGGTGGTGGTGGCGCCGATCGCCGACTCGCCCGCCTTCAAGGCGGGGGTGCAGGCGAACGACATCCTGACCAAGATCGATGGCCAGGGGATTGGCGGGCTGACGTTGAGCCAGGTCTCCGATAAGGTGCGTGGTCCGGAGGGGAGCACGGTGCAGCTCACCTTCCACCGGCCCAGCACCAACCAGGACTACACCGTGGCCCTGACCCGCTCCAAGATCAAGGTCAACCCGGTCACCTGGGCCATGCTCCCCGGCCAGATCGGACTCATCCGGCTCAACGAGTTCTCCGACGGTGCGACCAAGGACCTGACCCAGGCGATCCAGGACGTGCAGCAGGCCGGCGCCACCGGGATCATCTTCGACCTGCGCGACGACCCTGGGGGGCTGGTCAGTGAGGCGATGGGTGTGGCGTCCGCGTTCCTGCCGCAAGGCGCGCCGGTCTACATCAGCGAGACGCGCGGCGGCGAGAAGGACGTGCAGCGCGCCGAGGACAGCGCCACGCGCACCACCTTGCCGGTGGTGGTGCTGGTCAACAACGGTACCGCCTCGGCCTCGGAGATCGTCTCCGGCGCGCTGAAGGATGACGGCCGCGCCGAGATCGTCGGCGTCAAGACCTTCGGCACCGGCACGGTGCTGAATCAGTTCGACCTGAGCAACGGCGGTGCGGTCCTGCTCGGCACGGAGCTGTGGCTGACGCCCGATGGGAAGCTGATCCGCGACAACGGCATCACACCCGACGTGACGGTGGCGCTCCCCAATGGCCAGACGCCCTTCACGCCGCTCCCCTCGGGCCAGACGCTGACGCACATTCCGGATGACGACCAGCTCGAAGCGGCCGTGAACGTGCTCAAGGGCGAGCCGGTGACCGCTGACATGAGCGGGAGCTGCCACGTGTGCGATCGCTAGGAGCGCGAGCGGAGCGATGAGCGATTGCCACGGCGCGCCGCCGGCGGCCCTGCTGGAGGGGATCGCGCTCTTCAACCAGGGCGAGTTCTTCGAGTGCCACGAGGTGCTGGAGGACCTCTGGCGCGCGGAGCCGGCGCCGGTGCGCGCGCTCTACCAGGGGATCATCCAGATCGGGGTGGCGCTGCATCACCTGCGGCGCGGCAACTGGCGTGGCGCGGTCAAGCTGCTGACCGCCGGCACCGACAAGCTGGCGCGCTTCCAGCCGCGCTGCCAGGGCGTCGACACCGCCGCGCTGCTGGCCGCCTCGCGCGGCTGCCTGGAGCGCATCCGGGCCCTCGGCCCGGAGCGGGTCGAGGAGTTCGACTGGGCGCGCGTGCCGCTGATCGCGGTCGAGGCAGCAGCTGCCGGCGAGGAGTAGGGGAGGGAGGGCCGATGCCGCGCTTCGCGATCCGCCGCGCGCCGATCTGGCGCCCGCTGCTGGCGCTCTTCGGCGCCACGGCGGGTCACTCCTGGGTCGATGTCGAGCCGGACAAGGTCGTGGCGCAGTTCGGCTCCTATCACCTGGAGATCCCGCGCGACAACATCGAGCAGGCCGAGCGCGGCGCCTGGCCCTGGCTCGGCGGTATCGGCTGGCGGGTCGGCCTCGGCGGAACGCTGGGGCTCATCGGCTCCATGGACGGCGTCGTCCACCTGCACCTGCGCCAGCCCCAGCGCCGCCGGTTGCTCGGCATCCCCATCCGCGTGCGGAATGTCTATGTCAGCCTGGAGGATCCCAACGGCTTCCTGGCGGCGCTGGAAGCGTGAGGACGGGTTTGTTGGTGGGGTTGCTGCCTTCCGA
>DASSHC010000128.1:0-25000 GCA_035693105.1 Thermomicrobiaceae bacterium | reverse complement strand
CACCAACGGCAAGACGACGACGGCGCGCATGCTGGCCGACATCCTCGAAGGCGCCGGGCTGCGGGTGATCCACAACCGCTCCGGCTCGAACCTGGTGCGCGGCATCAGCGCGGCCTTCACCGGCCAGAGCACGCTGCGCGGCCGGCCACGCGGGCGGGTGGCGGTGGTGGAGGCCGACGAGGCCGCCTTTCCCGAAGTTGTCCGGCGCACCCGTCCGCGTCTGGTGTTGCTGCTCAACCTCTTTCGGGACCAGCTCGACCGCTACGGCGAGCTGGACACGATCGCGCGCCGCTGGCGCGAGGCGCTGCTCGCGCTCTCGCCCGAGCAAACGGTGCTGCTCAACGCCGACGACCCGGCGCTGGCGGCGCTGAGCGACGGCATCAGCGCGCGGCGCCTGACCTTCGGCCTGGCCGAGTCGCGCTACCTGCTGGAGGCGCTGCCGCACGCGGCCGACGCCGCGCTCTGCCGCCGCTGCGGTGCGCCCCTGCGCTACGAGCGCCTCTTCCTCTCGCACCTGGGAGCGTATGCCTGCGACGAGTGCGGCTTCGAGCGCCCGGCGCTCGACTACGCCGCGCGCGACATCGAGCTGCGCGGGCTGGATGCCGTGGCGCTCCGCGTTGATACGCCCGATGGCGATGGCCCCTTGCCGCTGACGGTGGCCGTGCCGGGACTTTACAACGGCTATAACGCGCTGGCCGCCGCGGCCGCCGCGCGCACGCTGGGGATCACGGCGGCGACCGTGCAGCAGGCGCTGGCACGCTTCCGCTCGGCCTTCGGGCGCATCGAGCGCGTGGAGTATCAGGGGCGCACGCTGGTGATCGTGCTGATCAAGAACCCGGTCGGCTTCAACGAGGTGCTGCGCATGCTGGCGCTGAGCGGGCTGGCCGACCCGGCGCTGATCGCGATCAATGATCTGGACGCCGACGGGCGCGACGTCTCCTGGCTCTGGGATGCCGATGTCGAGCAACTGGCGGGGGTGCCGGCGCCGCTCTACACTAGCGGCCTGCGCGGCGGCGACATGGCCGTGCGGCTCAAATACGCCGGCGTGCCGGCCGACCGCATCCACCCGCTCGGCCCACTGCGTCCCGCGCTCGATCAGTTCGTGGAGGCGGTGCCGCCGGGCGGCACGGCCTACGTGCTGCCGACCTACACCGCCCTGCTCGATCTGCGCGCCATCCTGACCGAGCGCGGCGCGGTCGGCGCGTTCTGGGAGGAGTGAGTGGCCGGGCCCTCATCCCCCCACCCCTTCTCCCAATACTGGGAGAAGGGGAGCAGCTACAGGAACATCCGGATGGTCCCCCAGCATTCTCCCCTCTCCCAGTATTGGGAGAGGGTGCGGGGGTGAGGGCTCGTACATGCACCTGACGATCTGCTGGCTCTATGGCGCGGCGATGAACATCTATGGCGACCGGGGTAACGTGATCGCGCTGGCCGAGCGCTGCCGCTGGCGCGGCATCGATGCCGAGGTGGTCGAGGTCGGCGTGGGGGAACCGCTCGATGCCGGGCGCTACGACATCTTCTTCTGGGGCGGCGGGCAGGACCGCGAGCAAGTCGCGGCCTCGGCCGACATCTTGGGCGCCAAAGGCGAAACGCTCAAGCGCGAGGTCGAGGACGGCGCCCCGCTGCTGGCGGTCTGCGGGGGGTACCAGTTGCTCGGCAAGCACTACCGGCCGCACGACGCGCCGGAGTTGCCCGGCATCGGCCTCTTCAACGCCGGGACCGAGGCCGGCCCCGAGCGCTTTATCGGCAATGTGGTGGTCGAGTCGGACGATCTCGGTCAGCTCGTGGGCTTCGAGAACCACAGCGGCCTCACCTGGCTCGGTCCCGGTGCGCAGCCGCTGGGACGCGTGGTCGTCGGACGCGGCAACAATGGCCAGGACGGTACCGAGGGCTGCCGCTACCGCAACGCCATCGGCTGCTACCTGCACGGCTCGCTGCTCCCCAAGAACCCCCACCTGACCGACCATCTCCTCGCCGCCGCCCTGCACCGCCGCTACGGCAGCGCCAAACTGGCTCCGCTGGACGACGCGCTCGAGCAAACTGCCCACGCTGCCGCCGTGCAGCGCGCGATCGCGACGCGGTAGGAGCCACAACGCTGTGACTATCCACATGGTTGGGTGACGCGTGGGGCCTGGATCCTTCGACAAGCTCAGGCTGACCGGGTAAAGGATGTGGCCTACCGGACGACACTCATCGTCGTCTGCCCCTCACTCCTCGGTCATCCCGAGCGCAGTCGAGGGATCCAAGCAACAAGCGGAACCCAACCCGCTCGGTAGGCCGCGATCGCGTAGCCAAGGCGAGAGCGCGGGTGTACGAGGGTGACCACAAAGCGGCATTGGGTGCCGGGTGAGGACGGATTCCTCGACTGCGCTCGGGATGACCGGGGGAGGGATGTGGCCTGCCGGCTGACGCGAGGCGTGCTTGAAGGACCCGAACGCCGCGACCAGTCGTCGCCCTAGCCCGAAGGCCCTTGCACATCGCACGTACCGGGCGTCAGTCGGGGTCGCCGCCGGCAACCTCCGCCCTCATCGCCTGCCAGGCGGCGCGGGCTTCATCGACCGAGCCTTCGTCCTCGATGGTCGAGATGTCGCCGGGGTCGCGGTCGAGCGTGACGGCCTTGAGCACCCGGCGCATGATCTTGCCGCTGCGCGTCTTGGGCAGCACGCTGACGAAATTGATGTCGCTGATGACCGCCAGCGCCCCCAGTTCGCCGCGCACCGTCTGCTGCAACTCACCCTTGAGCGCCGTGCTCTGTTCGTGACCCGGTTTGAGCACCACGAAGCAGGAGATGACCTCGCCGCGCAGCTCGTCGGGGCGCCCGGTGACGCCCGCTTCGGCCACCGCCGGGTGGCGCAGGAAGGCGGTCTCGACCTCGACCGTGCCGATGCGGTGGCCGGCCACCTTGATGATCTCGTCGGCGCGCCCGCTGAACCAGACGTAGCCGTCCTCGTCGATGGCGGCGGCGTCGCCGGTGAAGTAGGCACCGGGCACGATACCCCAGTAGTCGCGCCCGTAGCGCTCAGGATCGCCCCAGAGCGTAGCGGCCAGCCCGGGAAAGGGGCGCTTGATGACCACGACTCCCTTCTCGCCGGGTCCGCATGGCTGCCCCTCGGCGTCGATCACCTCCAGCTCGATCCCCGGCAGCGGGATGCCCGCCGAGCCGGGCTTGATCGGCAGGAGGTTGATGCCGTAGGGGTTGCCGACGACCGGCCCGCCGGTCTCGGTCTGCCACCAGTGGTCGATCACCGGCACGCGGTCGCCCAGCAGGTCCTTCTGCAGCCACTCCCAGGCGGGTGGATTGAGCAGCTCGCCGGCGCAGACCACGCGCTCGACCGAGCTGAGGTCGCAGCCCTCGGCCGCCTCGGTCCCGTAGCGCATCAGCAGCCGAGCGGCGGTCGGCGCGGTGAAGATGCCGCTGGCGCGGTTCCGGCTGATGATGCGGTAGGGGGCCTCGGGGCCGGGGTAGTCGAGCGCGCCCTCGTAGGCGATGGTGGTGCAGCCGACCAGCAGCGGATCATAGAGGATGTAGCTGTGGCCCACCGCCCAGCCGATGTCGGCGGTCGCCCACCAGACATCGGTGGGTTGCAGGCCGAAGCAGATGCTGCCGGCCTGGTGGATGCCCACCTGGTAGGCGCCGTGGCTGTGGACGGCCAGCTTCGGCTTGGCCGTCGTGCCGGAGGTCGCCAGGATGTAGGCCGGCTCGTTGGCCTCCATCACCGCGTAGCTGTCGTCCTGCCCGGCGGCGCGCTGGAGGAAGTCGTCCCAGGTCATGTCGCGGCCCGGCGTCATCGGCACGTCGTCCCGGCCGCGGCGCAGCAGCACGACCTGCTCGACCGGCGAGTCCCCCGCCAGCGCGGCGTCGACGATCCCCTTGAGCGGCACCTCCTGACCCTTGCGGTAGGTGATGTCGGCGGTGAAGAGGGTGCGGGCGCCGGCCAGCTTGATGCGCTCGGCCAGCGCGCCGCTGCCGAAGCCGGCGAAGACCACGATATGGATGGCGCCGATGCGCGCCGCCGCCAGCATGGTGACGATCACCTCGGGCGTGGTCGGCATGTAGACGGCCACGCGGTCGCCGCGCCCGATGCCGATGCCGCGCATGGCGGCCGCCGCGCGCTTGACCTCCTCCAGCAGTTGGGCGTAGGTGTAGACGCGCCGCTCGCCGCGCTCGTTCTCGTAGATCAGCGCGGCGTGGCCGCCCCAGCCACGGTTGACGTGGTGGTCCAGGCAGTTGTAGCTGATGTTGGTCTGGGCGCCGCTGAACCAGCGGAAGCTGGGCGGATCGGCCTCGAAGACGCGATCCCAGGTGCGGAACCACGGGAGCTGCTCGGCGGCGCGCGCCCAATAGCCCTCCGGGTCGTCGCGCGCATCCTCGATCCAGCGGCGGACGAGCGGGCTGATGACCTCCATGACATCCTCCTCGCGGCCACGTCGGGAACCGAACGCGGCACCGGCGCGTCGTGCCGGCTGAAACCTCGGTTGGGGCCGATGGTAGCGCACGAAAGAAGGATGTCAACCTCGGCGGCAACGCGGGCGCGGGAATTGATCCACCGGCCAATTGTGGATATTGGCGCGGTTGTACGCTACGAGGTGCCTGTAAGCTGTGGAGGGAAGGCGGCGTGTGGGATTGGCCGACGAACTGGTTGGGTTTGGTATACGCGGCGGATCGGGTCTACGCGATCATCCGGTCGATATGCTCATCCGAGAGCTCATCGCCACGCGCCGAGGGCCGACGTTCACTGAGTTGGCGTCGATTCGTGCACGGATTGCCGCGGCACCGTTCAACCCAACACGTGTCCGCGTCACGAAGCAGTATCGCGGACTGGAGTATCAAGGATAGACTCTGGGAAACCGCGCCGACGCCCTGTATCTACACCTCGTGCAGCGGGTGCTTTTCGAGCACGAGTGGGCCGAAGGTACGACACCAGACGAATACCTCGAGGATTTGCGGCGCGTCGCGCGAGACCCGGTGTCTAGGGTTGCGGTGTACAGGCGCGGCAAACAGTCAGTTGCCGGGATATTCGGGCCGAATAGTGCCCCAGCTAGACATCGGGGGGCGGAACCGGAAACGGCAATCTACGTGGTATACTCAGCCGATGATGGATGGCTTGTGACGGGCTACCAGGTGAAACGAATTGAGGATCTCGCTCTCCCAGGAGACATCCATTGGCCGACTTGAGCGTGCTGACGCAACAGCGGATCGACCAACTCCTCGATCTGCTGATCGCTGACTGGCAAGAACTTCCAGAAGTTGCCGCAGAGATCGATTCTTGGGAGCCGATTGAGCGGCTTGATTTCATCGAAGAGTGACCGGTCAAGACGAGTCGTCTTCGCCGCTTGGAGCGTTACCTCAACGACGGGGTGCCCACTCCCGAGCAGCACGCGCGCTATCAAGAACTACAAGCCCTCATCAGGCAATTCTCGCCTCTTTTGGAACAACTTCGGGAACGCGCCTAGCACCGCGCGCGAACACCATTCCCTTTTTCCACCGACGTGGGCTTTTCCAAGAGCGATCGGGCTGCGCTGTGCCCCCGAATGGGGGACAAAAGAACATGATCGAGGCATTGGGAGGGAGGCTGCGATGCGGGTGGCGGTGATTTCGGATACGCACGGGAACGTGCACGCGCTGCGGGCGGTGCTGGCGGAGGTCGATGCGCGCGGGCCGTGGGACCGGATCGTGATGGGCGGCGACATCGCGTTTGGTGGGCCGTTCCCGGGCGAGTGCATCGACCTGCTGCGGGCGCGGGGCGTCCCGGCGCTGCGTGGTAATACGGACGAGGCCATCGTCGAGTTGGCGCGGGGTCCGGTGGCGGCCTGGGCGGACGAGGAGGGGCACGCGCCGCACAGCGCCGAGCCGGACGAGCGTGGACAATGGGCGCTGGCACACCTCTCGGACGAGCAGATCGACTACCTGGCCGGGCTGCCGCTGCGCATCGAGCTGGGCGGCGGCGATGTGCCCCGTCTAACCGTCGTTCACGCCACGCCCTGGAGCCCCTACCCGGCTGTCCAACCGCATGCGCCGGAAGAGGTGGCCGCGCGTCTGCTCGACGCGGCCGGGTCGCAGGCGCTGGCCTACGGCCACATCCACGTGCAGTACGCGCGCCCGGTGGACGGCCGCCTGCTCGTCGCGGTGGGCAGCGTCGGCCTGCCGTTCGACGGCTCGCCGGACGCCGACTACGCCGAGTTCGCGAGCGGGCCGTCAGGCTGGGCGGTTGAGCTGCGCTCGGTCCGGTACGACACCGCACCGGTCGTCGCGGCCGCCGAGGAGCGCGGCCTGCCCGGCGTCGAGAATATCGTCGCCCGGCTGCGTGGGGGCGAGAGCGGCTGAGCGGCGGCCGGTTCGTGCCCTGTGCTACCATTTGGGCTGACGATCGTCCGAGACTACCATGTGCATGGGGGACCAGTCGGAGACGGTGACACGCCTCGGATTCGCCTTGCTCTTGATCGTCGCGGCCCTGGCGCAAGCGACGTTCTTTCCCGCGCTGCACCTGCTGAGCATCGGTCCCGACCTGACGCTGGTGCTGATCCTCCTCTGGAGTGCCGAGCGCGGCGCCTTCGAGGGGCTTCTCTGGGCCTTCCCCGCTGGGATTCTGCTCGACATCCTGGCCCTGGATCCGCTCGGCTTCAACGCGCTGGCGCTGCTGCCGGCGGCGCTGGTTGGCGGGCTCGGGCGGCGGCGCATCGTCCACAGCGGCGTGCTGCAGCCGATGCTGCTGGTGATCGCGGCCACGGCCGCCCACTGGTGCGTGGCGGCGCTCCTGGGCGCGCTCCTGGGAGCCGGCTACTCGCTGGTCTTCAGCGCGCGGCTCGGCCTGCTCACCGCGCTGCTCAACGTGGCGATCGTGCCGTTCCTGTACCTCGTCGTGCTGGTGCTGGAGCGCCTGGGGGTGGTCCGTGCGGCGCAGGCATAAGCGGATGGAGTTGGTCCGGCTGGCGGACCGGCACAAGCACGCGGTCGAGCGTTCGAATGACGAGGTCTTCCTCAGTCGCCGCATGTTCCTGTTCAAAGGCGCGGCCGCCCTCGGCTTCGGCGGGCTGGTGGCGCGGCTGGGCCAGTTGCAGCTGGCGCAGGCGCGGGAGTTCAAGAGCCAGGCCGAGGGGAACATCATCCGGCCGGAGCCGCTCAACGGCGCGCGGGGGCTGATCATCGACCGCAAGAACCGCCCGCTGGCCATGAACCGCATCAGTTGGAGCGTCTCGCTGGTGGCGGCGCAGGTGCCGGATGATCCCACGGAAGTCGAATATCTGCGGCAGCAGTTGATCGCGACCCTCGGCCTCAAGGATCAACTGGTCGTGCGCAAGAGCGGGCTGCCGCTCGGCTCGGAGCGCGCGGTGCTGGCCGGGCTGGCCGGGGCCATCGGCGCCGATCCCTCCAAATTGACGCACGCGGTGCTCGACTCTGCCGACGCGCTGGTGGTGGTCAAGTCCGACCTCAGCCCGGCCGACGCCGCGCGCTTCGCCGGCCTCAACAAGCAGTTCCCGGGCACGCACGTGATGAACTGGCTCGACTACATCCTGGAGCTGCACGCGGGCGACGCCACGCCGATCGTGATCAGCCAGGATGTGCCGCGTGAGGTCGCCATCGCGCTGCAGGACAACGCGCTCTACCTGCCGGGTGTCCAGGTCAGCGATCAGCAGCTGCACCGCGAGTATCCCGCCGGGTCGAACTTCTCCCACGTGCTGGGCTACGTCGGCCCGATCAGCCAGGAGGAGTACACCAAGTCGCGCGCCGCGGCGGACAGTCACGGCGATCAGATCGGCACCTATCTGCCGACCGATGATGTCGGGCGCGGCGGGCTGGAGGAGGCACTGGAGCAGGAGCTGCGCGGCATCCACGGCCTGCGCTGGGTGCAGGCTGACGCTCGCGGGGTGGAGATCGCCGAGCTGTACGACAAGCGGCAGGACGCCAAACCTGGGCTCTCAGTGCAGGTCAGCATCGACGTGGAGTTCCAGCGGGCGGTGACCGCCGCGCTGCAGGAGGGGATCGACAAGG
The DNA here is from genome assembly GCA_035693105.1 of Thermomicrobiaceae bacterium. Lineage (GTDB taxonomy): Bacteria > Chloroflexota > Chloroflexia > Thermomicrobiales > Thermomicrobiaceae > DASSHC01. Next base: position 17,010 of record DASSHC010000128.1, on the reverse strand, counting down.
CCAATGAGGCCGCGGTCAAGGCGCAAAAGGACCCGGTCGGGGCCGGAGTTGCGATCGCGATCAACCCGCAGACCGGCGAGATCCTGGCGCTGGTCAGCCTGCCGAGCTACGACAACCAGAAGTTCGTCGACGGCATCAGCGAGGCCGATTACCAGGCGTACCTCAACAATCCCTTCAAGCCGCTGACCGACTTCGCCGTCAGCGGCGAGTTCCCGCCCGGCTCACCGATCAAACCGCTGCTCTCGTGCGCCGCGCTCACCGAAGGGCCGGCCAATGGCGGTCTCGACGCCGGCACCGAGTACCACTGCGCCGGCTCGATCCGCGTGCCCGACACCACCGACGAGGCGGGCGGCCACACGTATGTCTGCTGGAATCACGCCGGCCATGGCTCGCTCGACCTGCGCCACGCGCTCTCCCAGTCGTGCGACATCTTCTTCTACAACGTCGGCGCGCCGCACCAGGAGGATCAGTTCACCAAGGAGCCGCTGCACTACTACGAGCCGGACGGCTCCAAGCACTACTTCCAGGGGCTGGGCATCGACAAGATCGGGACGTACCTGAAGGAGCAGTTCGGCTTCGGCCAACCGACCGGGATCGAGCTGGCCGGCGAGGCGTCCGGGCGGGTGCCCGACGCCAAATGGATGTTCCAAACGTTGCACGAATACTGGTCCGTCGGCGATACTATCAACGTCTCGATCGGTCAGGGACAGCTCTCCTGCACGCCGCTGCAGTTGCTCTGCGCGATCGCCGCGATCGCCAACGGGGGCACCTACTACCAGCCGCGGCTGGTGCAGCGCTTGATCCGCGCAAACGGACAGGTGGAGCGCGAGTACGCGCCGGTCACGGTGCGCGACCTGGCGTTCAGTGGCGAGCACATCGCCATCGTGCGCGAGGGCATGCGCATGACGGTGGCGGATCCGAAGGGGACGGCGCACGGCAAGTTCGTGCTGACCGGGAACGACTTTCCGATCGCGGGCAAGACTGGCACGGCGGAGTTCGGCGTGGCCGAAAATGGTGTGTACGAGAAGTCGCACGCCTGGTTTACTTGTTTCGCGCCGTTCGAGAAACCGGAGATCGCGGTGGTTGTCTTGATCCAGGGTGGGGGCGAAGGCGCCACCTTCGCGGTGCCGGTTGCCGACGCCATCCTGGCGTCCTATTTCGGCAAGGCGCCGCCGAAACCGCAAGGGTAGGGGCCTCGAGAATCGGGTTCGGTCTCGCCGCGGATTGCCAATCGCGTGGCGAGGCGGAGGGTGAAGGAGCGAAGTCGCATGGTGCAGTCGCGCCAGGGCGGGCACGAGCAGGTGAAGGTGCGGGGGACCCGCGACGGGCTGATCCTGCAGCTCCCCACGCATCTGCCGTTCGCCGATCTGCTGGGCCAGGTGCGCGCCAGCGTCGACGGCGGCGGTGAGTTCTTCCGTAGCGGCGAGATCATCCTCGACTACGCCGAGCGCACGCCGAACGTCGAGGAGATCGTGGCGCTGAAGGGGCTGCTGGCGGAGCGCGGCATCCGCCTGCGCACGGTCGTCGCCGGGCGGCAGGCCAACCGCGACCTGCTGCGCTCCTGGGGCTATCACCCGCTGCGCCTGGTCGACGCGAGCGACGAGGTGCGCGAGACCGTAGTCGGGGCCGCCGAGGAGCGCCTGGCGCTCTACGTCCGGCGCACGCTGCGCTCGGGCGCTTCGATCGGCTCCGACGGTGACATCGTGGTCCTGGGCGACGTCAACGCCGGAGCCGAGGTGCAGGCCGGGGGCGATGTGCTGGTCTGGGGCGCGATCCGCGGGACCGTCCATGCCGGGGTCAATGGGGACTACAGCGCGATCATCTGCGCGCTGCGCCTCCAACCGACGCAGTTGCGCATCGCGAGCATCTTCGCCCGCCCGCCCGATCAGCGCGCGGGGCAGGACGAGGGGCCAATGCTCGCGCGGGTTCACAATGGGGAGATCGTCGTCGAGCCGTGGCGGCCGGACCGTCGCCCCACGCGCTGAGCGTGGCGGAGCTCGCGACCCGGATGGCAGCGTTGCCGGCAAGTGGGGAACGAATGGGTGAAGAACGCACGCAGAATCTGATGGGACGCGTCATCACGATCACGTCGGGTAAGGGCGGTGTCGGCAAGACGACGACCACCGCCAATATCGGCGCGGCGCTGGCGGCGCTGGGTAAGTCGGTGGTTTTGATCGACGCCGACATCGGCCTGCGCAACCTCGACATCGTGCTCGGGCTGGAGAATCGCATCGTCTACGATCTGGTTGACGTGGTCGAGGGCACCTGCCGGCTGCGCCAGGCGATGATCCGCGATAAGCGGCTCAACAACCTGCATCTGATTCCGGCCGCCCAGACGCGCGAGAAGGAGTCGGTGTCGCCGCAGCAGATGAAGTCGCTCTGTGATGAGCTGCGCCGGCAATTCGACTACACCCTGATCGACTCGCCGGCCGGAATCGAGCAGGGTTTCCGCAACTCGATCGCGGGCGCCGACGAGGTGCTGGTGGTGACGAACCCCGAGGTCTCCTCGGTGCGCGACGCCGACCGGATCATCGGGCTGGTCGAGGCCGCCGAGCTGCCGACGCCGCGGCTGATCGTCAACCGGCTCGATCCCGTGCTGGTGCGCAAGGGCGACATGATGAGCGTCGACGACGTCACCGAGATCCTCTCGATCCCGCTCGTCGGCGTGGTGCCCAACGATGAGACGATCGTCACCTCGACCAACCGCGGCGAGCCCGCCGCGCTCGATCAGGAGTCGCGCGCCGGGCAGGCGTTCCGCGACATCGCTACCCGCCTGACCGGCGCCGAGGTGCCCCTCGGGCCGGTGGAGATGCCGGATGGCGCCTTCAAGCGGCTGCTGCGCTCGATCGGGTTCGGCCGCAATCGCAGCGCGGTCCTGCGCGGCGAAGGAGCAGATTAGATGGGTTTCCTCGACACGCTGCTGGGGCGCCAGCCGCGCCCGGCCCGCCCGGCCAGCGCCAACCTCGCCAAACAACGGCTGGTCGAAGTGCTGGTGCAGGATCATGTCAAGCTGACACCGGACGTGATGGAGGCCATCCGCGTCGACATCCTGCGCATCCTGTCGCGGCACCTCGATATCGACGCCGATCGCCTGCAGATCAACCTGACGCGCGGCGAGCGCACCGACAACCTGGTCGCCAACGTGCCGGTGCGGCGCGGCGCCGGAGCGCGGCGTTAGGGTGCCGGAGGCGCTCCTCGCCGCGCCCGCGTTACACCATGTCGGGCTGGTGGTGCGCGATCTCGACGCCGCCATCGCCCGCTACCGGGCGCTCGGCTTCGGCGAGCCGGAGGTCGTCGAGGCGCCGGAGCAGGGCGTGCGCGTGGCGACTTTCCTCGCTGGGACCGGGCTGGTCGAGATCCTGACGCCAATGGACGAATTGAGCGGCGTGGCGCGCTTCCTGGAGTCGCGGGGCGAAGGAATGCACCACGTCGCCTACCGCGTGCCCAACATTCTGGCGGCGTTGCGTACACTAGAGGCAGCGGGGTACGAGCTGATCGATCGGGAGCCGCGCCTCGGTGTCCACGGTTTTCCCGTCGCCTTCGTCCACCCCCGCTCGGTCCATGGCGTGCTGACGGAACTGGTGGAGGTGCCGTCAGCCTAGGAGGGCGAGATGGCTGACGGGAACGAGGGGCCGGTCTACACCGATTCGGGCATCGAGATCGCGCCTGTTTATGGCCCCGTCGAGCGGCCGCCGGCTCCGCCGCCCGGCGACTACCCCTTCACGCGCGGCATCTACCCCAGCATGTACCGCGGCCGGCGCTGGACGATGCGCCAGTACGCCGGTTTCTCCTCGGCCGAGGAGACCAACCGGCGCTTCAAGCTGCTGCTGGAGCGCGGGCAGACCGGGCTCTCGGTCGCCTTCGATCTTCCCACCCAGCTCGGCTACGACTCCGACGCGCCGGAGGCCCGCGCCGAGGTGGGCCGCACCGGCGTCGCCATCAGCACGGTCGATGATATGCGCCGCCTCTTCGACGGCATCGATCTTGGCCGGGTCACGACCTCGATGACGATCAACGCGCCCGCCGCGCTGCTGCTGCTGCTGTATCAGATCGTGGCCGAGGAGCAGGGGATCGACGAGGGGCGGCTCGGCGGCACGATCCAGAACGATATCCTCAAGGAGTACGCGGCCCGCGGCACCTACATCTTCCCGCCGCGCCCCTCGATGCGCCTGGTGACCGACACCTTTGCCTACTGCGGCCGGGTGCTGCCCCACTGGAACGTGATCAGCATCAGCGGCTACCACATCCGCGAGGCCGGCTCGACCGCGGTGCAGGAGGTCGCGTTTACCCTGGCCAACGCGGTGGCCTACGTGCAGGCCGCGCTGGCGGCGGGGCTCGACGTCGACGACTTCGCTCCGCGCCTCAGCTTCTTCTTCAACGCGCACAACAACTTCTTCGAGGAGGTCGCCAAGTTCCGCGCCGCGCGGCGCATGTGGGCCAAACTCATCCGTGAGGAGTTTGGCGCTCGCGACCCAAAGTCGTGGATGCTGCGCTTTCACACGCAGACGGCCGGCAGCGCGCTGACCGCGCAGCAGCCGCTGAACAACGTGGTGCGGGTGGCCTATCAGGCGCTGGCGGCGGTGCTCGGTGGGACGCAGAGCCTGCACACCAACGGGTATGATGAGGCGCTGGCGCTGCCGACCGAGGAAGCGGCCACGCTGGCGCTGCGCACGCAGCAGATCCTGAGCGACGAGACCGGCGTGCCGGAGACCGCCGATCCGCTGGGCGGCTCGTGGTTCGTCGAGTCGCTGACCGACGAGCTGGAGGAGCGCGCCTGGGCCTTGATGGGCGAGGTCGCCGAGCGCGGCGGCGCGGTAGCGGCCATCGAGAGCGGCTTCATGCAGGAGCAGATCGCCGACAGCGCCTACCGCTTCGAGCTGCAGGTGGCCGCGCACGAGCGCGCGGTGGTGGGGGTGAACGAGTACCGCGACGGCGAAGACGAGATCACGGTGCCGATCCAACGCATCGACGACGCGGCGGTGCGGGGCCAGATCGAGCGCGTGAGCGCCTACAAGGGGCGCCAGGACCGCGCTCGGGTGGCGAGCGCGCTGGCGACGGTCGAAGCTGCCGCTCGGGGCACGGAGAACCTGCTGCCGCTGATGAAAGAGGCGCTGCTCGCCGGGGCGACGCTGGGCGAGATCTGCGGCAGGCTGCGCGAGGTATGGGGCGAGTACCGGCCGGTGAGTTGAGACGGAGGCAGGCGCGATGACGGGGATGGCGCGGTGACGACGACCGAGGAGTCCAGGCGAGCGGAACTGGAGCAGTTGCGGCAGACGCTGGCGGCGCAGGAGGCGGAGAGCGAGGCGAAGCAGCACCAGCGCGGCAAGCTCTCGGCGCGCGAGCGCGTGGAGCAACTGGTCGATCCCGGCTCCTTCGTTGAGCTGGACGCGCTGGTGCGCCACCGCTCCAACTACTTCGGCATGGCCGAGCGCCGCCCCTACGGCGACGGCGTCGTCACCGGCTACGGCACGGTCGACGGGCGCACGGTGGCGCTCTTCTCGCAGGACTTCACCGTCTTCGGGGGCAGTCTGGGCGAGGCCTTCGCCGAGAAGATGGTCAAGATCATGGATCTGGCGCTCAAGGTCGGCTGCCCGATCATCGGCATCAACGACTCGGCGGGCGCGCGCATCCAGGAGGGCGTCGAGGGGCTGAACGGCTACGGCGAGGTCTTCTACCGCAACGTGCAGGCGTCGGGCGTGGTGCCGCAGCTCTCGATCATCGCCGGCCCCTGCGCCGGGGGCGCGGTCTACTCGCCGGCCATGACCGACTTCACCATCATGGTCAAGGGGATCAGCCAGATGTTCATCACCGGCCCGGACGTGATCAAGACGGTCACGGGCGAGGAGGTGACGCACGAGGAGCTGGGCGGCGCCATGACCCACACCTCGATCAGTGGGGTGGCGCACCTGGCGGCCGAGGACGAGGCCGATCTCTTCGAGCTGGTGCGGGCGCTCCTCAGCTTCCTCCCAGCCAACAACCTGGAGGAGCCGCCGCACTTCCCGCCCGACGACGACCCCCTACGGGCCGATCCTGCCCTCGACACGCTGGTGCCGGAGGTCAGCAGCCGGCCGTACGACATGCACGAGGTCATCCGGCATGTTGTGGACGATGGGGAGTTCCTGGAGATCCAGCCGGCTTGGGCGGGCAACATCCTCATCGGCTTCGCTCGGCTCGACGGCCACACGATCGGCGTGGTGGCCAACCAACCCAGCGTGCTGGCCGGCACGCTCGATATCGACGCCTCGACCAAGGCGGCGCGCTTCGTGCGCTTCTGCGACGCCTTCAACATCCCGCTGGTGACCTTCGAGGACGTGCCTGGCTTTCTCCCCGGCACCAATCAGGAGTACGGCGGCATCATCCGCCACGGCTCGAAGCTGCTCTATGCCTACTGTGAGGCGACGGTGCCCAAGCTGACGGTGATCACGCGCAAGGCCTACGGCGGCGCCTACGTGGTGATGTGCTCGCGCTCGATCGGAGCTGACTTCGTGGCGGCCTGGCCGAGCGCCGAGGTGGCGGTGATGGGGCCATCGGCGGCGGTCAACCTGATCTTCCGCCGCGAGATCGCCAGCGCATCCGACTCCGAAGCCAAGCGCCGGGAGCTGGTGGCCGACTACGAGCGCGAGTTCGCCAACCCCTACCAGGTCGCCTCGCGCGGCTACGTCGACGACGTCATCCTGCCGCGCGACACGCGCCGCTGGCTGATCCGGGCGCTGGCGGTGGCGCGCAACAAGCGCCTGGCCGCCCCGGCGCGCAAGCACGGCAACATCCCGCTGTGAGCACGAGCGACGAGCCGCGCCTTACCGTCCGGCCGCGACCGTCACCGGAGGATTTGGCGGCCATCGTGGCGGTGCTGCGCGGGCGAGGAGCGCGAGAGCTTGACGTAACCTTGATGAAGGAAACGCCAGCGCTCTGGCGCGCGGCGGCGCGCCGGGAAGCGATGCGCGGCGGGGAGGTCTGGAGCTCGCAGGGCTGGCGTCGGGCGGCGCGACTGGGGGCGGTGCGTTAATTGGGGTTGCGAGCATGCGATAGACCCCGGACCGCGGTGCTCAGCGGCGCCCGAGAATGGAATTCTCGGGCTGAGTCCGCGAAGCCCACTAAAGGGGCTAGGCTTGAGCATTGCGGCAATGGAACGTCAGCGGCGAACCTGTTGGCGCGCCGGTACGGATAGGCGCGACAGCGGCAGCGTGGTTGCAGTCGTTTTCAGTCCCTTTAGTGGACTTTTGGGACTCAGCGCGGGAATTCTATTCCCGCGCGTCGCCGGCGCGAACGCCCCACGGAGGGCGGCGAACCTCGTCGGCGTTTGACGGACAAAGGTCGGGGTGGAGGGTGTGGTGTCCGAAGACGCGGGGCTCTTTCGCAAGGTGCTGGTGGCCAACCGGGGCGAGATCGCGCTGCGGGTGATGCGCGCCTTGCGCGAGCTGGGCATCCCCAGCGTGGCCGTCTACGGTGAGGGCGAGCTGGAGGCGCCGCACGTCCGCTACGCCGATGAGGCCTACCATATCCCCTCCGAGGCAGCCTTGCCCTATCTCGATATCCCGGCGCTGCTCGCGGTCGCGCGTGAGGCGGGCGCCGACGCGATCCACCCCGGCTATGGCTTCCTGGCCGAGAACCCCGCCTTCGCCGCGGCGGTGGCCGAGGCCGGCATGACCTTCATTGGTCCGTCGCCGGCGGCGATCGCGGCTATGGGCGACAAGGTGGCCGCGCGCCGGGTGGCCCAGCAGGCGGGCGTGCCGCTGGTGCCGGGCACCGCCGAGCCGGTCGACCTGGCCGGGGCCTCTGCCTTCGCGGAGGAAGTTGGCTACCCGGTGGCGATCAAGGCGGCGGCGGGCGGGGGTGGGCGCGGGTTTCGCGTCGCGTGGGCGCCAGAGGAGCTGGAAGGCGCCTACACCGGTGCTTCGGGGGAGGCCGAGCGCTACTTCGGCGACGCCCGCGTCTACGCCGAGCGCTACCTCGATCACCCGCGCCACGTCGAGATTCAGGTCTTCGCCGACCGCCACGGGCACGCCGTCTCGCTCGGCGAGCGCGACTGCTCGGTGCAGCGCCGGCACCAGAAGCTGATCGAAGAGAGCCCCTCGCCGGCCATCGACGATGAGATCCGGCGCGGTATGGGCAAGACCGCGGTGGCGCTGGCCCGCGCCGTCGGCTACGAAGGCGCGGGCACGGTCGAGTTCCTCTTCCAGGACGGCGAGTTCTACTTTTTGGAGATGAACACGCGTATCCAGGTCGAGCACCCGGTGACGGAGCTGGTGACCGGGATGGACCTGGTGGCTGAGCAGATCCGGGTGGCGGCGGGGTTGCCGCTCTCTTTCGGCGCGGTGCATCTCCAAGGCCACGCCATCGAGGTGCGCATCAACGCCGAAGACGCGGCGCGCAACTTCGCGCCGGTGCCGGGGACCGTGACCGCGTATCAACCACCGGCCGGGCTTGGGGTGCGTGTCGACGGCGCCGCCGAGCCAGGCTACCAGATCCTGCCCCAGTACGACTCGTTGATCGCCAAGCTGATCGTCTGGGGGCGCGACCGCGCCGAGGCGCTGGCGCGGCTGTCGCGCGCCCTGCAGGACTTCGAGGTCGCGGGTGTGCCGACGACCATCCCCTTCCACCGCGCGGTGATCGCCAGCCCGGCCTTCGCCAGCGGCGACTACGACACCCGGCTGCTCGACAAGCACCCCGCGTTGCTAGAGCTAGCGCCGGGGGCCGAGGCGGCCGCGGCGCCGGCGAGCAACGGCCGCGTGCCGGAGGAGTTCCTGGTCGAGGTAGGCGGCAAGCGCTTCGAGGTGCGGCTTTACGCGAGCACCGAACCGGTGGCGGCGCGGCGCGCGCCACGCATCGAGCTCGGCCAGCGATCGCATGGCCCGGCGGCGCAGGGCGCGGTGACCAGCCCGATCCAGGGGACGGTGCTGCGCGTGGCCGTGGAGGCGGGGCAGATGGTCGCCGCGGGCGATCTCATCTGCGTCGTCGAAGCCATGAAGATGGAGAATGAGATCCGCAGCACGGTGGCCGGCGAGGTAGTGCGGGTCGATGTCCAGACCGGCCAGACGGTTCAGATCGGCGCGCCGCTGGTCGAGATCGAGCCAGCGGGCTGAAGCCGGTTCAACGCGGCACGACGCGGCGGCTGGGGTGCGGGCGCGCGACGCGGTGCCGCAGGGTGCGCGGTGCGTTGCCGGCGCGGTCGACGAGGCGGAAGAGGCAGCCGTCCTTGCCGGCGCGTTTGACGGCGTACATGGCGTCGTCGGCCAGGCGCATCATCTCTTCGACGCTACCGGGCGCGGTGTTGAAGGTGACCGCGCCGAGACTGAACGTGACCTTGAATGGCAGTTGCCGCAGCGCGAGCTGGACGCGTCGCATGGCGATGCGGGCGCCGGCGGCGTCGGTCTCGACCAGCAGGATGCTGAACTCATCCCCGCCGAGTCGCGCCACGGTGTCGACCTGCCGCAGACAGTCGCGCAGCGCGTGGGCCACCACATAGAGCACGCGGTCGCCTTCGCGGTGGCCGTACCGGTCGTTGATACGCTTGAAGTTGTCCAGATCGAGGTAGGCGAGGGTGAAGGGCCGGCCGGTGCGGTGGGCACGCAGCAACTCGTCCTGCATGGCGTGGTCGAAGGCGCGCGCGTTGGCGATGCCGGTCAAAAAGTCTTGCTCGGCGACCGCGCGGGTCTCGTCGAGCCGGTGGTGCAGCTCGTCGATCAGGTAGGTGACCACCAGGAAGGTGATCAGCCGCGCGGCGCCGTTCCAGGCGAGCAGAACGGGCTTGACTCCGCCCCCGGCGGCGAGCGAGCTGGTCAGCCAGCAACCCGCGGCGAAGATCGAGATCACGATGCCGACGCGCCGTCCGAGCCGCCAGGTGACCAGCCCGATTGGGATAAAGCAGAGGAATCCCGCGGCAGCCTCGGTGCCGGCGAAGTATTGGACCGTGTTACCCGCCAGAACCAGAACGAGCGTGGCGGCCAGCGCCGCCCCGGGGCTGAGCCGCGCGACGTAGCGCTCGAGCCAATCCGCCATCACTCACCTCCGCGTCGCAGCATACGTGATGGAGTTCAGTACGAACATGGCCACCTGGTCCCGACCGCCGGCGCACGAACGACGCCGGCTCATAGACAGCGTGACAGCACGCGGTGGACGTGTGGATTTGGAGTGGTCGCGTCGTGGTTGGCGTTGGCGTAGACCGGCGGTGAAGTGCGTTCTCGGCGGGCGGCTTCGGAGCGATGCTGAGACCGCGGCCTGGTCCCCACCCCTGTCATCCCTGCGACACGCTCAGTACTCCAGCCTTCGTCATTAGTCTGATTTGGACCGGACTGTGGTGGCCGCGCTGGGAGCCGCGTGCCGGGGAACGCGCGTCTCCGTCCGGGTTGAAACCACCGCGCGAGCAGACGACGCCCGTTGATGGCGTCTGCGTAATTATCCTGGAGTTCCATCGCCCACGCCGCGCCGGGCTAAAGCCACAGCGCTAGCAGACGAAGCCTGTTGAAACAGGCTAGGAGCGAGATGGCGTAGGCCAGGGTTTGTCCGCAAGCTCCATAAGCAGGCTGAATCCTAATCTTAAAAGATTAGCGCGGCGGCTTTAGCCCGGACGGAGACGCGCGCCACGCGGCACGCCGGCTCCAGGGCCGCCACTATCGAGGGTACGCAACCGGATGAATGACGCTGGTCGGACAACTCGGGTCGACAGCCCAGACAGCGCCGCCACCCCTGTCATCCTGATCGTGGAGCACGAGCGGCGCTTCACGGCAGAGGAGATCCCTTCGACAAGCTCGGGGCAGGTCCTTCGGCTGTGGCCTCAGCATGCCACTGGGGGAGTGAAGGATTGCTCCGCTACGGCAGCCCTTCGGCCGCTTCAGTCGACGACCTGTTCACCTCGCGAGGGATAGCAAGCGTGCGCGGTCTCGCGTGATAAGGGAGGTGGCGTGGTTGGAGCCAGGGCATGAAAAAGCGATCCCGACGAGCTTCTCGTCTCGACGCCCGGGCCTCGTTCGATCGTACCCGGCGTCCCGGCGTGAGCCAGAATACCAGGCGGCGATCGAACTGCGCCACCGCGACAGGTGCCTGCCGCTGCAACCCCACGCCCAGTCGCCCGAATGTGAGGTGGGACCGGTCGCCCGATCCGATTTGGCGTCGATCCGTGGGATCACTCCTCGGGACCGCACGTACACAGTAGCACGGCTCTGACCGTGTGTCAAGACCTTGTGCGACACTCAGGCCGACGACTGCCGCCGCCAGCCGGTGAATGGAGAGCCCCGAGCGGCACGGTGACCCAGTTCGGCTGTTATGTGGGAATGAGGAGCAGGCAGTGATGAGCGACGAGCAGGTGTTGGGCTCGCGGCAGGTGTTCGACGGCAAGCTGATCCGGGTGCGGGTCGACGAGGTGCGGCTGCCGAACGGCCAGGTGCGCCGGCGCGAGGTTGCCGAGCACCCCGGCGCGGTCGGCATCTTGCCGGTGCTGGACGACGGCCGGCTGGTGCTGGTGCGGCAGTATCGCCACGCGGTGGGCCGGAGCCTGCTGGAGATCCCCGCCGGCACGCGGGAGCCGGGGGAGTCGCCGGAGGTGACCGCGCGGCGCGAGCTGATCGAGGAGACGGGCTACCGAGCCGGCGCGCTGGACTTCTTGCTGCGCTTCTACGTCAGCCCCGGCTGGGCCAATGAGGAGCTGTTCATCTACGCCGCGCGCGAGCTGACAGCGGGCGTAGCCCAGCCCGAGGCCGACGAGTCACTGTCGCTGACCCCGATCGGGCCGGATGAGATCGCGCCGCTGATCGCGGCGGGGCAGATCGCCGACTCGAAGTCGATCGTAGCGCTGCTGGCCTGGAGCGCAGCGCAACCGCCCGCGCGCTAGTTGTATTTACACACTGTACGTACACATGGTATGATCCGTGTGTGACGTGGTGGCACGCGCGAGTACGGCGGTATGCGGAAAGTCCCGCCGCTGATCGGTACGCTGGTACTTCCACTCTGCTCCAATTTCCCATGTGCCCAGGGTTCGTGCGGTCGTACTGTGGAAGTACCGACGAAGGTCACCCGCGGCAGCGGGCGACGGGCTGAGACGCCCAACCACGGGCGGATCATAAGGGGGACAGCGTGGATCGCAAGCGAGCTTCAGGGAGCACGAAGCGGGTCCTGATCGTGGATGATCACCCGCTCTTTCGTCAGGGATTGCGGCGGCTGATTTCCGAGGGAAGCGGCTTCACCATCGTAGCCGAGGCGGCGAACGGCCACGAGGCCATCCGGGAGGCCGATATCCACCGGCCCCACGTGACACTGGTCGACATCCAGCTTCCCGGGGTCACCGGCCTGAACGTGGCCCGCATCCTCAAGAAGCAGCATCCCTCGATGCACGTGGTGATCCTCTCGATGCACATGGACGATGAGTGGCTCTTCGAGGCAGTGCGCGCTGGCGCCTCGGCCTTTCTGACCAAAGAGATCGAAGCGCCGCAGTTGATCGACGCGCTGGAGCGCGTCTCGCGCGGTGAGCAGATGATCAACACCGCCGTCCTCTCGCGGCCCGATCTGGCCTGGCGCGTGCTGGCCGAGTTCCGCCAGCTCACGGGCGACGGCGAGGAGAACGTCGACACGACCCTGCCCAACTCGCCCCGGCTGCCGCTGTCGGTGCGCGAGATCGAAGTGCTCGACTGCGTCGCCCAGGGGCTCTCCAACAAGGAGATCGCCGAGGAGTTGTTCATCACCGAGCAGACGGTCAAGAACCACATGACCTCGGTGCTGCGCAAGCTGAATGTAGACGACCGCGTGCAGGCTGTGCTCTGCGCGGTCCGCAACGGCTGGATCGCCATCGGCCCGCCGACCGCGGCGTAGTGTCGGGTTGGCCACTGTCTCCGATGTCGTTGCGTAGGGGAAAGAGGGCAGACACAGGGCCTGCCCCTACAGCGTGCGTGGCTCTGCGATGTCGGGGCGGAATTGCTTGCCGGTGTAGCTCACGCGGGCGATGCCTTCGTAGACGCATTGACGAGCTTCGGCGAGATTGGTGCCCCGCGCTACCAGCGTGAGCACCCGGCCGCCGCTGGTGACGATTCGGCCGTCGAGCCATGCCGTGCCCGCGTGGAAGGCCAGCACACCCTGCGGCAGGTCGTCGAGCCCGCTGATGGGGCACCCGGTGGTGTAGCTGCCGGGGTAGCCGGCGGAGGCGAGCACAACGCCGACGCAGGCGCCGTCGTGCCGGCGCGGCGGCGGGACATCGGCCAGCCGCCCCTCGGCCGCCGCCAGCAGCAGCGGCAGCAGATCGTCTGCCAGCAACGGCAGCACCACCTCGGTCTCGGGATCGCCGAAGCGACAGTTGAACTCGATCACCCGCGGGCCGCTCTCGGTCAACATCAACCCCGCGTAGAGCACGCCCCGATAGGCGATGCCCCGTTCGCGCAGCTCACTCAACGTCGGCTCCAGGATCTCGGCGCGGATACACGCGGCCAGCTCCGGCGTCACCGCCGGAACCGGGGCGAACGCGCCCATTCCGCCGGTGTTCGGCCCGGTGTCGCCGGCACCCGCCCGCTTGTAGTCGGTGGCCGGGACCAGGGGGTAGATCGTCTCGCCGTCGGTGAGCGCCAGCACCGAGACCTCGGGGCCGCTCAGGCACTCCTCGATCAAAATCTCGCTGCCCGCCTCGCCGAAGCTCCGCTCGGCCAGCATGGCGCGCACCGCGCGCTCGGCCTCTCCGCGTGTAGCTGCCACCACCACGCCCTTGCCGGCGGCCAGCCCGTTGGCCTTGACCACCAGCGGCAGCGGCGCGTCTGCGACCCAGTCAAGCGCCGGCTCCAGCGCGCTGAACTCCCGCGCCGCTGCCGTCGGCACGCCGGCCGCGCGCATGACGTCTTTCGCCCAGGACTTGCTGCTCTCGATGCGCGCGGCGGCCGCGTCCGGTCCGAAGACGAGCAGACCCCGCGCCCGCAGGCGGTCGGCCAGCCCGCGCGCCAGCGGCTCCTCCGGCCCGACCACAGTCAGGCCGACCCGCTCGCGCCCGGCGACTTCGACCAGCGCGTCGATGTCGGTGGCCGCGATCGGCAGGTTGCGCGCGATCGCGGCCGTGCCGGCGTTCCCGGGAGCTACCAGCAGTTCGTCAACCTCAGGCGACTGTGCCAGCTTCCAGGCCAGGGCGTGCTCGCGCGCCCCGCCGCCGACGATCAGCAGGCGCATGGCTACTCCCACTCGATGGTCGCGGGCGGCTTGCTGGAGATGTCGTAGACCACGCGGTTGATCCCTGGCACCTCGTTGATGATGCGCGTGCTCATGCGGGCCAGCAGTTCGTCGGGGAGGCGCGCCCAGTCGGCGGTCATGGCGTCGCTGCTGGTGACGGCACGGATGGCGCAGACCTGGGCGTAGGTGCGCAGATCGCCCATCACGCCGGTGGTGCGCACCGGCAGCAGCACGGCGAAGAACTGCCAGACCGCCCGTGCCAGCCCGGCGGCCTCGATCTCGTGGCGCACGATCGCGTCGGCAAAGCGCAGCGTCGCCAGCGACTCGTCGTCGACCGCGCCCAGGATGCGCACCGCCAGACCCGGCCCGGGGAAGGGCTGGCGCTCGACGATCTCCTCCGGCAGCCCGAGCAGCCGGCCGGCCTCGCGCACCTCGTCCTTGAAGAGATAGCGCAGCGGCTCCAGCAGCCTGAAGCGCAGATCTTCCGGCAGGCCGCCGACGTTGTGGTGCGTCTTGATCTTGACCGCCGTCTTCGACTCGCGCGTGGCGCTCTCGATCACGTCGGGGTAGAGCGTGCCCTGGGCCAGGAAGGTAAAGGGGCCGTGCTCCTCCGCCGCGTGCTCGAAGACGCGCACGAACTCGGCGCCGATGATCTTGCGCTTCTCCTCCGGGTCGATCACGCCCGACAGCCGCTCCAGGAAGCGCTCCCCGGCCTCGACGTAGACCAGGTTCATGTTGAAGTGGCGCCCGAAGACCTGGCGCACCGTCTCCGCCTCCCCCTGGCGCAGCAGCCCGGTGTTGACGAAGACCGGCGTCAACTGCTCGCCGATGGCGCGGTGGATCAGCGCGGCCGCCACCGACGAGTCGACCCCGCCGGAGAGCGCCAGCAGCACGCGCTCGTCGCCGACCTGCTCGCGGATGGCGCGGGTAGCCGCCTCGACGAACGACTCGGCGGTCCAGTCGCCCTGGCAGCCGCAGATGTCGTAGACGAAGTTGCGCAGCACGACCTCGCCCAGCGCGGTGTGCGCCACCTCGGGATGGAAGAGGAGACCGGAGAAGCGCCCGCTGCTGATGGCGGCGAAGGGGGTGTTGTCGGAGCGGGCCAGCACCTCGAAGCCGGGCGGCGGCTGCTCGATGTGGTCGCCGTGGCTCATCCAGACGTCGAGCCGGTCGGGGAGCCCCCGCAGCAGCCGGTCATGCGTCTCGATCTCGACGGTTGCGGGCCCGAACTCGCGCTCGCGCGCCGGCTCGACGCGCCCGCCGAGCTTGACCGTCAAGAGTTGCATGCCGTAGCAGATGCCGAGCACCGGCAGCCCCGACTCGATCACCCAGTCGGGGAGCTGCGGTGAGCCGGGGGCGTAGACGCTGGCGGGTCCGCCGGAGAGGATGACTCCTCGGGGCTGGAGCCGCTCGACGTCCTCCCAGGGCACGTCGTGCGGCAGCAGCTCGCAGTAGACGTGTGCCTCGCGCACGCGCCGGGCGATCAACTGCGCCGTCTGCGAGCCAAAGTCGAGCACGACGACGCTCTCGACCGCGGTCGTGCCCATGCCGGGCGTGGTCAGCTTGACGAGATCGGAACCCGGATCGCGCTGCACCCTGCTCCCCTTTGCTTCAGCGGGCGGCATCCCAGCACCGCCCGGCCCGGCTAGATTCTACGTCACGCCCGCATCCCGGGCGTGTATCATCCCCCCAGGGAGGCGCGCGTGGAACCGTTAGGTGTCGCGGTCTTGCTCTCGGGGAGCGGCCGCACGCTAGAGAACGTGCTCAAGCAGATCGTGGCCGGCGAGCTGGCGGCGCGCGTCGAGCTGGTGATCAGCACGCGCGAGCGGCGCGGCGCCGAGATCGCCCGCGCCGCCGGCATTCCGACCATCGTACTCACCCGGAGCGCCTTCCCCAGTGAAGCTGAATTCAGCCGGGCCGTCTACGCCGAGCTGGAAGCCCGCCAGGTCGATCTCGTCCTACTGGCGGGCTTCCTGCGCAAGATCGAGATCCGCCCGGCCTATCACAACCGGATTATGAACATCCACCCGTCGCTCCTGCCCCTCTTCGGCGGGCTCGGGCACTACGGCGAGCGCGTGCATCAGGCGGTACTGGCCTCCGGCATGAAGGTCAGCGGTTGCACCGTCCACTTCGTCGACGAGCACTACGACGCCGGTCCGATCATTCTGCAGACCTGCGTGCCGGTGCTGGACGACGACACGCCCGACACGCTCGGCGCGCGCGTCTTTGCCGCGGAGTGCCGGCTTTACCCGGAAGCCGTCCGGCTGTTCGCGGCCGGGCGGCTGGTGGTCGAGGGGCGGCGGGTGCGCGTCGTCTGACCGGTTCCGGTGCTCGTCTATGCCCTTGTCCTTGCGTCACAGGCGGCAGCGGCAGATACTACGCCCGGTCAGGCGAGCCAGGAAGGAACCGACAATCGTGCCCGAGCAACCATTGCGTGTGGGCGTCATCGGCGCCGCGGATGGCGAGGCGGTCCACATCCCCGGCTTGCGGCAGGTCCCGGGCGTCGACGTCGTGGCCGTCTGTGCCACCGGTGACGAGCCGCTCGGCTCCATCGCGGCGCGCTACCACATCCCCGCGCGCTTCGCCGACTTCCGCGCCATGCTGCGAGAAGCCGCGCTCGACGCGGTCACCATCGCGGCGCCGCTGGAGCTGCACCACCCGATCGCGGTCGCCGCCGCCGAACAGCAGCTCCACATCCTCTGCGGCGCGCCGATGGCGCGCAGCGCGGCCGAAGCGCGCGATATGCATCGCCTCGTCTGTAGCCTGGGTGTGCGGCATGCCGTCGGCTACGCCGCGCGCTACCTTCCGACCCGCGTCCAGATCAAGCAGCTGGTCGAGCATGGCTATCTGGGCGACTTACAGTCGGTCAGCGTCACC
>DASSHC010000127.1:0-2879 GCA_035693105.1 Thermomicrobiaceae bacterium | reverse complement strand
GAAGCCGGGCACGTTGAGGTGCGAGACATCGATCAAGATGCCCATCCGGTTGCAATTCTCTACCAGGAGCTTGCCCAGCGGAGTCAGCCCGTGCCCCTTGTTCTCCGGCCCGACACCCTCGGCAAAGATGTTGGTGCGGCTCCAGGTGAAGCCGAGCGAGCGCAGCCCCAGCTCGTACGCCAGCCGCAGCACGGCGAACTCGGGGTCGATCGCCTCGGCACCCTCGTAGTGCAGGATCGCGCCGAAGACGCCGCGCTCCAGGCAATCGACCAGTTGTGCGTAGTTCCGCACCAGCTCCATCTCGCCCTTCGACTCGGCCACCAGGCGCTTGAGGTGGTCGGTGCCGCGCAGCGTCTGAATCAACGCGCGCTCCGGAATATCCGAGTTGGGCACGTAGACGGCGCAGAGCATGGCGCCGATGCCGCCCGCGCGGGCGCGCGGCAGGTCGACGTGCCCGGTCTGCGACTCCTCGAAGAAGCCGCGCCCGGTCTTGGCCAGCGAGAGCAGGAAATCGGTGTGCCCGTCGATGATCTGGACCGGCTTGTCCACGATCGTCATCGCTCGTCCTCCTTCACCTTCCCAGCTTCAACCGGCTTGACCGCCGTCAGGTGCAAGCCGGAGGCGAAGCGCCGCCCGGCGTACAGCCTATCCTCGAAATACGACAGGCGCCAGGTCGCCAGGAAGGTGGCGCGCGTCAGCGCGGCCACCGCCGAGCGCGGCAGGAAGCCTGGCCCGCCCGATTGCCGCTCCCGGTTCCAGTAGTCCACGAGATCGTGCACCTGCCCGGCCAGGTGGAAGCCGAACGAGGCCTCACGCACCTCCAACCCTGCCTGCCACACCGCTCGAATGGCCGAGCCGGCGTCGAAGCGATTGACATGGCCGACGTGGTCGCGCTTCCAGCGGTGGATCGGCACGCGCGCGGAGCCGGCCAGCAGCGCGTAGAGCGTGCCCGGCTCAGCCTCCAGCGGCACGAAGACGTGCAGCACCCCGCCTGGCGTCAGTACGCGCCTGATCTCGGCCAGCATCGCCTGATACGCGGGTACGTGCTCCAGCAGATCGAAGAAGACCACCGCGCCGAACGCGTTATTGCGGTACGGGAGCCGGCTGGCGTCGAGCGACAGGTAGTGGGCGCGCTCGTCCCGCGCTGCCGCCTCATGAAGCGCGGTCAGACTGAGGTCGCCGCCGTGGAATCTGAGGTCGGGCCGCTCGCGCTCCAGCGCGCGCACGTAGCGCCCGGCGCCGCAGCCGAGCACCAGCACCGCGCGGCGCACCCCTTCCAGCGCCTCCAGCGCGGCGCGCAGCCGCAGCGCGGCCAGGCTGCGGTCAGAGACGTCGACCTCGTCACGGCCCTGGATCTTGTGCGGGTCCTCGACGTCATAGGCGCCGACGCGCCTCATCGGATCCCCTCGTAGAAGGTCACTAGTGGCGCCAGATCGGGCACGACCACGTCCGGCACGATCTCCGAGGCCACCAGGTCGGCCAGCGTGTTCACCCCGGTCAGCACCATCACCGTCAGCATCCCGGCGCGGTTGCCGCCCAGGATGTCGGTGTCGAGCCGGTCGCCGAGCATCGCCGCCGCGCTGGCCGGAAGGCCCAGCTCCGTCAGGCTGGCCTCCAGCATGCCGGTCGAGGGCTTGCCGATGACCGTCGGTTCGACGTCGGAGGCGGCGGTCAGCGCGGCCACGATCGAGCCCGAGCCGGGCAGCAGCCCCTCCTCGGTCGGCAGGGTTCTGTCGGCGTTGGTCGCCACGTAGGCCGCGCCGCCGCGCAGCGCCAGATCGGCGATCTTCAGCTTGTCGTAGGTCAGCGTCAGATCGAGCCCGCTGACGACCACGCGCGCCTCGGCCGTGGCCGGCACGAAGTAGCCGTCGCCGTAGATCGCCTCCTCCAGCGCCGGCATGCCGACGACGTAGGCCGGCGTGCCGCGCGGAAAGCGCGGCTTGAGCCAGACGGCGGTCGCCAGCGCCGAGGTCAAGATGCGCTCGGGCCGTACGCTCACGCCCATGCGCGCCAGCTTCTCGACGTACTGCCTGGGCGTCTGCATCGAGTTGTTCGTCGCCAGGATGTAGGGGAGATCGTGTGTGTCGAGCGTGGTGAGGAACTGCTGCACGTGCGGCAGCGCGGTCTGGCCGCGATAGAGCACGCCGTCCATGTCGATGACCCAGCCGCGGATCGACGCCAGCGCCTCGGCCAGCTTCCGCGGCTCCGTGACGGTTCTCCCCACGACGCCCCCTTCAGACGAGACAGCACGACCAGCGGCGAGGATACCACAGCCTTCCGGCGCGTCAGCGCGCGGAAAAGGCGGTGCTATACTGCCCGCGAGGCTGTCGAGGTGGGAGTAGAGGAGGGTGTCGTGAGCCAGGAGGTCCAGAAGATCGATCCGGCGCTCGCCCAGCGCGTGCTCGACCAGATCAAGCAGGACGAGGTCATCAGCTTCCTGCAGGCGCTGGTGCGCGTGCCGTCGGTCAACCCGCCGGGAGACGTGCGCGACGCGATCAAGGTCTGCGGCGACAAGCTCAAGGGCGAAGGCTTCGATCTCAGCTTCATCACCGGCGTCGAAACCATCCCCAACATGGTCGCGCGGCTCGGCCCCAGCAGCGGCCCGACGCTCCTCTTCAACGCCCACGTCGACGTCGTCCCGACCGGCGAGGAGTCGGCTTGGAGCCACCCGCCCTTCGCCGCCGATATCGCCGACGGACGCGTCTACGGCCGGGGGGCCGGCGACGACAAGGCGAGCGTCACCGCGCAGGTGATGGCCGGCATCGCCCTGGCGCGCTCAGGCGTGCCGCTGACGGGGCAGCTGATCGTCAACGAGGTCGGCAATGAGGAGGTCGGCGGCGTCAACGGGGCGCAGCTCGTGGCCCAATCGCCCGAGGTCC
>DASSHC010000126.1:0-3348 GCA_035693105.1 Thermomicrobiaceae bacterium | reverse complement strand
TGCCCGCCACAAAGCCCGGTGAGCCGGATGTCGTCTCCGGCGCGGCGGGCGCCACGCTCGCGTTCCTGGCGCTCGCGCGCCTGACGGGCGACGAGCACTTCCTGGCCGAGGCCGTCGCCCTGGGCGAGCACCTCATCACGGCCGCGAGACGAGATGCGACGGCGATGTGGTGGCCGGTCGCGACGCCGGCGGGGCGCCGCGCGCTGACCGGCTTCGCCCACGGCGCGGCGGGTATCGCCACCGCGCTGTTGGCCCTCTTCGCCGCCACCGGTGAGCCGCGCTTCGCCGCGGCGGCCCGCGCTGCCTTCGTCTTCGAATCTCGCAATTTCAGCGCGAGGCGCGGCAACTGGCTCGACCTGCGCTATCCGGTCATCGGGCCGCGCGACGGCCCGGCCGCGCTTGCATCGAGCGTCTGGTGCCACGGCGCGGGCGGTATCGCCCTCTCCCGGCTCACCGCCTGGCGCGTCTTGGGCGATGATGCCTATCTGCGCGAGGCCAGGCTGGCCATCCAGACCACGACCGCCTGGCTCGAGTCGGCGCCGGCCACGGCCGCGGAGCGCTGGTCGCTCTGCCACGGTCTGCCCGGCAATGCCGACATCCTCCTCTCGGCGGCGAACCTGCTGCCCGAGCAAGCCGCCAGGCTCCGCAGCCTGGCGACGCGCGCCGGCGATGTCGGCCTCGCGGCGGTCGCGGCGGACCAACCATCACCGGCGCCGATCAGCGCAGATGAGCCAGGCCTCATGCTCGGGCTAGCCGGGCTCGGCTACTTCTACCTGCGGCTGGCGCGCCCCGATACCCCCTCGATTCTCCTGCCGCTCCCGGAGCAGCTCGGCCGCTAGGCGCAGTCCGACGACCACGTTGAGTGCCAGGTGAGGACGGCTCCCATGCCCCTCGACGGCCTCCGCCTCAGTCCCACGCTGCCCTCTCTCGTAGCGCGCGTGAGGCGCGCGCACCGCGTGTCGCAGCCAAATCCCAGCAGCTAAGAGCCAGCAAAGTCGGCGTGAAGAGCGCGCGAAGAAGCCGTCGCTACCCTGGACGCATGCCAGTGGTCGTCTGGAATCGTCGCGAACGGGAGGGTGAGCATGAACGGGCAACTGTACGAGCTGGCCAAGATCTACCAGGCCGAGCAGCGCCGCGAGGCGCAGCGCCCCATGTGGATCGAGCAGCTCGGTCTGACGCGGGCGTTCAGCCGGCGCGTGCGCCCGCTGCTCGGTTCGGAGCTGGCGCGGCTGGGCCGCTGGGTGGGCGGGGCCGCGCTCCGCGAGACGGCGTACCGGGAGCAGGAGGCTGGAGCGCACGACCCGGCACGGCCGACGACGGCCTGACCGGCACACGAGCGAACCGCGAGGTCACGTATCAATCTGAAGGGAGCCAATGATGTTCGACCGAAACGATCTCGATCTCCGCTACCGCAACCACTACGAGCGCGCCAGCGTGGCCAACGCGACGCAGCAGCCGAGGATCAGCGAGACCAGTCAGCTTCACAACCTGCGCCGTCACCTCGCGGCGCTGCTGCTGGCGCTGGCGTTCCGGTTGGCGCCCGAGCCGGCGGCTCCGGCTGCTGAACCGACACACGAGCCGGCGGCCTGACACCGCGCGGCAACGAGCAAAGTTCGAAGGGTGAAGCACCATGGCAACGATGCGTATGCGATACCGGCGATCCGGGCTGAATTGGGTCGCGCTGCTGCTGGCCGGGATGATCTGCGGCGCGGCCCTGGCAGGGGCGATCATCACCCTCCGCCACAGCCCCACGCAAGCGGCGGCCCCGCTGACCGCCGCGCCACCGGCTGATCGACTGCACACCGACCTCGTCGGCGGAGACCAATCACTCCAGTTGAACGAGCCGGCGATCGACGACTCGCTGGACACCGGCGGACGGCTGGGCGGGATCACCAGCGCCGACACGCCGAACGACGCGGCCCTCAAGCGTCCGGCGCCTCTGAACCCCACGCCGCACTGGAAGTTCCTGGAGATGAACCAGTTGCCGGACGGGCCGGACGCCGCCACGACGCCGGCGGGTGCGCCGCCGAGCCAGGAGCCGGTGATGTCTCCGGAACGGGATCGGTAAGACAGCATCGCCACCACCCCCGCTGACCATCAGTTCCCATCACCCTACCTACCGCCGGGCCGGTCCCCCACTGGTCCGGCGGGGTAGCGTCCGCACCGCGGATGCTACCCCGCCGGGTCGCGCATGGTAAGCAGGTCGAAGGGGAAGGCCGCGCCGTCGGCCAGCACGGTCTCGCGGTCGCCGGAGAGGACCGTGACGCCGCCGGCGCCCATCACCCGCCCACTGCGCGCGACGGGGTCGAGCAGGCAAGCGGTGTGCTCGTCGATGCCGAGGATGGTCGTTGCGGCCGGCAGCATGGCGCGCAGCGCCGCGAAGCGCTCGGCGCCGACGTAGGCGTGGCTGGTGTCCAGCTCGCTGCCGCCCTCAGCGTTGTTCCAGTGCGGCACGATCGTCAGCCGCAGCCCGAGGCGCGCGAAGAGGTCGAGGCCGGGGAGCCAGTGGGGATCGTCGCCCACCTTGAAGATCTCGTAGACTGGGAGGGCGAACTGGCCGGCGGCGATAGCGGCCGCGCTGGAGAGCGCCAGCGCCGCGCCCTCCTCGTGCCGCCGGCAAATCAAGTCGAGCGTGCGGGTGCCGCGCAGGTGGCGCGCGGCGTAGCTGGGACTGCCAGGCCCGGCAAAGATGTAGCTGGCCTCCTCCAGCGGCGCGGCGATCGCGGCCGAGTCGCAGTCGTACGGCCCGCCGCGGCGGCGAGCGGCCACGACGCGCACCTCGGGTTTGAAGTTCTGCAGGCGCTGCTCGAAGAACGCTTGCAGCTTGCGCGAGACGACGTCCACGTTGGGCTGGAAGCCGGCCGGCGTCTCGACGATGGCGATGCGGATGGGCGACGCGAGCGTACGCAGCAGCGCCTCGTGGATCTGGCGGCCGTGGCGCGCGGTTTCGCCGGAGCCGAAGAGGGCGATCATTCCGGGTGGCATGGCGACGAACTCCTCAGCATGTGACGCATGATGTGGGGCGACTGAGGGGCGAGGAGATGAGTGTGACGGTAGGTGACGAGCGCACGCGCTGCGCCTGGGCCAGCGGCGCGCTGCTGGCCGCGTATCACGACCAGGAGTGGGGCGTCTGGCCGGACAGCGACGATGCCGCCTTCGAGATGCTCAGCCTGGAGATCTTCCAGGCGGGCCTCGCCTGGAGCACGATCCTGCGCAAGCGCGAGGGCTTCCGCCGCGCCTTCCACGGCTTCGCGGTCGAGTGGGTCGCGGCGCTGGGCGAGGCGGACGTGGCGCGGCTGCTGGAGGACACGGCGATCGTGCGCCACCGGGGCAAGATCGCGGCGACCA
>DASSHC010000125.1:0-4135 GCA_035693105.1 Thermomicrobiaceae bacterium | reverse complement strand
GAGGGGAGCTTCTCGGAGACCTACCTGGCGACCGACACCGCCCTGGGGCGACGCGTCGCCGTCAAGGTTCTGCGCGCCAGCTTCGCCGCCGACGCGCGCTTCGTGGCGCGCTTCGAGCGCGAGGCGCGCGCCGCCGCCGCCGTCGCCAGCCCCAACGTGGTCGACGTCTACGACTACGGGCGCCAGGACGACACCCTCTACATCGTGATGGAGTGGGTCGACGGCATCGATCTCAAGCAATTGATCCGCCAGCGCGCCCCGCTGCCGGTCCCCGAGGCGATCGCGCTGATCGGCGGCATCCTCAACGGCCTGCAGGCCATCCACCGCGCCGGGGTCGTGCACCGCGACATCAAGCCGCAGAACGTGCTGCTCACCGCCGACGGCACCCCCAAGCTCGGCGACTTCGGCATCGCGCGCGGGCCGGTCGATGCCGGCCTGACCGACACCGGCATGGCGCTCGGCACCGCCGCCTACATGGCGCCCGAGCAGGCCACCGGCGCCCCGCCCACGCCCAGCGCCGATGTCTACGCCGCCGGCGTGATCCTCTTCGAGTTGCTGACCGGGCGGCTCCCCTTCCCCGGCGAAAACCCGGTCCAGGTGATGTACCAGCACGTCAACACGCCGCCGCCAAACCCGCGCGCCTTCAACCCGGCCATCCCGCCCGCGCTGGGCGCGGTCACGCTACGCGCGCTGGCCAAGAACCCGGCGACGCGCTTCGGCGACGCCCAGCAAATGCAGGCGGCCATCGATAGCCTGCCGTCCGCCGACGCCGCCACCGCCATGCTGCCGAAAGCGGACCCGCGAACCACCCCCGCCGAGCAGACCCGCGCCATGCGCGCGTCCGCCGGCGCCGGCAACACCGCGCCGCCACCACCGCCGCCGCCCTACCGCCGCGCGCTGCAGGCCAGCGGACCCGCGTGGCTGCCGATCCTGCTGGCCGCCCTCCTGGTGGTGCTGGTGATCGGCGGTGTCATCTTCCTGGCGAGCCACAACAACGGCTCGCCCAGCACGCCCACCGTCCCGGCCGTGGTGGTCTCGCCGTCCGCGACGACCACGCCGGCGCCGACACCCACGCCCACACCCAAGCCGAGCCCGACGCCGACCCCGGTGCCGCCAACTCCGACGCCGGTGCCCCCGACACCGACCCCGGTGCCGCCGACGCCCACGCCCGTCCCGCCGACGCCGACGCCGGTGCCGCCGACGCCTACTCCGGTGCCGCCCACGCCGACACCCCAGCCGACGGCCAAGCCGCAGCCGACCAATCCACCGGGCACGCCGCCGCCCGGCACCTTCGCCCCGGCAGACCAGTTCAACGGCGCGCTGGCCAACTACCCCAAGGAGGTCCAGCTACCGGGCACCGCGCTCCAGGGCGCCTATCCGGCCGGGCAGGGCGGCATCCAGAACGCACCGCCCGGCACCGTGGCCCTCTTCAGCCAGGCCAGCGGCTACGGCACGGGCCAGGTGCAGTTCAACCTCGAGCGCTCGGACGCCATCCCCGGCGTGCTGCTGGAGATCACCGGCATGGACGACGTGGACCGGGACAAGGTGCCGATCCGGATCAAGCTCAACGGCGTGACCGTCTGGGAGGGGAAGAGCCCCTTCGCGAACGGACAGTGGGGCAGCTACGCGGTGATCCTGCAGGATGTCTCACCGATCAAGGACGGGACCAACACGGTCACGATCGAGAACACCGGCTCGCGCGGCAACCTCGGCGTCGCCCCCTGGATCCTGATCCAGGAGGTCACCGTCCGCTACCGCCTGTAGCGGCGGAGACCAGGGTATTGTTGACGAACACGTTGGGTGCCGGGTGAGGCACGGATCCCTCGACTGCGCTCGGGATGACCGGGTAATGGAGAGGCGAACGACGAGGCATGTCTCGCTCGTCAGCCCTCCCCTCTCCCTGTCATCCCGACCGACGTGGAGGGATCCGTCGTGGAGCGGCAATCCGTCGAGTCGACAGCTACCGTGTCGCTCCCGCGCTACTCTAGTCGCGCGCCCTGCTCGTTCAGGAGGACGACGCTCTCTTGCTCGTTGGGGTCGGTGCGCGCCAGCACCGCCGAGCACGGCTCGGTCGCGCTCAGGTTGTAGGGCTGGTGCGGCATCCCAGCCGGGATGTAGAGGAAGTCGCCCGCCTGCACGCGCACGTCCCGCTCCAGCCGCGGCCCGTAGCGCATGCCCGCCTCGCCGGCCAGCACGTAGATCGCCGACTCGTGCGCCTCGTGCAGGTGCGGTTTGGCGCTGCCGCCCGGCGGGATCGTCAGCAGGTGCATGCAGAGGCCGGTCGCCCCGGCCGACTCCGCGCTGATTCCGGCGAAGTAGGCGAAGCCCTGCTTGCCGTCGAAGCTGCTGTCGGGACGGATCACCACGCAGTCGGGCGCTTGTCTCTCGGTCGCCATCGTCGCCACCCACCTTCCACGCGCGCGCCAGCAGCCGGCGCCGCGATTATAGCCCGGCTGGCGCGGCGCGCATCCGGCGCGCGGCTGGCGCGTTGTAGAGAGTGAAGCACGAAGGGTTGCGCATGCGTCTGATGGTCGCGCTCCTGGTGGGAGCGCTGCTCGCCGGGCTGCTGCCCGTCACCGCCGCCGCCGCCCCGGCGCCCGAGTTGGCACAACTGCACGACACGCTCGAAGGCATGATCGAGGGCTGGGACGGCGACTACGCCGTCAGCGTCACCGATCTCCAGACCGGCGCCCAGGCCGAGGTCAACGGCGATCACCCACAATCGGCCGCCTCGACCATCAAGATCTTCATCCTGATGCAGGTCGCGCTCGACATCGCCGACGGCCGCTATAGCGCGGACGATGTCGACTCCCTGGTACACGACATGATGTCGGTCAGCGACAACGAGGCCGCGCGCGAACTCATCGCGCTCGCCGGCGACGGCGACATCGCCAGCGGCATCGGCCGCATCAACGCGCTGATGCAGCGGCTCGGCATGACCAATTCCGTGCTCAATTGCCCACCGGACTACCCCGACGACTGCGTGGTCTACGACGACAACGAGCTCACCACCAACGACCTCGCCGGCGCGCTGACCCAGCTCTATCAGGGCGAGGCGCTGCCGCCCGGCCCGACCGCCTACGTGCTGCGGCAGATGACGTTGCCCGAGGAGTGGCAAACCGAGCCGCTCAGCGCGCCGCTCCCCGGCGATGTCACCCTCTACCACAAGCCCGGCTGGCTGGACGACACCTGGAACGACGCCGCCATCGTCGTCTTCCCCGCCGCCGGCGGCACGGCCGCCTACGTGCTCGCCTTCCTCGGCGGCGACGCGCCCGACGGCGACTCGCCCGCCAGCCACCTGAGCGCGGTCTCGGGCGCCGCCTGGCAGACGATGTCCGCGCTCTACCCCGAGCAACCCGCCTCGCGCGTCTTCGCGGCCACCGGCCACACCGTCTCGGGCGCCTTCCTGCGCTACTGGCAGACGCACGGCCTCGACCTCGGCGACCCCGGCATCTCCGAGCGCGAGTCGCTGGCCCTCTTCGGCTACCCGCTCAGCGACGCCGCCGCCGACCCGGCGACCGGCTTGACGGTGCAGTATTTCGAGCGGGCGCGCTTCGAGTATCACCCCGAATTCGAGGGGACCACCTACGAGGTCGAGCTGAGCCTGCTGGGCGATACCGTGACCGCCGCGCGGCGCGGTGAGCCGCCCTTCCGGCCGGTCGCGGCGGCCTCGGACGACGCCTGCGACTTCATGCCCGCCACCGGCCACCGCCTCTGCAACGGCTTCCGCACGTTCTGGCAGCAGAACGGCGGCCTGTCCGTCTTCGGCTACCCGCTCTCGGAGGAATTCAGCGAGAAGAACCCCGCGGACGGCCAGACCTACACGGTGCAGTACTTCGAGCGCGCCCGCTTCGAGTACCACCCTGCGTTCCAGGGCACGCCGTATGAGGTGGAACTGGGCCTGCTGGGGAAGCAGACGCTGCCGGGGAGGTAAGGGTGGCTATCGCCATGGATTGGTGCCGGTCGAGGACGGATCCCTCCACTTCGGTCGGGATGACAGTGAACATATTGGGACGGACGACGAGGCGTGTCTTTTGTCGTCTGCCCCTCTCTCCCCCTGTCATCCCGAGCGCAGTCGAGGGATCCGTCCTCACCTGGCACTCAACCAACTCGATGGGCAACTCCCCTCTGCCAG
>DASSHC010000124.1:0-9220 GCA_035693105.1 Thermomicrobiaceae bacterium | reverse complement strand
TCTCCCCTCTCCCAGAATTGGGAGGGGGGAGACGAGGGTCCGTACTACAAGCTCCCCGCGTAGAGGCCGCCGTCGACCAGCAGGGTCGAGCCGGTGACGTAGCTGGCGGCGGGCGAGGCCAGGAAGGCGACCACCCGCCCGAACTCCTCCGGCTCGCCGACCCGGCCCAGCGGGATCCCCTTGGCGCTCTCGGCCAGCGCCTGCTCCAGCGGGATACCGGCCTCCTCCGAGCGCCGCCGCGCCAGATTGAGGATGCGGTCGGTGCGCGTTGGGCCGGGGCCGACGTTGTTGACCCGGATGTTGTACTGGCCCAGCTCGTTGGCCATCGACTTGACCAGCCCAACCACCCCGGTGCGCGAGGTGTTGGAGAGGATCAGGTTCTCCAGCGGCTGCTTGACCGAGATCGAGGTGATGGTCACGATGCTGCCGCCGTGCTCCTTCATGTGCGGCACCGCCGCTTTGGCCATGCGGATGGTGCTCATCAGATTCAGCTCGATGGCGTCGAGGAAGTCCTGCGCGCTGAAGCTCTCGAAGGTGCCGGGCGGCGGGCCGCCGGCGTTGGTCACCAGGATGTCCAGCCCGCCGAGCTGCTTGACCGTCTGCTCCACCACCCGGTCGATGTCGGCTGGTTGGCGCGCGTCGGCCACCAGCGGCAGCACCTCGGCGCCGGTGGCCTGGCGGATCTCGTCCGCCGTCTGCTGAATGCGCTCGGAGTCGCGCGAGAAGATCGCCACGCGCGCTCCCTCGCGCGCCAGCTCGGTCGCGACCGCCTTGCCCAGCCCCTTGCTCGCCGCGGCCACCAGCGCTCGCTTGCCCGTCAATTGCAGATCCACCGCGCCCGCCTCCTTCGCTTGGCGTTTCGCGCCGTCGTGGCGGCCTTCTTGCGAACCGCCCAGGCTCGATCGGCGGCAGTGTAACACGGACACCGCGGCCGCCTCGGCGGCCGACCGTGGTATCATGGCGCCGGCTCTGACAGATTCATACATGGGGGCGATTTGCCTTGAGCCGGGGAAGGGTATTTCGGTCGAACCAGCGCGGGCCGCGCGGACGGCGGCGCAGCCGGCGCTTCGGCAACCGGCCGCCGGCCCGGCGCGCGCTGCCGCCTTCCGTGCTCTCCTCCCACGGGAGAACCCGGAGCGGCTTTCGGGCGCTCGGATTGGCGACGCAGTTCGCGGTCGCGGCGCTGCTCGGCACGCTGGTCCTCTTCGTCATCGCGGTCGGCGCGGTCGCGGCGGGCAGCATCGCCGGCTGGTCGTACGTCACCACCGACCTGCCCAATCTCGATCAGGTCGAGGCGCCCCAGTTCCAGACGACCAAGATCTACGACCGCAACTGGAAGCTGCTGGCCGAGGTGGTCGACCC
Source organism: Thermomicrobiaceae bacterium (assembly GCA_035693105.1). Taxonomy (GTDB): domain Bacteria; phylum Chloroflexota; class Chloroflexia; order Thermomicrobiales; family Thermomicrobiaceae; genus DASSHC01. Next base: position 7,858 of record DASSHC010000124.1, on the reverse strand, counting down.
GAACACCGGCTACCGCACCAACGTCACCTTCCAGGAGGTCGAAGACCACATCGCGCAGCAGCAGAATGACCCCAACGCGCCGCACCGTGCCTGGATCTTCGACGCCACCGTGGCCGCCGAGGATGCCACCTTCTGGACCAACCCCGGCATCGACCCGGTCGCCATCGTGCGCAGCGCGTTCATCGAGCTGGCCGGCGGGCGCACCGGCGCCTCGACCATCACCCAGCAACTGGTGCGCAACCTCTACACCGAGAAGATCGGCGACGAGCGTACCCTGACGCGCAAGGTCCGCGAGGCGGTCGTCGCCTACCAGTTCTCCAAGAAGTACAAGAAGTCGACCGTGCTGGAGATGTACCTGAACCAGGTCTTCTACGGCCACCGCTCCTACGGCATCGACGCCGCCTCGATGACCTACTTCAACAAGCACCCCTGGAACCTGACCCTCAGCGAGGCCTCGATGCTGGCCGGTCTGCCCCAGGCGCCGAGCCTCTACGACCCCATCCAGAACTACGACCTGGCCCGCCAGCGCCAGGAGTACGTGCTGGAGCAGATGGTGCGGCAGGGCATGATTACCAAGCAGGAGGCCGACGACGCCTACGCCCAGCCGCTCACCATCCAGCCGCCCGATCGCAGCGAGCTGGTGCCGCAGTTCGTCGACTACGTCAAGTACTACCTGGAGCAGAAGTACGGCGCCGAGGCGGTCTACCGCGGCGGTCTGGTGGTGCACACCACGCTCGACTACGACCTGCAGCAGCAGGCGCAGCAGATCGTCTCCCAGCGCGTCAAGGCGCTGGCGCCCTACGACGCCAACAACGGCGCGCTGGTCGCCATGCAGCCCGGCACCGGCGAGATCCTGGCGATGGTCGGCAGCGCCGACTACTATAACGACGCCATCGACGGCCAGGTCAACGTGGCCGTGCGCGAGCGCCAGCCGGGCAGCTCGATCAAACCGATCACCTATCTGGCCGCCTTCGAGAAGGGTTGGAACCCCGGCACCGTCATCTTCGACTACGACAAGAAGTGGCCCACGCCCGGCGCGCCCGATCCGTTCTACGAGCCGCACAACGACACGTTGCAGAACTTCGGCGCGGTCTCGGTGCGCGAGGCGCTCGACAACTCGCTGAACATCCCGGCGGTGCAGGCGCTCGACTACGTTGGGGTGGGCAACATGCTCGACCTGGCGCACAAGATGGGCATCAAGACCGGCCTCTGGCGCGGCACCAGCTTCTACGGGCTGGCGGTCACCCTCGGCGGCGGCGAGGTCTCGCTGCTGGAGCACACCAACGTCTTCGCCACGCTGGCCAACAACGGGCGCTACGTGCCCTACACCCCGATCCTCGACGTGACCGACGGCAACGGCAAGACGCTCTTCAAGCTCGACCGCGCCCACACGCTGGAGAAGGGGGAGCAGGTCGTCAAGGCCGAGCACGCCTACCAGATCACCGATATCCTGAGCGACGACAGCGCCCGCGCCATGATCTTCGGCCGTGGCACGAAGCTCAACCTGCCGGAGCTGAACAACCGTCCCGCGGCGGCCAAGACCGGCACCACCGACGACAACCGCGACAACTGGACGATGGGCTATACCACCGATCTGGTCGTCGGCGTCTGGGTCGGCAATACCGACAACCACCCAATGCGCAACCTCGACGGCATCCAGTCGGCCGCGCCGATCTGGCACGACATGATGGTACTGACGCACCTGGACCCGCGCTTCGCCAAAGACCTGCTCGACCCGAACGGCAACCCGATCAGCCCCAGCTTCCCCGTGCCGCCGGGGATCATCCGCGCGCCGGTCTGCAACGCGACCGGCAAGAAGCCGGTCTCCGGCTCGGACAACCATGTCGAGACGCTGGTCAAGGGCGAAGGGCCGACGCTCAACTGCAACCAGACGACCGACGCCGAGAAGAAGGACCTGCAGGCGGCGCTGGCCGACGCCGCGCGCAGCCACCGCTTCACCAGCCGCGGCATCGCCTCGCTGGAGACCTACGCGCGCGCGGTGGGCGTCTCCAGCGGCCGCGAGCGGCCGACCCCGACGGGCACCAGCCGTGACAACAACAGCGATAACACCAACGACAACGGCTCGGACCGTTCCACCCGCACCCCGGCCGACGTGCCGTCGCAGCGCAACCGCCGTGGCCAGCCGACGTCGACGGCGAAGCCGTAGGAGGCGTGTGGGTGGATTGAGGTTGACGGAATAATTCGGTCGTAGCCGAGGATCGCGCCGGGCTAAAGCCACAGCGCTAGCAGACGAAGCCTGTTGAAACAGGCTAAGGATCGGAATGGAGTTCGTCAGTCCATTTCGTCAAATTCCATAAACAGGCTGAGGATGTTTGAACTTTTCAGCCTGCTTCAGCAGGCTTTCGTAGAGATCTAGCGCGGCGGCTTTAGCGCCGCGCGCCGGGCGGCACGCAACCTCAACGATTCGCGACCATCCCTCCGCGAATCCCCGCCCGCCGCGAGCGCAAATGCCTCGAAGTTGGGTGGGCCAGGGGTGTTCCGTTGTGGCAAGATCGAACGGATTTCGACGACGGGGGAAGGGACGAGGGACTCGACAACGCGCCGCGCGGACGAAGCGCGGCGTCTCGACCTCCGGGCGCGATCGCTGGCACGCAAGCTGACAGCCGTGGCGCGGTGAACGCGCGAGTTGGTTCGATTTCTCACGCCGGAGGCCGCTGGTGGACGTGACGTTTGTGGGGCATGCCGGGCTCTTCATCGAGACGGCGCACGGCAGCATCCTCACCGATCCCTGGTTCAATCCCGCCTACTTCGCCTCGTGGTTCCCCTTCCCCAGCAACGAGGGGCTCGACCTGGCCAAGATCGCCCATCCCACCTACCTCTACCTCTCTCACCTGCACCACGACCACTTCGACCCTCAGTTCCTGCGCGAGCACGTCTCCAAGGACGCCATCGTGCTCCTGCCCGACTACCCGCTCGACCTGATGGAGCGGGAGCTGCGCGCCCTCGGCTTCACCAACTTTCTCCGCACCAAGAACTGGGAAATCGTGGAGCACGACGGGCTGAAGTTCATGATCATGGCCATGGTCGCCCCGACCGACGGCCCGCTGGGCGACTCGGGGCTGATCGTCGACGACGGTGCGGTGCGCATCTACGACCAGAACGACTCGCGCCCGGTCGAGCTGGAGCGGCTGGCGAGCTTCGGCCCCTTCGACGCCCACTTCGTGCAGTTCTCCGGCGCCATCTGGTATCCGATGGTCTACAACATGAAGCCGAAGATGAAGCAGGCGCTGGCGCGCAAGAAGCGCGAGAACCAGATGTCGCGGGCGCTGCGCTACATCCGCGCGGTCGGCGCCGACTTCGTCATCCCCTCGGCCGGCCCGCCCTGCTTCCTGGACGACGACCTCTTCCACTTCAACGACTTCGACCGCGACCCGACCAACATCTTCCCCGACCAGCAGTGCTTCCTGGAGCACATGCGCGAGAACGGCCTGGACAACGGGCGGCTGATGATCCCCGGCAGCCTGGCCCGCATCGCGAAAGGGAGCTGCGAGGTCACGCACCCGCTGCCCGAGGGGGAGGTCGCGGCCATCTTCAGCGACAAGCGGAGCTATCTCGACGCCTACAAGGCGCGCAAGCAGCCGCTGATCGACGAGCTGAAAGCCTCCTGGCCGCGCGGGCAGGTCGATATCGTGGCATCGCTCAAGGAGTGGTTCGAGCCGCTGATCGAGGAGGCCGACATCACCAGCGTCGGCATCAACGGCCGCGTGCTGCTCGACTGCGGCCGGCAGGCGGTCGTGCTCGACTTCCAGAACCGCACGGTCTACGCCTGGCAGGGCGAGGAGTGGGAGTACCTGCTGCGCACCGACGCCGCTCTGGTCGAATACTGCATCGTCAACCACATCGAGGACTGGATCAACGAGCTCTTTCTCTCCTGCCGCTTCGAGGCCGAGCGCAAGGGCGCCTACAACGAGTACGTCTACAACTTCTTCAAGTGCCTCTCCGAGGAGCGGGTGCAGTACGCCGAGGGCTTCTACTCCGAGCAGCGGCACGACCAGCAACTCTTCGAGTGTCACGGCTACATGATCCAGAAGCGCTGCCCGCACCTGAAGGCCGACCTGACGCGCTTCGGTGAGGTCAAGGACGGCATCCTGACCTGCAAGCTGCACGGCTGGGAGTTCGAGCTGGCCACCGGCCGCTGCCTGACCTCCGACGACCGCAAGCTCTACTCGGTGCCGATCGAAGAGGTTGGAGAGGCGGCGGAGCGCCGGGAGCCGGCCGCCGCCGCATCCGGTGACAATGACGGGGAAGCGTAGCCTGCGCCATGGACTGCACCGACCGCATCACCGGGGTCCTGACCGAGCAATCGCTGGAGCCGGTGCGCCTGATGCGCGAGCGCACCCTGCTGGTCACGGTCGCGCTGCGCGCCGTGGCCGAGGGGCGGCGCTTCAACATCACCATCCAGAAGACCTGGCCGGCGGGGTCCAAGGGCGCCGCCGGCTACGGCTGGACGCTGGTCGAGGTGGACGAGCGCGGCCTGCCGCTCTCCGCCGGCCCTAGCTCCGCCGGCGAGATCCTCTTTACTGACCCCGAAGAAGCCTACTGGGCCGCCAACGAGGCGATCGCGGAGCTGGTGTAGCGCGGGGTTGCCTTCCGAGCAGGTTGGGTGCCACTCCAAGACGGATCCTTCGACTTCGCTCAGGATGACATGGGAGGTTTGGGGCCTACCGGACGAGGCGGATCATCCTCGTCCGCCCCGTACTCTCCCTGTCATCCCGACCGAAGTGGAGGGATCCGACGTGGAGCGGCACCCAATACGCATCTTTAGCCATCTTTCCCCGCCTACCCAGCGTGGAGAGCGTCTTGCGAGCATCCTACGGGCATCGCCCTGGTGCGCGTTCGCGATCGCGGTATCGTGATATAGTACACAAGCGCCTGGGGCGCGGGGTTAGCGGAGAGGATTGCGCGGCATGCTCCAGAGCTACGCGGTGATCGGCCTCATATTCGTCACCGCGGTCGTCATGGGCTCGACCCTCCTCTTGCTCGGCAGGCTGGTGCGGACCAGCCGGCCGACGCCGGCCAAGCTGCAACCGTACGAGAGCGGCGTACCCGATGTCTCGCCGCCGAAAGTGGCCTACACCCCCCGCTTCTACGTGGTGGCGCTCCTCTTCGTCGTCTTCGATATCGAAGCCGTCTTCCTTTTCCCCTGGGCGGTCGCCTTCAACTTCCTCGGACTCTACGGGTACATCGAAGCCATGGTCTTCCTCGCCTTGCTCTTGCTGGGCCTGCTCTACGAATGGAAAAAGGGAGCCCTCGAATGGGTATGATGCAGGACCGTATGGAAAAGAACGTCCTGACGACCAGCGTCGATTTCCTCTTCAACTGGGCGCGACGCTCCAGCCTCTGGTGGCTACAGTTTGGCCTGGCCTGCTGCGCCATCGAGATGATCAGCGCCTCGATGCCCCGCTTCGATCTCAGCGAGCGCTTCGGTATGCTCTACCGCGCCTCGCCGCGGCAAAGCGACCTGATGTTCGTGGCCGGCACGGTGACCAAGAAGATGGCGCCGATCGTCCGCCAGCTCTACGATCAGATGGGCGATCCCAAGTGGGTCATCAGCATGGGGAGCTGCGCCAACGTCGGCGGCCCCTTCGATACCTATGCCGTGGTGCAGGGGGTCGACCAGGTGATCCCGGTCGACGTCTACGTGCCGGGTTGCCCGCCGACCCCCGAGGCGCTCTACTACGGCGTGCTGGAGCTGCAGAACAAGGTCATCAAGTACGAGACGATCGCCAAGAAGCAGGGGCCGGCGGCGGCCGAGGAGGCGCGCTTGGCCGACCGGGCCGAGGCGCAACTGGCGCTCGGTCCGCGCCGCTAGATCCAGAGATCGTGGAGAGCAGACGTGCCTGAGTCCGAGCCTGAGGAGAAGATCCAGCCGCCCGCGCCGGCAGCCAGCAGCGATCCCTACTGGACGCGCGGCTACTGGGGGCCGATCAACCCCGACGAGAACCCCGCCGTGCTCGCCGTGCGCCAGCGCTTCCCGGACGCCTACGAGGACGCGATCAACTTTCGCGACGAGATGACCATCCGGGTCAAGCGCGACAGCTTACGCGATGTGGTCGAGTTCCTGCGCGACCACCCCGATCTGCGCTACAACCTGCTGACCGACCTCACCGCGGTCGACATGCTGCGCCTGCGCGATGTGCCACGCTTCGATGTCGTCGTGCAGCTCTACTCGATCCCGCGCCGGGTGCGGCTGCGGGTCAAGGCCGGGCTCGACGACGGCGAGGCGGTCCCGTCGCTGACGCCGATCTTCGCGGCCGCCAACTGGTTCGAGCGCGAGTGCTACGACATGTTCGGCATCACCTTCGAGGAGCATCCCAACCTGCGCCGCATCCTGCTGGCCGACGATTGGGACGAGGGACACCCGCTGCGCAAGGACTACCCGCTGCGTGGCTACCGCGAGTACATCCAGCCGGGCTTCGAGGCGCCGGCGCCGCGGGTGCATTCGCGACTACGGAGACCCTAGATGTCCATCGAAATTGGCGAAGGAACCCCGGTCCAGATCAGTGAGGAGCGCCAGCTCAGCGAGACGCGCCGCGAGATGGTGCTCAACATGGGGCCGCAGCACCCCAGCACCCACGGCGTGCTGCGCGTGCGGCTCACGCTCGACGGCGAGGTCGTCACCGCCTGTGACCCAATCATCGGCTACCTACACCGCGGGGTCGAGAAGCTGGGGGAGACGCACCGCTACTCCCAGTTCACCCCCTGGACCGACCGCACCGACTACGTCGCCGCGCCCTCCAATAACCTGGGCTACATCCTGACGGTCGAGAAGCTGTGCGGCATCGAGGCGCCGGAGCGGGCGCAGTACTGGCGCATGATCATGGGCGAGCTGGCCCGTGTCGCCTCGCATCTGGTCTGGCTCGGCACCCACGCGCTCGACATCGGCGCGCTCTCGATCTCGCTCTACTGCTTCCGCGAGCGCGAGTTCATCATGGACATCTTCGAAAAGTTCTGCGGCGCGCGCCTGACCACCAACATGATGGAGATGGGCGGCTTCGCGCGCCCGATCCCCGACGGCCTGCCCGAGATGGTGCGCGACTTCTGCGCCATCTTTCCGTCGCGCCAGAAGGACTACGAGGACATCCTCTCGGCCAATCCGATCTGGCTCTCGCGCACGCGCGGGGTCGGCATCGTCGAGCCCGCGGCAGCCATCTCCTACGGGCTGACCGGCGCCTGCCTACGCGGCTCGGGGATCAACTACGACGTGCGCAAGGCGCAGCCCTACCTCTTCTACGACCGCATCGATTTCGAGGTCCCGCTCGGCACCCACGGCGACGTCTACGACCGCTATCTCGTGCGCATGGAGGAGATGCGCCAGTCGATCAACATCATCCTCCAGTGCCTAGATCAGGTGCCGAGCGACGGCCCGCTCGCGCTGACCCAGTCGAACTACGTCATCCCGCAGCACGACACGGTGCTGACGACGGCCGAGGACATGCAGCGGCACTTCATCTGGGTCATCAAGGGCTTCTCGCCGCCCAAGGGCGAGGTCTACATGGCGATCGAGCACTCCAAGGGTGAGTTGGGCCACTATATCGTCAGCGACGGCTCGCCGATTCCCTACCGCATGCGCCTGCGCACGCCCGACTTCGTCAACCTCCAGGTGTTGCCCTATATGGCCGATGGGGCGATGCTGGCGGACGTGGTGGCGCTGATCGGGACGATCGACATCGTCTTGGGGAGCGTCGATCGGTAGGACGGGCCCCTCCCCGGTAGGGGCAGACCCCTGTGTCTGCCCTGTGTCCCCGACAGCAGGGCAACGGGGAAATGGGGCAAGGTGCGGTGGTGTACCTGAAGGCGAGTGACAGCGTAAAAGGGCAGGCACGGGGGCCTGCCC
>DASSHC010000123.1:0-2713 GCA_035693105.1 Thermomicrobiaceae bacterium | reverse complement strand
ATTCTCGATTATCAGACAGTCGAGAACGCCAGCGGCGGGCGGGTGCGCCAGGTGGTCAAGCTGCGCAAGGGAATCCCCGAGGAGCTGGCCAAGCGGCTGGTCAAGGAGATCCGCACCGAGCACAAGAAGGTGACGCCGCAGATCCAGGGCGAGGCCATCCGCGTCTCGGCCAAGAGCAAGGACGACTTGCAGGCCGTCATCCAGCAGCTCAAAGCGCAGGACCTCCCGGTCGCGCTGCAGTTCATCAACTATCGCTAGGCTCGCGCGCCCGCTGGCGCGAACGTGACTCGACCGGCGGCGCGGACGGCTCCGGCTCGTCCGCGGCCACGGCCGGCTCGGTCAGTGGCCGCGCCAGGTCCGCGCCGTGACCGAGCAGCTTTCCCGCCATCGGTGAGCCGATCGGGAAGACGCGCAGCGCCGCCGGGGGCTCGCTCGGCCAGACTTCCTGAAACATGACCCACTGGGCGGGGTCGGCGCGGATGACCTGTTCGAAGTGCGCTACGATACGCCCCATCGCGACCCGGATGTCGCGCGCCGCGTCCTCGGTGCGCTCCACCGTGAACGGCTCCTCCAGCACGAAGTCGTAGCCGAGGCCCCGCCGCCGCGTGAACATCAGCAGGATCGGCGCGCCGGTGTCGCGCGCCAGGCGCGCGGGACCAACCGGCAGCGTGGTCGGGCGGCCGAAGAAGTCGATCGGCTCGCCGCTCTGGTGAAAGTCACGATCCGCCAGCAGCACCACCACGCCGCCGCGTCGCACCGCCAGCAACGCCCGCCGCACGCCGCCAGGCGTCGCCTCGGCCAGCGCCATGCCACGACAACTACGCAGGTGCGTCACGGTCGAGTAGATGAACTCCGGCACGGTGCGCGTCGTCAGCGCCGTGACGTTGTAGCCCTCCATGGCCACGAGTTGGCCGACATAGTCGAACGCGCCGAAGTGCGCGGTGACCGCCAGCGCGCCTCGACCCAACGACAGCGCACGATCCAGGCGCTCCCAGGACTCCGGCGCCACGCGAACCGCGCGGTGCAGGCGCGCATCCGACACGTGCGGCAGGCTCAGCAGGTCGAAGAAATTTCGTGCGCTGGTGCGAAAGACCTCGCGCGACAGCGGCGCGATGGCGGCATCGTCCGCCGCGACTCCAAGCACGCGCGAGAGATTGGCCGCGACGTTCTTGCGGTAGGTCGGCAGAATCAACCGGAGAAGGTCGGCCGCGCGCTCGGCGAACCAGTAGCCGAGCGCGCGCGGGGTCATGCCGGCAAACCACCCCAGAGCACGCGCCAGCAGCAAGCTGGCTCGCGCCTTTACGGTCGGCCTTGTTCGACTCCCTCCGGACACGGCGCCTCCTCCTGCGCGCTCGGCGGCTGCCGCAGATAGTACATGGCATCGACCAGCACCGGCAGGCCGCGAATCACGGTCAGCGCCAGCGCGGCGTAGACCATGAACCAGCCGATGACGCGCAGCGCGTCGCTCGCGTACGCTCGGCCGAACGCGCTGCCCGGTTCCTGGTGGGCGGCCACCAGGCCGGCGAGGAAGAGGAACCCGAGAAGCTTGGCGACACCGTAGAAGGCGCGCATGAAGCGCGAGGCAGTTAGGAACCGCGTCAGCGGGAAGCGGGCCATGCTGTTCGAGCCGAAGGCCGAGCGGCCGGCAGCATAGGCCACGCTGCGCAGCGCATCAACGAAAAAGCCGCGCGTCAGCACCAGAATCGGCGCCCAGATGCCGATCAACCCCAGTTGGGAAAACGTGATCCAGTAGACGTTCTCGATCACACGGTCGCCGGCGATATCCAAGATCGCGCCCAGATCGCTCTCCGAGCCACGCCAGCGCGCCACGTAACCATCGAGCGCGTCACCGGCGAAGACGACGAAGATCAAGACGACGGAGAAAACGATGAGGCCGTAGGAGCCGGAGAACAACAGGGCCACCGTGCCGAATAGCAGGGCCAACCGGCCGAGAGTGATGAGGTTGGCCATAGCCCTCCCTGGTCACGCACGACGGCCGCCGGACGAGGCGGCGCCATTATACGGCCTAGCGCATCAGGGTCAGCAGCCCAACCCAGGCCACGAGCTGCACCAGGACGCTGCCGCCCAGCAGCAGGCGCGCGGCGAAGCGGTCGAATGCGGCCACGCTCCAGGCCAGCACCAGATCGAGCAGCGTCACCAGCCCGGTGATGACCGGAATGGTCCAGATCGCGCGTGGCGAGCCGATCACGTCGGGGTAGCCGTTGACGTTCCAGTGCAGCGCGATCGATGGGGGGAGCGTATCGTAGCGCGCGGCGATATAGACCACCATCGCGACGGTGAGCAGCCCAGCCAGCCCCAGCAACCCGAGTGCCGCCGGATCGACCAGCAACTGCGCCCGCGCGGCGCCCGCGCGGCGGGCGGGCGCCGCCGGCGATGGGTCGCCGCCGTCCGGGTTGTCCTCCGCTTGCGGCACGGCGGGGAACGTGCCGGTCCAACCCTCCCGCTCCAGCCGCTCCATCGATTCGCTGGGCGAGACCCAGGTGGCGCCGGAATCGGGCGCGAGCCCCAACGTCTCGCGGAGCCGCGCGTACTCCCGCAGGAAGAGGACCGGGCGCTCGGGCGAGATGGCGAAGCGGCGGTCGCCGGCGATCACCAGGAGCTGGCGCCGCGGCGGCATGGTGGCGATCACGTCGACCAGGCCGAGCGGGCTCTCCCAGCGGTCCACGTAGTAGCCGGACCAGAAGCGCCGCCG
>DASSHC010000122.1:0-3410 GCA_035693105.1 Thermomicrobiaceae bacterium | reverse complement strand
CTTAGGCGCTAACTCCGACCCGCCGGGCAAGAGCTAACTGGGCTGGGCCAGTGTTCCGAGCTGCGCCAGAACGGCGGCGCGCTCGCTAGAGCCTCGCTAGGGCGCGACTACCGAGTGCCAGTAGTCGGGTGTGCGCCGAGTTGGCGCAGCGGATGACGAAGCGCACGTTGCCACGCCAGCGCGCAGCATCGGGGATGCCCGATGTGCAGGTGCTGGGGATACGGATGTACTTGCCCTGGGTGTTGGTCATCAGGTCCGGAGATCCTGATGCGTTGACCCGTGCCGGATCACCGAACACATCAACCTCGAAAGCATTGTCGCGGGTGCTGATCGTGGTTACGACGCCCGGGACGCGCGACTTCGCGACGAGCTGGACGCCGACGGCGGCGAACGCGTGTTTCGCATCGCTGACGGTGAACTGGACGTGGCTGTAGGGGACAGGAAACGACGGCGCGTGCGCCGTCGGAGCCTGAGAGCGTGAACGCTCGACGGTGAGGAAGAGGGCTGCTGCCGTGGCGACGAGCGCCACGATCGCAACCGCTAACGCATGCTGCCGGACCCCGGCCACATCCGGGGCTATCGGCGGGAAGTGCAGCGGATAGGACACTCCATCGAGGGAGGCTCTTGGCTGGCAGTGCGTCGGCTGGTCCCTGAGCTGTATCGCCCAGTCCTGGAGGTGGCCTGGGGATTCGCTGCGGCTTTCGGGTGGAGGAGGGCGGCTGCTGACGCGGGCACGCGCTGGGGGTCGTGCGGGGGCGCATGGCGCGGGCACCGCCCCGGAAGGGGCGCGCCCCGCCAGGCGGCACCGCTGGCACCTGGGCGTTTCGCGGTGGGGCCGGTTTCTTCACTTGAATGTGCAACGAAACTCGGGGTGACTGCTGGAGGGTCGTTCACTGGGTGCAACATAACTCGGTAGGGGTGCAAAATCCCTGCAAACGTGTATATTTGCACCTCTGATCAGGGTTAGAGCTGGGTGGTTGTCCTCGGTTGGCGCGGGGAAGCCCAAATCGCCGAGGAGCGCAGCGACGAGGGTGGGGGTCTGCGATTTGGGCGCGGGGGCCCGCGGTAACCGAGGCTCGCGTCTCGGTTGCTTTCGCTGTCCGTCGTAGTCGCTAGGGTGAGACTAGATGGTGGACTTCCGTTCCGACCGGATGGAGTCGCCGGAGGGCCGCGGGCTGGCTCGCCGGGCCTGGGAGGCGTACGTGGGTGGGGTGCGCAAGGTGAGCGACCCGGCGCTGCGGCCGCTGGTGCAGCGCTATGCGGCGGGCAGCATCGTGGATCTGTACGGCTTCTGGGTGGTCTGGCATCTGGAGGGCGGTTTTGAGGGGTTGCTGGCGATGGGGATGAGCCGGGCCAGCGTCTACCGGCGGATCAAGCTGTTTCGGATCGCGTTCGGGGCGCATCCGGACGAGTTCGTGCTGCCGGGGATCACGCTCGATCTCGGGGCGCATCGTGAGGGCTGGGCGCAGATGAAGAAAGCCAAGGCGAAGTCGCAGAGCTGAGACTGTCTGTCCGACCGGCTCGGCATAGTCTCTCGGATGAGACTAGAGGTCGAGTCGTTGTGGGCGTTCTCGCTCTACCCCGAGGCCGCTGAGGGCGGCGGCTGCTTGTCGGTGCGGCGCTCAGCGGTTGCCGCATCGGGTGGGCCGCCGAACGTCGAGCGGGCGCAGGAGGAGGCGGCGCGGAGGGCGCGGGCGAAGATCCGGCGCTACGGGGCAGCGAATCGGCTCAACCGGCTCGGCACCCTGACCTACCGGGGCGAGGGCTGCCACGACCCGTACCGGCTCAGGGCTGATCTCGGGGTGTTTTTCCGCGACCTACGGGAGGGCCTGGAGGCGGGGCCGTTGCCGTATGTGTGGGTGCCGCAGTGGCATCCCGGCGGCCACGGCCTGCACGCGCACTTCGCGGTCGACCGCTTCATCCCGCGCGGTCTGATCGAGCGGAGCTGGGGCCACGGCTTCGTGCACATCAAGCAGCTCAACGGGTTGCCGGTCGGCTCCGGCGAGCTAGGCGAGGCGCGAATGGCGGCGCGCTATCTGGCCGGCTACGCGGGACGGGATCTCGGCGACGAGCGCCGGCCGGCGGGCCTGCACCGCTACGAGGTCGCGCAAGGCTTCCAGCCGGACAAGATCCTCTGCTACGGCGAATCCGCCGAGGGCGCGATCGAGACCGCCTCTCGTGTCATGGGATCCGAGCCGGAGCGGGTGTGGCTGTCGTCATCGGTGGAGGGGTGGCGTGGGCCGCCCGCCTGCTGGGCGCAGTGGGACTGACGACCTAAAGGCCCGCGCGATCGCGTGGGTCGAGCGAACCTGCGCGGACCAAGACGTCCCGGTCAAGCTCTCGGACCCCCTCGCGCTGGCGAAGGTAGCCGAGCTGCTGGCTCAGGGCCGCCAGACCGGCTCTAGCCGCGACTCGTCGAAACGGTTGTAGCCACGGCGGGCAGGGCCGACTCTGACGGAATCGAGCACGGCGGCGACGAGCGCGTGCTGTTGGCTGAGGTCGAGGTTGTCCCAGTCGGCGCGCAGGCGGTCACTGTGGCCGACATAGGAATCAAGCAGGCCGCCATGCGTCAGCTTCGCGAGCTGCTTGCGGGCTGTGCTCAACCGCGACTCGACCTCCTTTCGGGCCGCTTTCCACTCGCCGATCGTGATCTCGCGCCGCCCATACTCCGCGGCGAGCTCCTCGAGCTGCTCGTTCGCGGCCTCAGCCTCCTTCCACCAGCGCTCGGCGTCGGGTGCCGTCTCCCGTCTGCGCTCCATCGTGCGCTGCAGGTCGCGGGAGTCCACGCGGTGCAGGACCGCCAGGGTGACGAAGTGCTCCACCTCGTCGGCGTTGATGTAGGTCTTGCCGCAACCGGAGAAGCCGACGCCCCTGGCGCAGGCGTAGCGGCGCTTGCCGCCTGTCCGCGGCCGGGCCACCAGCTTCTCGCCGCAGTGGCCACAGACGAGCAGACCGCCGAGCAGATAGCGGCGAGCTGCCTTGTTGGTGCGCCGCTCCGGGTTCGCGAGCAGAGCGCGGATCTTCGCTCCGTCTTCGGTGCTGATGATCCCCGGCCACTCGGCGGGGCCGACGATCTCGCCTCTGTGCTCGCGGTGGCCGGAGATGCGGGCCGACGCCAGCATTCGGCGCAGGCTCTGAGGCGACCACTGTCCTCCGGTCGAGGTCGGGACGCCGCGCTCGTTCAGATCCTGGGCGATCGAGCGCACCGGCTCCCCGGCAAGCAGCCGCTTCGCGCACTCGGCCACTACGGCGGCCTCCGCGGGGCGCACGGTGACCTTGTCGTCCTCGTAGCCGTATGGGCGCGAGCCGCCACCCGAGGGTCTGCCGCTCTCCGCGATCTCCAGGTGCTTGCGCCGAATCCGCTCGCTCTTATGGTCGCTCTCGTAGCGCGCCAAGCTTCCGAGCATACG
>DASSHC010000121.1:0-17532 GCA_035693105.1 Thermomicrobiaceae bacterium | reverse complement strand
CCATCGAGCCGGTCGAGATCCCCTGGCGGAACCTCAGCCTGCCAGCCTACCTGCGCCGCCCCGAGGGCGGCGCCGGGCCGCACCCGCTGGTGGTGCTGCTCAACGGCGCCAGCACGGTCAAGGAGGAGACGACACGCTGGTCGCGGCCGCTGCTGGAGCGCGGCTTCGCCACGCTGGCGCTCGACACGCCCGGCAGCGGCGAGGCCTGGGACCGCGTGCTGGGGCGCCCCGGCCAGGAGGACATCGCCGCGGCGCTGGTGGCCTTCGGCGAGGCGCACCCGGCGATCGACGCCCGCCGCATCGCGGTCCTCGGCGTCAGCCTGCGCGGCGCCTTCGCGGTGCAGATGGCGGCGCACGACGAGCGGCTGGCGGCCGCGATCTCGGTCACCGCACCGTTCCACCCCGCGCCGTACTTCCGCCATCTCAGCGAGCTGGTCACCGGCGAGATCGCGCACCTGACGGGGGCAGAGGCCGGGGAGCTGAGCGCGCTGGTGGCGCGGATGTCGCTCATCGACGTCGCTCCCCGGCTGCGCGCGCCGCTGCTGGTGATCGGCGCCGGCAGCGATCTGGTGGTGCCGCCGCGCGAGTCGCTGCGGCTCTATCAGGCGGCCGGCGGCCCCAAGCGGCTGCACTTCATCCCCAAGGCTAACCACGTCGCCTTCTCGCACATGGATGAGTGGCTGGCGGTCGCCGGCTCCTGGCTCAACGAGGTCTTCGCCCAGCGCCCGCGCCCCGCGCTGCCCGCGTAGGGGAGGGCTGTCGAGGACGTTGGGTGCCGGGTGCGGCACGGATCCTTCGGCAAGCTCAGAGCCTGCCCTGAGCCTGCCGAAGGGTGACAGGGGAGGGGATGTGGCCCACCGGACGAGACCGGTCGACGAGGCCGACCATCGTTCTAGCCGCATCCTCCTCGTCAGCCCGACACTCCCTCTGTCATCCCGACCGCAGTGGAGGGATCCGTGCCGCTCGCGAGACCAGGCCCGTCTCTTTAGCTCCTTACATACTCGACATAACAATCACCACTACGCCAGCCAATGAGAATGAGAAGCGGCCCGGCCGGAATGGCCGGGCCGCGAGTCTCACCGCGCGCGCGTCGCTCAGTGGCCGTGCGCCGCGAGGACCAGGTCGGGAAGGAGGTTGGCCGCGTTGGGCGTGCCCAGCCCGGTCACCGGATCCCAGCCCGTGGTCGCCGGGTAACCGGGGATCGACGGATCGATCTGGTTGGTGCCGGTGGTCACGTCGTAGAAGTCGGCGGCGTAGCGAGTCGCGTCGGCCCCGATGCGGTAGAGCGCCGGGTTGATCAGGCCCAGGCCGCCGCCGTTGAGCTGGTCGGCGATCGCCACCAGCCCGGCCCACTGCGGGCAGCTCAGCGAGGTGCCGCCGATGTCGTACCAGCCGGTGCTGCACGGACTGGCGCCGCAGATCAGGCCGCTCTGGCCGTCGGGCGGGAGCGACAGGTAGACGAGCGCGCCGGTCGTGGCGCTGGCCTGGAAGGCGACGTCGGGTACACCGCGCATGGTCCCGATCGGCGTGCTGCCGGCTGGCAGCGTGTCCTGGTAGTCCGGCTTGGCGAAGACGTGGCTGAAGCCGCCGCCGCTGACGATCCAGCCGACCTCGGCTTGCCCCGGATGGCTGGTGCAGCCAGAGGGCGGGTCGGTGCTATCGACCACGCGGCTGCTCGTGTTGGTCGGGTCGGTGCAGAGGTAGGTGCCGCCGACGCCGGTCACCAGCGGATCGCTGGCGGGCCACTCGACGGTGGGGTAGGGGATGGTCGAGCCACCCTGGCCCACCGGCTGCTTGGTCGTGTTGGCGGTGCCGCTGTCACCCGTCGAGCCCAGCACGGTGACGCCGTTCTGCGCCGCCGCGATGTAGGCGTGCCGCAGGTTCCGCAGCGATTGGGCGCTGCCGAAGGCGTCCTCGGCCGAGGCGAAGCTCTGCGAGATGACCTGCGCCAGGTGATGGTCGATCACGTACTGCTCGGCGTTCATCATGTCGGGGAAGCCCTGCACGCCGAGCGTCTCGGCGGTGGGGGTGGTGACCAGCAGGATGTTCGCTAGCGGCGCGGTGGCGTGGGCCATCTCGACGTCGAGCGCGACCTCCAGCGCCCAGGCTGCCTTGTCCTCCTGCCCGGTGCCCTTGCTCTTCGCGGGCGGCGCCTTGGTAGCCGGCGCGCCCTGCACGTGCAGGATGCTGAAGGTCGGCATGCCGCCGGCGCAGGTCACGCTCTCCTCACCGCACATCGGCTGCAGGCCGAATGCCTGGTCGAAGACGTGCAGATCGTGGGCGATGGTGTCGCTGCCGTAGGAGTCGACGATGGCGATGGTGATGCCCTGCCCCTGGTTGCCGGCGGCGTAGAGCGGGCCCAGGTTGTAGGCCGCCTGGATCGCCTGCGGGCTGAAGCAGCGGCGGCCGACCGACATACACTGGGCCTCGGTCGGCGGCGTCTCCGACGCCGTGATGAAGGCGTAGTCGCCGACGGTGGGATGCATCAAGACCGGTTCAAGGGAGGAACCTGCCTGCATACCGAGTGGCATGAGGACGCTGAGGATGAGACACACCGCGGAAAGGATTCGACGCATCTCGCTCTCCCTCGTATACGCGTGCGCGGCCGATCAAATGGCAGCAGCCGTTGCTCCGCACCCCCTTTTCGTTTTGACAACGCCGGAAACGTCGCCGCGACCCACAAGGCCTCTTGAGGCGAGCCAGGTCGCGGCGTAGGGCGCATGATAGCAGGTTGTTACAAGCCGTCGATAGCTGAGGCGTCAGCGAAGATTAACGCGAGCGCCGTGCTGAAATCCTGCACGGCGCTCGCGGGAGGCTAGCGCGGCGGCAGCAGCTCCAGCAGGCGGTCGATGTCCTCGTCGGTGTTGTAGAAGTAGGGCGAGACGCGCACGCCCCGGCCGCGCAGGGTGGTCGAAACCTGCCGCGCTTCCAGGTTCTCGACGAGGCGCGCGTCGGTGTCGCGGTCGCCGCTGCTGAAGCTGACGATCTGCGAGCGGTGGGCCGGGTCGAGGCAGGAGGTGACCTGGTAGCCCAGCTCGGCCACGCCGGAGAGGAGCCGGTCGGTCAGCGCGAGGCAGTGCGCGGCGGTGCGCGCCGGCTCGGCGGCCTCGACCAGCGTGGCCGAGGCGTTGAAGGCGGCCACGCCCAGCCAGTTGATGCCGCCGGTCTGGTAGCGGCGCGCGCCCGGCTGCCAGTGAATGCGGTACTCCAGATCCTCGTAGCCGAGCGCCACGCTCAGGCGCCCGACGTAGATCGGGTGGATCGCTTCGATGGCGCGCTCGGAGAGGTGCACCACGCCCAGGCCGAACGAGGCCATCAGCCACTTGTAGCCGTGCGCCGCGATCACGTCGATGCCGCTCCTGGCCACGTCGATCGGCTGCGCGCCCATCGACTGCGTCGCGTCGACGACCGAGAGCGCGCCGTGCTCGCGGCAGAGCCGTCCCAGGGCGTCGAGGTCGTTCTTGTAACCGGTCATGAACTCGACGTGGCTAAGGACGACCGCGCGGGTGTGAGCGTCCATGGCCGCCGCCACGCGCTCCAGGCTGGTGAAGCCCTGCTCGTCCTTCTCGACCATGCGCAGCTCGACGCCCAGCCGCTCCAGGTTGAGGAAGGGGTAGACGTTGGAGGGGAACTCCTCCTGGGGCATGATCACGTTGTCGCCGGGGTGCCAGTCGATCCCGGCCGCCACCAGGCTCATGGCGTCGGCCAGGCTGCCGACGAAGGCCACGCCGTCGGGCGTGCCGCCGACGAGCCGGGCTACGTTGCCGCGCGCCGTCTCGACCGCCTCGCCGTAGGCGTCGCCCATCGAGGGCGGCCGGGCAAAGGCGCCGCTGACCGCGGCGATCGCCGCCTCGGTGCGGCGCGAGAAGGGGCCGATCGCCGCGTGATTCAGGTAGGACCACTCCTCGGCGATCGGGAACTCGGCCCGTAGCGCCGCCAGCTCGACAGTCATCGCACTCCCTCTTCCATCCTTCCGCCGGCCGTGCCGAGCGCCTCGGCGGCCCCATGCTAGCGCGCCGCGCGCCGGCTGTCGCGTCCTTGCTGGAAGATTCGGCGCCCGTGCCGCGTACAGGGGGCGGCGCGCGACGCGACGTTTGCACCCGTCCGGATAGGACTTTTGGCGCCTCCCGGCGCGCCCGGCCGTTGCGTAATCTTTCTTCGATCACCATTCATCCATCCTGGCAGCACCCGACGGCGATCCCGGATGGATTTTTGTCGGCGTGTGGGGGTAAGGGAGTGTCCCGGCATGGGGAGAGTACGCCTGCTTGGCCTGGTGATGGTGTTGCTCGTCAGCGCCCTCGGCATCTCGGGTGCGTCGGCGGCGACCAACACCGGGGATAGCTTCAAGAACACCTGGATGCGCACCGACGATCCGGTCGCGCGCGGCTCGGTCAGCCGCACCTGGATGTGGGGGCCGAACACCAACGCGCCGCTGATCCAGGAGCGCTACGCCGAGGCGACGGGCGGCAAGCGCTGGGTCGAGTACTTCGACAAGAGCCGCATGGAGATCAACGACAGCGGGCAGACTGGCTCGATCTGGGCGGTGACGAACGGTCTGTTGGCCGAAGAGCTGGTGACGGGCAAGATGCAGCTCGGCGATCTCACCTTCGAGCAGCACGGGCCGGCACAGGTCAACGTGGCCGGTGACCCCGACGACCCGAACGGCCCGACCTACGCCAGCTTCACCGGGCTACTCGGCTACGCGCCGAATCCCGCGGGCTGGCTGATCGATCAGACGGTCAACCGTGATGGGAGCGTCGGCAGCAACGGCGCGCTCAAGCGCTACGCTGTCAGCTATCAGGATGTCGGGGCGCCGACCAAGCATACCGTCGCCAGTGTCTTCTGGAGCTTCATGACCAGCTCCGGTGTCGTCTGGGATAAGAACCATGACACCGTCGCGCCGCTCTTCCTGAACGCCTTCTACGCCACCGGCTATCCGATCACCGAGCCCTACTGGACGACCGTCAAGGTGGGCGGCGTCCAGAAGCAGGTGCTGGTCCAGGTCTTCGAGCGTCGCGTGCTGACCTACACGCCGGACAATCCCGCCGGCTGGCGGGTCGAGGCGGGCAACGTCGGCCAGCACTACTATCGCTGGCGCTACAACAGCGACCCGCTTGCTGACCGCGGCCAGATCGCCGGAACCGACATCACGCCGGCGACCGTCAGCTACTACGCCTTCGGCGGCAGCACGACGGACGATATCGACACGCAGTTGCAGACGATGGAGCCGTCGAAGAACACGATCTGGGTCACGAGCTGGGTCTATACCTGGAAGAGCAAGCAGGTCAAGAACGCTGACGGCACCTGCTACATCACCGAGCCGACCGTGACGTACTCCATCCAGTTCACCGACCCGCTCTGGGAGCAGCCGGGGGACGCCTCGCCGGAGCTGAAAGCGCGCTGGACGGCCTTCGTCCCGGCCATGGCGGCGCATCAGCGGGCGCAGATGGACATCATCATCGCGAACGCGCACCTGGTCACCGACGCGGTCAATGGCGCCGCCTGTTCCAAAGGCTCGACCGCGGCCTCGAACGCGACCAAGCAGGTCAAGCAACTGCTCGCCGACTACGACGCCCAGCACGACGACGTGCCCGACTTCCCCTAGGGTGCGACGGTCACCCGGGCGAGCGGCATAATGAGCGGGGCGAGACTGTCTCGCCCCGTTTCGTCGTTCGTGTCCAGCGTGCGCATCTGTTGTGCCATTCGCACGACTGATTGGACTCCTGATGAGTCAGGAATCATGCGCGCGGTAGCGCTGCCGGCCGATGCGGCGCGATGGGGGTTGACGGCCGCGCCGGGCGGCCCCGATCATCGGCGGCGATCGGGAACGGGCGGGAGGCGAGGGAGAGTGTTGTGGCAGGTGAGCGAGGGGTGGCGGACGACCATGCGCGGGCGGCAGCGCCCGGCTCGGGCGGGCGGCTGCCGTCGCGGCCCAACGCGCTCCTGCGCGTCGCCCTCAAGACGCCGATCCTCCTCTTCGACCTGCGGCTCGGGCGCCTGCTGGGGCACCGCTTCCTCCTGCTGACGCACCAGGGACGGCGCAGCGGCCTGATCTACCGCACGCCGCTGGAGGTCATCCGCTACGACCCGGCCAGCCGCGCCAGCATCGTCATCGCCGCCTGGGGGCCGGGGAGCGACTGGTTCCGCAACATCCGGCGGCATCCGGCATTGCAGGTCGAGACGGCCGGCCGGCGCTACGTCCCCGAGCAGCGCGTCCTGACGCTCGACGAGGCGGATCACGAGCTGGCGCGCTACGCCGTCGAGCACCGCCTGGCGACCAGCATCCTGGAGCGCGTCTTCGGCTTCCGCATCAGCGAGCGCGCGGCGGAGCGGCGCGCCTTCGCCGCGGCGGTGCGCCTGGTCGCCTTCCACCCCCGGACGCGCGGCGAGTAGCTCCGCGCGTCTCCCCAGGCAATTCGTTTGCATCAGCATAGCCTTCTCAGGCAGACTTGCGCTCACCGGCTCGGAGGCGAACCAATCGGGTCCAGCGAGCTGTGAGATGCTGCGTTATGAGAAGGAGATCGAACCGTTGATCGTCAAGGAGTACACCAAGACCGGCCGCTCGTGCCGCGTGACCTTCGAACTGCCGGCCGAAGTCGAGGCGGAGTCGGTGAGCCTGCTCGGCGACTTCAATGACTGGGATCCGGCCGCGCGCCAGCTCAAGCGGCGCAAGGATGGGAGCTTTGCCACCACCGTCTCGCTCAAGCCGGGGACCGACTACCGCTTCCGCTACCTGCTCGACGGCGACCGCTGGGTCAACGACACCGCCGCCGACCGCCACGAGCCGAACCGCTTCGGCAGCGAGGACTCGATCATCTGCCTGTGAGGCCAGCGGCCAATGCCGCTCAGCGGCCGCCGACGGGCGTTGGAGTCACCCGCCGCCCGAGAATAAAATTCTCGGGCTGAGTCCACGAAGCCCACTGAAGGGGCTGAGCTTTCGTGCGCCACCGACGGCGGGGGGGACCGGAACGCAGGCGACAGACACCGCAAGGAGAGATGCTGAGGCCGCAGCCTCAGCATGACAGAGCAATGACAGCCGTAACTCCTGTCATCCTGAGCCGTAGCGAAGGATCTCTCCTGCCTCGCTTCATCACTCTGGTGTTCGAGGATCATGCTCTCCGTGACTGGTGCCACCCCAATACTCAGCCCCTTCAGTGGGCTTCTTGGACTCAGCGCGGGAATTCCATTCTCGCGCGCCACGTGGCACCAAACCCCGCCGTAGGCCGCCGCCGCTATGATAGGCTGGCGGCGGACGAACGGGCGTGCGCGGAAAGGCGAGGTGATGGCGGAGGGTGAGCGCGGACCGCTCCACGGCATTCGGGTGCTCGATCTCTCGCGCGTGCTGGCCGGGCCCTACTGCACCATGGTGCTGGGCGACCTCGGCGCCGAGGTCATCAAGATCGAGCAGCCCGGCAGCGGCGACGACACCCGCGCCTGGGGGCCGCCCTGGGCCGGCGGCGAGAGCGCCTACTACCTCAGCATCAACCGCAACAAGCAGAGCGTCACGCTCAACCTCAAGAGCGAGCGGGGGCGAGAGATCCTGCGCGTTTTGGCCCGCCAGAGCGACATCGTGGTCGAGAACTTCAAGGTCGGCGCGCTCGACCGCCTGGGCATCGGCTACGCGGCGCTCTCGGCCGACAACCCCGGCCTGATCTGGTGCTCGATCACCGGCTACGGCCAGACCGGCCCCTACGCCGACCACCCCGGCTACGATTTCGTGGCCCAGGGCGAGGCCGGGATCATGAGCATCACCGGCGAGGCCGAGGGCGAGCCCACGAAGGTCGGCGTGGCCATCGTCGACATAACCACGGGTCTCTTCGCCGGGAACGCCATCCTGGCGGCGCTGCACGCGCGCGATGTCAGCGGGCGCGGCCAGCGCATCGACGCCGCGCTGCTGGCCTCGGCGGTCGCCTGGCTGGCCAACGTCGGCAGCAACTACCTCATCTCGGGCACGGTGCCGGGCCGGCTCGGCAACGCCCACCCCAACATCGTGCCCTACCAGACCTTCCGCGCGCGTGACCGCTGGATGACGGTGGCGGTCGGCAACGACCGCCAGTTCCGCGCGCTGGCCGGGATCGTCGGGCGGCCCGAGCTGGCCGACGACGAGCGCTACGCCACCAATCCGCAGCGCGTGGCGAACCGCGACACGCTGGTGCCACTGCTGCAAGAGATCTTCGCCACGCGCGACGCCGACGACTGGCTGGCGGCCATGACCGCGGCCGGCATCCCCAGCGGGCCGATCAACACCGTCGACCGCGTCTTCGCCCATCCCCAGGTGCGGCACCGCGACATGCTGGTCGAGGTGCCGCACCCGACCGCCGGCAGCGTGCGCCTGGCCGGCATCCCCGTCCAGCTCTCGGAGACCCCCGCCTCGGTGCGGCGTCACCCGCCGCTCCTGGGCGAGCAGACCGAGGAGGTGCTGCACAGCCGCCTCGGCCTCTCGCCCGACGAGATCGCCCGCCTGCGCGACGAGGGCGTGATCTAGCTAGACGGACGACCGCTCACCCCGGCACCTGCCCGCGCGGTCATGCCCGCGCGTCTTCACGGATTCCTGCCCACCTGCCGCTCCCCATCACGCATCTGGCTCTTCAACATCGCCCCAGGTACAATCCCGCCTATTCCGAGGGCGACCAGCGGGAACATCGGGATGAGCGTAGGGGAGGGCGCCATGCAATCGAGTGACGAGCGGCCTTCGATGGCGCTGCTGCGCCTGATCGACGGCTACCAGATCTCGCAGGCCATCGCCGTGGCCGCCGCGCTCGGCGTCGCCGATCTGCTGGCCGGCGGTGCGCGCAGCAGCGACGACCTCGCCGCCGCCTGTGGCGCGAATCCGCGCGCGCTCTACCGCCTCCTTCGCGCGCTGGCCAGCGTGGGCGTCTTCCACGAGGAGGAGGGCCGCCGTTTCGCCCTCACGTCGCTGGGTGATTGTCTGCGCACCGACATGGCTGAGTCGCTCGCCGGGCTGGCGGTGAATCGCGCCAGCCAGTCGCACTGGCATGCCTGGGGTCAATTGCTGTACAGCATCCAGACCGGCCAGAACGCCTTCCGCCACCTCTTCGGCATGAGCCCCTGGGAATACCGGGCGCAGCGACCCGAGGAGGAAGCGATCTTCGACCGGGGGATGACGAGCCTCTCGCGCCAGAACACCGCGGCGGTGCTGGCCGCCTATGACTTCGACCGCTTCCGCCGCGTCGTCGACGTGGGCGGTGGGCAGGGCGCGCTGCTGGCCGGCATCCTGGCGCGCCATCCCAACCTGCGGGGCGTGCTCTTCGACCAGCCGGCGGTGGTGGCCCGGGCGGGGCAACTCTTGCGCGAGGCGAACGTCGCCGGGCGCTGCGAGCTCGTCGGAGGCGACTTCTTCGCGGCGGTGCCCGAGGGCGGCGACGCCTACCTGCTGCGCTTCATCCTCCATGATTGGGAAGACGCCGAGGCGAGCGCGATCTTGCGCTCCTGCCGGCGGGCGATCGCCCCGGACGGCCGCCTGCTGGTGATCGAGCGCCTGATCGAGCCGCCGAATACGGGAAGCGATGGCAAGCTGGCGGATCTCAACATGCTGGTCAATCCCGGCGGGCAGGAGCGAACGCCGGAGGAGTTCGCCGCGCTCTTCGCGGGCGCCGGTTTCCACCTGGCGCGGGTGATCCCGACCGCGCTGGACACCAGCATCGTCGAAGCGCTTCCGGTCTGAGCCGTCGAGCGATCGAGCCGCGCCGGCGCCACTCTCCAGGCGGGCCACGGCCTCGTGGCAGCGCGCCCGCGCGCTGATCCCACCTCACCCGTTGTCGTCAACCCCCCAAACTCCGCCCCGGGGATATCGGACGTTCGTCCGATGCCGGCGCCCCCCGTTTTTCAGACCATAGTGGCACGCACGCCGGTTCGGTCGGGAGGGGAGGGCAGGGAGCTTCGCCCGCCGAACGTTGCCCTCGACGGCCGATCTACCACTTGCCGCTGACGAACGCAGCAGCTCGACAAGGGCTGGTGCTCCGGCCGGCGATCCGCCATCGCAAGCGAGGAAGGGGAAGCCTTCATGTCAGGCCACCAAACGCACCATCAGGAACACGAGCACCACGGCCCAGGATACGCCTCACCACAGGAGGCAATGCAGGCCGAGCCGGAGAAGGTGCTCTATACCGTCGCCCTCTACGAGGGGACCGGTATCGAGGAGCCGGACTACCTGGCGACGATCGACGTCGATCCGAGTTCATCGACCTATTCGCAGGTCATCAATCGGACAGTCATGCCGAACGTTGGTGACGAATTGCACCATTTCGGCTGGAATGCGTGCTCGTCGTGCCATACCGATCAGTGCGCCGAGCGACGCTTCCTGATCGTGCCGGGCAATGCATCGAGTCGGATTCACGTCCTCGACGCGTCCGACGATCGTGCGCCGACGATGCACAAAGTGATCGAGGGCGACGAGATCAAGGAGAAGGTCAATCTCTCCGCGCCGCACACGGTCCACTGCCTCGCCGATGGGCACGTCATGATCTCGATGCTCGGCGATCGCGACGGTGAGGGGCCGGGCGGGTTCCTCCTGCTCGACCAGGAGTTCAACATCGCGGGCCGCTGGGAGCGCAACGCAACGAACATGCGGTTCAACTACGACTTTTGGTACCAGCCGCGCCACAACGTGATGATCAGCAGCGAGTGGGCGGCTCCCAGCACCTACCGCCAGGGTTTCAACCTGGACGATGTCGGCGCCGGCAAGTACGGGCAGCGGTTGCACTTCTGGGATTGGGACAGGCACGAGATCACACAGACCATCGACCTGGGCGCGGACGGCCTCATCCCCCTCGAAGTCCGCTTCCACCACGATCCGGACAGCGCGCACGGCTTCGTCGGCGCGGCCCTCTCCAGCACCATGTGGCACTACCACCAGGGCGGACCCGACGGCGCCTGGCAAGCCGACAACGTGATCGCGGTCGACCCGATCGAGGTAGCCGGCTGGCCGTTCCCGGTGCCCGGCCTGATCACCGACCTGTTGCTGTCGCTGGACGATCGCTACCTCTACTTCTCGGACTGGCTACACGGCGATATCCGGCAGTACGACGTCAGCGATCCGGCGCGGCCGATGCTGACGGGGCAGGTCTGGGTCGGCGGGGTGCTCGGGAGAGCGGAGACTGTCCAGGGGCATACGCTCGGCGCCGGGCCGCAGATGCTGCAGCTCAGCCTCGACGGCAAGCGCCTCTACGTGACGAACTCGCTCTACAGCGTCTGGGATAATCAGTTCTACCCGGATCTGGCCACGCGCGGCTCGTATCTGCTCCAGATCGACTGCGACACGGAGCGCGGCGGGCTCACGGTCAATCAGGACTTCTACGTCGACTTCAGCCAAGAGCCGGCCGGCCCGGCCCGCGCCCACGAGATGCGCTATCCGGGCGGCGACTGCACCTCCGAGATCTGGGTATAGGAGGGCAGCCGGCTCTCGAGCAGCGTGCGGCGCTCTTGGCCAAGCGATCAGCGCGGGGAGGTGCTTCGTCGCGGCTCCTCTGCCCGGTCATCCTGAGGCCGCATCTGCCTTGCGCCATCACCGTGGCACCAAGGCTTGAGCGACCCTTCGCCGCGGCTCGGCAGGACCGGGGCACGGCCGCCGTGTCCCGGTCCTCCCTTCCTTCGGCAAGCTCTGGGGCCGCAGATGAAGGATCTCCCGGTGCCGGCCAGCGCCTCTGCAGTATGCTGTCGGATAACCTCCGCGTTCCCAGCCGCCTCATTGCGATCAACCAGAGCAGCATTCTATACTGGTGTGGCAGGCTCCGCGTTGAGCGTTGCCGCGAATCTCGACCACACCCGTGGCGGCTTCATGGGAAATGACAACCGGCGAATGGATTCGCGTGACATGAACGCGCGCGTGCACGCCGCTCAACCACCAGGCTACGTGCGCACCGCCGAGGTGATCTCGGCCCTCTCGTTGGCGTTCGACCTGGCGCTTGGGCTCCCCGCCGAGCACGCCGCCCGCTCCTGCGTGATCGCGACCGAGATCGGGCGGCAGCTCGGGCTCTCGGCCGAGACGCAGGGCGAGCTGTACTACACCGCCCTCCTGCTCGATGCCGGCTGCACGGCCTTCGCCAGCGCGTTCTCCTCCTACCTCATGGGCGATGAGCTGGTGGCACGGCAGCAGTTGTTCTTCCACCGCGACACCCACGATCCCCTAGAGGTCTTCGACTGGCTCCGGCACCACCTGGCGGCGGACGCCTCGCTGCCGGTCAGGACGGGGCGGATCATGGAATTTCTCCTGCACGGCCGCGAGCGCTTCCGCGAGGGGTTTCGCAACACCTGCGAGGTCGCCAACCGGTTCGCCGGCCGTCTGGGGATGCCGCTGGAGGTCCAAGATGCCCTGATGTATGTCTTCGAGGAGTGGGACGGGAAGGGGATGCCGGCCGGCGTCGGCGGCGCCACGATCCCGGTCACCGCCCGCATCGCCCAGGTGGCGTTCTATTTCGAGGTCTGGCAGCAGTTGCACGGGCGCGAACAGGCGCTCCAGCAGGCTCGGGAACGACGCGGCAAGGCCTTCGACCCCGCCGTCGTCGATATGCTCCTCACGACCGCGCATCGGCCGGGCTTCTGGGAGCTGCTGGAGCGCGAGACGGTGCTGGACGCCGTGCGCGCGCTGGAGCCCGAGCTGCCGTACCGCTTCATCCGCGAAGACAAGCTCCTGGACGTGGCCCGCTTGGCCGCCGACTTCGCCGATATGAAGTCGCGCTACACCCTCGGCCACTCGCGCCGGGTGGCCGAGACCGCCGCGGAGATCGCCGGACGGCTGCCGCTTCCGGCCGAGGAGGTCCGCGCGATCCGCCTGGCGGGGCTGTTTCACGATCTTGGAATGGTCGCGCTGCCCGCCTTCGTGCTGGAGAAGCCGCGCGAGGCGCTCACGCAGACGGAGCGGGAGGCGCTGCGGCTGCACCCCTACCACGCCGAGCGCATCCTGGCGCGCGTGCCGTCGTTGCACGGTGTCGCCGGTATCGTCGGGGCCCACCACGAGCGTCTGGATGGCAGCGGCTACTACCGGGGGCTGGCCGGCGCTCGGATCCCGCTGGGGGCGCGCATCCTGGCCGTCGCGGACGCCTTCGACGAGCTGACCCACGCGGGGCCGGGGCGTGCGACGCTGGATGCCGGGGCGGCGGTGGCGCAGCTTGCCGCGGACGTCGGCCCGGGTTTCGACCCCGACGCGTTTGCCGCCTTCTTGAAAACAGATGCCATCGGCGAACACGGCGCGGCCGCGGAATGGACGCGCCGCGGCGCGCCGGCCGGGCTCACGGCGCGCGAGGTGGAGGTCCTGCGCCTGGCGGCCACGGGTCTGACCCGCCAGCAGATGGCGGCGGCGCTCTTCGTGAGCGAGCGCACCATCCGGTCGCACCTGGAGCACATCTACGGCAAGATCGGAGTCTCGACCCGCGCCGCCGCGACGCTGTTCGCCGTCGAGCACGATCTGATCGCCTGACGGCTCCGGCCGATTCCGCCGCTCGGCGGGCTCTCCCGAACAAGCCGCATCAGTCCCGCCATCGCTCGTGCTCGGAGCATGAACCTCAGCGAGATCAAATCGGACGTTCGTCCGATGTGGGCTCCGCGCGACCGCTCCAGTATGGAGATCACGGCGCTGGTTCGCCGGGTAGCTACCCCAGGGATACTCGGAACAGATTCCGGATGGAGATCGTGACAGGAGCAGGCACCATGAGTGCGAATGGAAGACCATTGATGTACGTCGGCCTGCACGGGACGGATGATCCCACCAAGGCGACGCTCCCCTTCGTGGCGGCCCACGGCGCCGCCGGCGCCGGGATCGACAGCTGCGTCGTGCTGGTCGACGAAGGGGCCGCGCTCCTCAAGCCGGGGATGATCGAGGCTGTGTACGGCGTCGGCTTCCCCGCGCTGGCTGAACTGGTGGGGCAGGTCCGGGAGGCGGGCATCCCGCTCTACGTCTGAGGGGCCTGCGCCGTCGCCCGTGGGGTGACACAGCAGGAGATGGATCGCCTGGGGGCGTCATTCATCGACCCCGTAGCCTTCTCGCGCATGGCCTCGGCCCGGAGCGTGGTCACGTTCTAGCCGCGTCATGGCGCGGCGCCCGCGCTGGGCAGCCCTTCCCCGACGTCCTCAATGGCTGCCCAGCCGCTCCACCAGGGTGCGGCCGTTGGGGGCGCGGCCGGAGCGCTCGGACTGCTCGTCGAGGCGCTGGTAGCCGCGCTGCACGTAGCGCACGCCCAGCCAGCGCCAGGGCTCCGGCTCCCAGTCCGGCGACTGGTGGTTGACCAGCGGCAGCTCGGTCAGGGGCGACTGGCGCTCCAGGATCAGGTCGGTCAACACGCGCCCGGCCAGGTTGGCCGTCGCCACGCCCTGGCCGGTGTAGCCGCGCGAGGAGGCGATGCCGCTCGCGCGGTCGTAGGACATCGTCGGCAGCCAGTCGCGCGGCATGCCGAGCGGGCCGCCCCAAGCGTGGGTGAAGGCGACGTTCTTCAGTCGCGGGAACCACTCGACCGTGGCCTGGCGCAGCGCGGCGTGCGTCGGCTCGTGGCGGTCGTACTCGTCGGCGATGGTCGAGCCATAGTGGTAGGGCGCGCCGCGCCCGCCGAAGGCGATACGGCCGTCGGGGGTCTTGGAGAGGTAGTCGACCGTCAGGCGCGGCGAGCTGAGGCACTCGCGCCCCTCCCAGCCGATCTCTTCCCAGTCGGCCTGGCTCAGCGGCTCGGTGAGCGTGATCAGCGAGTAGACCGGGATCAGCTGGCGGTTGAGCTGCGGCAGGCGTGTCAGGTACGACTCGCCGGCCAGCACCAGCGTGCCGCCGCGCACCTCGCCGCGCGGCGTGAGCAGCCGCGGCCGCGGGCCGGCGACGAAGTCGGTCACCGGCGTGCCCTCGTAGATGGTGACACCCAGCCGCTCGACCGCCCGCGCCAGCCCGCGCACCAGCTTGGCCGGCTGGACCAGCGCGCACTGCGGGTTGAAGGTGGCGCCGAGCGCCCCCGCGATCTGGACCCGCTCCTTGGTCTCCTGGGCGTCGAGCCGCTGATAGTGGTCGGCCAGGCCGAACGCCTCCGCCGCGCGGGCGCTGGACTCGAGCGCCGGCAACTGCTGCGGCCCGCGCGCCACGCGCAGGTAGCCGCCCTTATGGTAGCCGCAGTCGATCTCCTCCTCGGCCACCACCCGGCCGACCTCGTCGACCGTCGCGAACATGGCCAACTGCTGCGCACGCGCCCTGTCGCGGCCGAAGCGCGCCGCCAGCTTGCCCAGTGAGACCTGCAAGCCGGGGGTGACGAAGCCGCCGTTGCGGCCGGAGGCGCCGAAGCCGGCGATCTCGCGCTCGACGACCGCGATCGCCAGCTCGGGGCGCGCCCGCTTGAGGTAGTAGGCGGTCCAGAGGCCGGTGAAACCGGCGCCGAGGATGGCGACGTCGGCCTCGATCGAGCCGTCGAGCCCCGGGCGCGGCGTCAGATCGTCGCCGCAGCTCTCCAGCCAGTAGCTGTAGCGGCGATACTCTCGTGGTTGCTCCATCTGGCTCATCTCGGGCACCTTCCCACGCCGGCAGCGAACCTGCGACACGCCCCAGGCGACGTCGGATCTGCGATGATCGAGTCGCCAGCGTACCCGACGCGGCGGCGGCTGTCGAGCGATGAACGATGAGCGATGAGTCGTGAGCGATGGGCCCCGAGGGGAGCGGACAGATATGAGTGAGGAAGCCGAGCGGGAGCCCGTAGCAGAGGCGCCGATGAGCGGCGACCGGCCTTTCCTGGCGGCGGTGCGCCGGGCGGCGGGCTGGCGCGTCTCGCCGCGGCAGCTCGCGGCGGCGCTGGAGGCGATCGCCGACAGCGACGAGGAGGCGACGCCGGCGCGAGTGGCCGAGGTTGCCAGCGCGGCGCGGGGCGAGCCAAGCGCGCGCCAGCGCCGCCACGGCGACCTCTGGCGCACGTTGGGCGCGCAGTTGATCGTCCAGGGCCGTCCGGGCGACCCGGCAGCCCAGAGCGCCTTCATCGGCGCCGCGCGCACCGCCGCCCGGCGCAACGTCAGCGACCTGCTGCTGATCAACGTGGCGCTCGAGCTGGCGACCGAGGGACGGCCGCTCGATCCGGCGCTGGTCGGCAGCGTCGCGCGCATCGTGCGCGCGCGGCTCGGGCCCGGGGCATCGCCTGACGAGATCGCACGGGCCGTCCCCGACGCGATGCGCACGCACGTCCGCGAGAAGCGAGCCAGACGCAACGCCTCGCGAAGCGCCACGCGAGCCGCCACGCGCGGCCTGGCGCTCCCGCGAGCCCGCCGCCGCCCGCGCTAACCTCGCCGTCCCAATCCCACCATTGGTCAGCGCCGATCAGGACCGGAGTCACCCCCCGGCCGGTCGGCAGCCTGCGTCCACCTCCCTAGACTGAACCGTGCGCGACATCCATGCCCGTCTTCCTCCCAGGCAGGCGCAACCGAGCCGTTCACGTCGATGAAACAGGAAATGGGAACCGGTCGATGAGGATAGGTCAGGGCAGCAACCAGCAATCACCGGGTGTGCGCCAGCTCGGCGCGTCGCCGCCACCCCCGGCCGCGCCACCCGGCGGGAGCGGAACCGGCGAGCTTGTCCCGCGCCGGCCGGCGGAGAGCGCGCCGCTGGCGAGCGGCGACACGCGCGGCGAAGCGCGACGGGACTCGGACGCCCTGCTGATGGGCGTCGGCTGCGCGATCATGCTGGGCGCGGTGGTGGTCATCGCCGCCGTCTTTGCCTTTTGGACCATCGGCAACCAGCGTCAGAACCAGCCGCCCCAGCCGACCGGGCCCGCCATCGCGGTCGCCGCCACGCCGGCAGCCACGCCGACGCCGATTCCGACGCCGACGCAGATTCCGACCATCAGGCCGACGCCATTGCCGACCTGGACGCCGCTCCCCAGCAGCGCGCCCCAGCAGAAGGTGGTGGACTACCGCGGCAAGGACGCCGACTACCGCGCCGACGTCACGCGCATCGGCGACTTCGTGCAGGCCAGCCTGGGCGAGGTCGATACGCTGCTCAAGGATCCCCAGCCCCAGAGCGACCACTGGGCCTATCAGATGACGACCCAGGTCGAGCCGTGGAAGGACTTCTTCGGGGTGATGCAGCAGGTCGAGCCGCCGACTCAATACCAGCAGGCCAACGACGCCATGGTCAAGGCGCTGGCGCGGCTCGACAGCGCGGCCGACGACATCCTCTACGCCGTCGACTACGGCGACACCACGCAGCTCAAATCGGCCCAGGACAAGATCGCTCAGGGGAGCAAGCTCCTGCAAGACGCCATGGCGGCGCTGAAGTCGTCGGCGTAGAGGGCCCTCACCCCGACCCCTCTCCCAGTGCGCTGGGAGAGGGGCAGTGGCTTTCGAGCAGGCATATTGCCGTGTGGGGCTTGGATCCCTCGACTCCGCTCGGGATGACAGGGTAGAGGATGGGGCCTGCCGGACGAGGCAAGTGCTTGTCGTCAGCCCCCTATTTCCCCTGTCATCCCGAGCGGAGTCGAGGGATCCGTCGTGGGGCGGCGCTCGACGTATGCGATGGCCCCGGCCCCTCTCCGGACGGAGCCGTGCACGGCTCCGTCCGGAGAG
>DASSHC010000120.1:0-4867 GCA_035693105.1 Thermomicrobiaceae bacterium | reverse complement strand
GGCTGCTCGATCTCTTGTACCAGCGTCCGCTGGTGAATGCGACGGTCGTACAGAAGAGTCTACCGGTGTCCAAAGCCACTGCGGGTAGTTTGATCCGCCAATTCGAGCAACTCGGCATCATTGAGGAGATAACCGGAGCGCGGCGTCGCCGCCGCTTCCGTTACAGCACGTACCTTGCGCTCTTTGAGGAGCAACCGCCGGGCACGGGCGATGCCGGGTCGCTGTCGCCAACTCAGTCCGCACCGTGATCGAACAGCTCCCGCCGCCTGGGCGCGTCCTGTTCGTGAGCATAGGCCCCGGACTGGCGGTCGTCCGCTCTGCCTCCAGTTGCGCGCTCGTCCCTCTTCCTGTCAGCCAACTCGCTGCGAGAGGGGCCGGAGGTACGGGCCGACTACTCCGCCGCGCGCTTCACCTCGATCATATCCTCGCGGATGCGGACATCGTAGTGCGGCTCCGGCATGGTCGCCGGTCCGTTGAGCACCGTACCGTCGCGCAGGTCGAACTGCGAGCCGTGGCAGGGGCAGATCACGCTGTGGCCGTCGAGGCGGCCGTCGGAGAGCGTGCAGCCGGCGTGGACACAGGTATCATCGAGCGCGTAGACGGCGCTCCCCTGCTTGACCAGCAGAATCGAGACGCCGCCCGCGCTGGCCTTGGTCAGCGTGTTCTCCGGCAGATCGGCCAGCGGCATCGCCTTGGTGTACTTGCCCGGCCCCTGATGGAACGCCGTCTGATTCACCGGGTAGCCCAGGTCGAAGACCTCGTCGCCGCCGAGGTAGGCGCCGCCGGCCATCAGGGCGTAGCCCACGCCGGAGAGGAGCATGCCGGCCGAGCGAGCGCCGCCGCGACGAGCGGCCAAAGCCGCGGTGTAGGCGAGCACGCTCCCCGCCATCGTCAGCCCGTGGAGCAGACCGACCGTGCGGGTCTCACCGTAGGTGTCCTTCCAGTCGGTCACGCCGCTCACGGCGGCCGGGAGGGCGGCGGCCAGGCCGGTCGCGAGTGTCAGGTCGGCCGCCTGCTCCAGATGCTCACTGCCTGAGAGGGCAGCGATCGAATCAAGCACCAGCGTGGCGGTCCAGGCGCCCACCGGCACATCGGTGAGCATCGGATGGAGGGGGTGACCGAGCCAGACTCCGTTGAGCAGATTCTGAATGGCTTGCGAGGCTCCGGTCTCGACCTGCTGGGGGAAGATGGAGTTGAGGAATTTCTGCAGCGGGTCAGCGACGGTATTCAGCCACGACTGGCGGTCGATCAGACGTTGGAGCGAACGATACATAATCAGCCTCCTCGACTCGGCCGTGGCCCCACGGCGTGTCCCGCGGCATGCCGAGACGCGATCCTGGCAGGATTCATGCCGAAACGGAGTCATCCGGCGGGGATCGCGAACCGCCCCTCCGCCCGGGCGCCACGTCTGCCGCCGCCGGGTCCATGCCTGGGTGGCGCTGGCGCTCGCCATCTTCGCCGTCGTGCCGCGGGTCCCCACCGGCCGTGGTCTTCGGCTTGCGGCGTCAGCGTTCGATAGGCGCCGGTTCACTGTTTCGGGCGCTGGACGGCGGAGCGCGACTGGCGGCGGAGACGACCGGGGCGACCAGGGCATGGTCGCCGGCGTTCCGTCCGAAGCTCAGTACGGATTTGGGGTGGACTCGTGGTTTCCAAGAGACTCGCGCCCGGAGATGATGACTTCGTCGAGACGATGCCGGGGATCCTGGCGATTCATCCCCGGCAGATCTCTGCCGAACAGTTCAAACACTTCGAGGACAATATTGCTGAGATGCTGACCGCCTTCGGCCTGGATCTCACGACGCCCGCGACGCGCGATACCCCACGCCGCTACGTCCGCGCGCTCTACGACAGCACCGCCGGCTACGATGGCGACCCGAAGTTGATCAAAGTCTTCGAGACGGAGTGCCGGGGCGGCTCTGACTGCCGCCTGAGCCAGGTTATCGAGGGGCCGATCCACTTCTTCAGCCTCTGCGAGCACCATGTCTTGCCCTTCTACGGCCAGGCCTATGTCGGCTATATCGCCCACGAGCACATCATCGGGATCTCCAAGCTCACCCGGCTCGTGCGGCTCTACGCGATGCGCTTTACGGTGCAAGAGCGGATCGGCCAGCAGATCGCCGACACCCTTGAGGCGATGCTCGAGCCGCATGGTGTGGCCGTCTACCTGGAGGCGCATCATTTGTGTACCGAGATGCGGGGCGTCCGTGAGCTTTCGCCGCAGACCCGGACCACCTACTGGCGCGGCGAGTATGACGGGAATCCGGCCCTGCGGGCCGAGTTCTATACCGCCTGTGGATTGCAGCGATGAGCCTGCCGGCTCCTCTGGTGACCCTGTATGAGCGCGGCGATGACCGGGCGCGGCCGCTTCCACTGCCGCCGGAGTTGGCCGCCCGCTACGGCGAGCTAGCCTTCCCGGTACGACCCGACCGCCCGTACGTCATCAGCAACTTCGTTGAGACCCTCGACGGCGTTGTCTCTTTGAACGTCCCGGGTCAGGAGGGTGGCAAGGAGATCAGCGGGCATGACCCCCACGATCGCATGGTGATGGGCCTCTTGCGCGCGACGGTGGATGCGGTGGTGGTGGGGGCTGGTGTGCTGCGCGCGTCACCCACGCATCGCTGGACGCCGGACTATGTCTTTCCACGGTTGGCGGACGAATTCCAGCGTTTGCGCGCCGCGCTCGGCAAGGACGAGCCTCCGCTCAATGTGATCGTCACCGCCAGTGGCGCGATCGACCCCGGGCTGCCGGTCTTTCGCTCCGACGCGGCGCCGGCCCTGATCGTCACGACCGAGGCGGGCCAGCGGCGGCTCGCGGAAACAAACCTCGCCGCGCACGTCTCCGTCGCCGCGCCGGACGCTGGCGCGATGCTGGCGCCGGCGACGATTCTCGCCGCCATCCAGCAGGTCCGGCGGTGCGACCGAATTCTGAGCGAGGCGGGTCCGCATCTCTTCGGCGCCTTCCTGGCCGCCGGCCTGGTCGATGAGCTGTTCTTGACGCTTGCCCCGCAGATCGCGGGGCGCGATCGCGCGGCCGAGCGCCCGGCCCTCGTCGCCGGCGTCCGGTTCGCGCCGGAAGCGCCGCTCTGGAGTGACCTGATCTCGGTCAAGCGCGGTGATAGCCACCTCTTCCTGCGCTACGCGCTCCCCGCGCGCTGACGCATACCGGCCGCTCCGGCTGACAGGTAGGTATCATCGCCGCCCACGCGGGCGGCGCGGCGTCGGTACGCGCCCGCCCACCGGTAGTCGCCTCGCCGGCATGCGTGGGGAGGCTCGCCTCGGCCCCCTCGTCGTGCGAGTCCGCGCTTCGCCCTGGCCTGCTGCTCGAATTCGCCCGCGCACCTGTTGTAATCTCCGGCGTAGCAGCGGACAGTGAGGGGCGGAACGCGGGGATACAGGTGATACCGTCAACCGCTGCAGCCCTAGCACCCCCGTTGAATGGCAGGGAGGGGCCGGGTGGAACGACGGTTGGGGCAGCGCACGATCCCTGGTTCGGCCACGCGGGGCAGCGCACCCGTCAACCGCGGAGGTGTAGAGCGATGCGGGTTACCGAGCACGAGATCTGGGTACGTTCCACCGACATGGATGCCGACGGCATCGTCAATAACGCGCGCTACTTCGAATACTTCGAGCAGGCACGGCTTGAGCACCTCGTCGCGCTGGAGATCGTGGGACGCCCACGTCCACCTGGAGATCGACGCCGCACCTTCACCATCGCCGAGACCACCTGTCGCTTCCGCGCTCCGGCGCGGCACCGCGACCGGCTTCTGGCACGTGTCTGGACCGAAGAGATCCGCCAGCGGAGTTTCATCCTCGGCTACGAGCTGGTACGTGTCGATGATGGCACGCAGGTGGCCGTCGGAAGCTCAGCCCAGGTCTGGCTGGATGCCGACGGCAAGCCCACGCCCCTGCCGGACTCCGTGCGCGAAGCGCTCGAGCAGTCGCGCAGTTGACCGGGGTGTCTCGGCACGCTGGGCGGCCCCTCGGGGAGTTCGCGCCCCACGCGCTACAGACGCCGGAGCCGGCGGCAGCGCGCCGCCAGTAGCGGCTGGGCTCGGCGGCAACCTGACGGTTGGAGGATTGATGCCCGGGTTATTGGTGCTCGATGTCGATGGGACGCTGATGAGTCCGGAGGATGTGGTGACGCCGCGGGCGCGCGCGGCGATCGCGGCGGCGCACGGGCAGGGCGTGGCGGTGGCGCTCGCAACCGGGCGGCGATTGCGCTCGACGCGCCCCATCGTCGACGAGCTGGGTATCAGGCTGCCGCTGATCGTCGCCAACGGTGCGCTGATCTGGGACACGGCACGCGAGGAGCCGGTGTATCGGGCGGTCTTCGACGCGGACGCCCTGCAATTGGTGACCGAGGCGGCCCTGGCGGCCGGGATGCCGCCGATCCTCTTGCAGGGTCCGCTGCGCGGCGAGCATATCGTCGCGCCGGCCGGTGAGGATCTGGAACCCTACGCGCGCAGCTTCGGGAGCGGTTGGGCCGACATCGATCTCGTCCCATCGTCCGAGCTGTCGCGCACGCCGGAGGTGCTCACCGTCGATGTCTCGGGGCCGGAGCACGCGCTGCGGGCCCTGACTGCCCGCCTGCTCGCCGCCGGTATCAGCCTCTTTCACTTTCGCCCCTGGTGGCAGAAGGGGGCGGAGTCGCTCTGGGCCGCCGATATTCACATGCCCGGCGTCAGCAAGCTCCATGCGGTGCGGCTGCTGGCCGCCGATCTCGGCCTGACGCTGGCCGACGTAGTGGCGGTCGGCGACGGCGAGAACGATCTGCCGCTGTTGGAGGCCGCCGGGATCGGCGTGGCCATGGGCAACGCCGCGCCGGATGTGCGGGCGCGGGCCGACGCCGTGGTGCGCGGCCACGACG
>DASSHC010000119.1:0-5860 GCA_035693105.1 Thermomicrobiaceae bacterium | reverse complement strand
GACTGCGCTCGGAATGACAAGGGTAATTCGGGGCGGACGACGAGGCAAGTCTTGGTCGTCCGCCCCAATCTAACCCTGTCATCCCGAGCGCAGTCGAGGGATCCGTCCTCACCCGGCACCCAGCGCTGTCGACAGCCACTTCCCCGTGCCCGCGTCTACCGCGGTGGCGCCCAACTGATCAGCGCGACGGCGCTGGGGAGCTGGAAGTCCTGCGCGCCGGCGGTCAGCACCTGGTCGAGCAGCGCCTGCACCTGGCGGTCCTTCTCCGAGCCCTCGCGCAGCCAGAGGCGGCGGCGGGCGTCTCGCCGGACATCATCCTCCGAGTACGGGTGCCGGTCGCTGGGGAAGACGCGCAGCTCGGGGAGCGCGCCGCGCGTCAGCAGGAGGTGGACGAACTCGCGCGCCGCCGGCAGGCGCACGCGCTCCTCGCCGTGGATCTCGCGCCAGAGGTGCTCGAAGCCGCTATTGGGCACACGGTCCATCAAGAGCGCGAAGCAGCGCGCGCGCGTGGCGGCCTCCAGCGCATCGATGAAGCGGGTGATCTCCGGCACGTCGTAGCCGACGTGCGACATCAGGCTGTAGTCGGCCTCGATCCCCGCCGCGCCCTCCGGCCAACTGGCGGCGCGCACGTCGAGATTGGCGATGCCGTGCTGGCGCGCGGCGTCGAGCAGAAACCCGCGCATGGCCGGGCTCGGCTCGACCGCGATCACCTGGCGGCTGGCAAGCGCCAGCGGCAGCGCGTAGCGCCCGGCCCCGGCGCCGACATCCAGCCAGACGCGCTCCGGGCCGCTGCAGGCGCGCAGCGCGTCGAGGATGGCATCGTCCCGGCGGCGCGGGTCGGCCACGAAGTGCGGCGCGAGGATTTCCCAGTGCTCGCTCCCGGCGGGCATCTCGCGCAGACGTTCCACCTGCTCGCGGTCGGCCTCGACCAGGGCGGCCCATTCGCGGCCCAGCAGGCCGGGGTCGGGCTGCAGGTGCGGGGCCAGCGGCCCGGGCTGCTCCTCCCTAGCCATTATCCCACCACCTC
Organism: Thermomicrobiaceae bacterium; assembly: GCA_035693105.1. Taxonomy (GTDB): domain Bacteria; phylum Chloroflexota; class Chloroflexia; order Thermomicrobiales; family Thermomicrobiaceae; genus DASSHC01. Next base: position 4,833 of record DASSHC010000119.1, on the reverse strand, counting down.
GCGGAAGACCCGCAGGTAGTTCAGCCCCAGGATCTTGCGCAGCTCGTCCTCGTTGAAGCCGGCCTCGGCCAGCGCCACGGTGATGTTTGGCCAGTCGCCAAAGCGCTCGAAGCCTTCGGTGTTGTACTCGTCGGTCAGACGGTGCTCCTGGTTGCGGAAGCCGCCCCGATTGAACTCGCCCGGCAAGTTGGCGGGCATCGAGGCGGGGTATTCGACGAGCGAGCTGGTGCTCGGGCCGGGGCCGGCCTTGTCGGTGCCGATGCCGACGTGGTCGATGCCGCAGACATCGACCAGATGCTCCACCTGGCGCACCACGTCGGCCATCGAGGCGCCTGGCGTTTCACGGATGAAGCCCGGCACGACCACCACGCCGAAGTAGCCGCCCTGGTCGGCGATGGCGCGCGCCAGCTCGTCGGTCTTGCCGCGATCGTGATAGGCAACCGCCTTGCTGGTCGAGTGGGAGACGATCACCGGCGCGGTCGAGACTTCCATGGCGTCCCAGCCGACCTGCTCGCTGCAGTGGCTGACGTCGACCAGGATCTTCAGCTCGTTGAGCCGCGTGACCACCTCGCGGCCGAAGTAGGTCAACCCGCCCTGGTAGGTCTCGGTGCAGCCGTCGCCCACCAGGTTCTGCAGGTTGTAGGTGAGCTGCACCATGCGCAGGCCGAGCCCGTGGAAGAGGTCGATGCGGTTCATCTCGTCGCCGAAGGCGATCGTGTTCTGGAAGTCGATGATGATGGCGTGTGTGTTGTCGCGCTGCGCTTGCTCGATGTCGGCGGCTCGGCGCGCGATCGAAACATGGCCCTCAAGGGCGGTGGCGATCGCCTGGGCGTTGGCGATCTTGCGCACGGCGTTGGCGAAGGCGGTCTCCAGCCGGTCCGGCCCGGAGAAGGTGCCGCAGGCCGCAGTGACGCCGGAGCGCCGCCACATGTCGAGATAGATCTCGCGCGCCTCGGGCGAGCGCTCGATCTCGTGCACTAGCGTCCGCTCCAGCACCGGCCCCGCCTCGGCGCGGGTGCGCCCCTGCTCGGCCAGCTCGGCGAGCTTCGCGCGCATGCCGGGGGTGAAGACGATGCCGGAGGTGATCGGCGGCTGTTGCGTATCGATCACCAGCGCCTGCTGGTGGAGCTGCCGCGCCTCCTGCGGCGACAGGCTGGCTTTGGCACCGACCGGCATGATGACCTCCTTCGTTGCGAGCGTGCAGACCAGGCGATTGTAGCAGGGCGGAAGGCCTGTCCAATGCGTGAGTTGGGTGCCGGGTGAGGACGGATCCCTCGACTGCGCTCGGGATGATCGGGGTAGGGGTGGTGCCTATCGGACAAGGCACGTCTTTGTCGTCGGCCCCAATTTAACCCTGTCATCCCGAGCGCAGTCGAGGGATCCGTCGTGCCCTACGTCACATCCTCGTCGTACGTCACCGTGTCAACACTGGCCAGGAATGATGGCCCGCCGCATCTTGACGCCCGTGCGCTATGCGGCAGACTACGCCGAATGCAGCGCGACACTGCGAACAAGGGGGCGGGCATGATGCGGCGCGCGTGGCTGGTGATCCTCCTGTTTCTCTGCCTGCCGCTGGCCGCACGGGCGGACAGCAGCTACGGCACACCGGCGCCTGGCCAGCACATCTACGACCGGTCGGGCCTGCTGACGCCCGCTCAGGTGCGCGATCTCGAGCACCGGGCGGCGCTGGTCGATCAGGCGGGCGCGCCGACGATCGTCTACATTCAGATGCGGAATGTCAGCGACGGCGCGACGGCTGCCGACGCCCAGGTCTTGATGGATGAGTGGGATGTCGAGTCGGCGCCGGGTGCGCGCGACGGGTTGGTGATCTTCGTCAACCTCAGCTCGCTGAGCCCGGTTCACGGCCACGCCGCGCTCTACGCCGGGGCCACGCACTACCAGGGCGGCAAGCTGCCCAAGTCCGAGCTGCAGTCGATCTACGACACATCGATGGCGCCGCGGCTGAAGAGCGACGACCTTTACGGCGCGCTGGCCGCCGGCCTGGACGCCGTGGCGCACCAGCTCCAGTTCGGGAAGATTCCCTCAAACCGTGCGGCAACGCTCATGAAGTACCTGCGCGAGCCGCTCGAAGGGCTGGCCGTGGTGGGTGCCGCGCTGGTCGGATTGGTCGCCTGGCGCGTGCGGCAGTCGCGCCTGGCGCGCGGCATCGATGCTCCGCCGACCACCACGCCCCCGGCAGACCTCTCACCCGCCATGGCGGGGGCGCTCGTCGATGGGCGGGTCAGCGACCGGTTGATGGAGGCGACGCTGCTCGATCTGGCGCGCCGGGGCGCGTTGAGCATCGATCCGGCTGAGCACCACAAGGCCCAGATTCGGCTGCTCGATGCCAGAGTCGCCAAAGCGCCCATGGAGCGGCAGCTCTGGGATCAGCTGGCGATCGAGGCCACGCCCGACAGCGTGGTCTCCAGTGGCCGGCTGGGCTCGCTCCGGCGCGAGTGGAAGCAGGCGCAGGAGGACCTGGAGCAGAGCCTGGAGGAGCAGGGGCTCTTCGACCCGGGGATCGGCGCGCGGCGTAACCCCGGCTACATCGCCGGAGGCTTCGCGCTGCTGGCCGCGTTCGGGCTCTGGCGGGTGTTGGGCGGTCTCCACGACCAATGGAGCGCGCTGAGCATCGTCCTGCTGGCGCTGGCCGGGGCGGCGGCTATCTGGGCGGCGTACAGCCTACCGGCGACCAGCGCGGCGGGCGAGAAGCTGGCCGCCGACTGGCGCGGCTACCGCAAGGGGATCAAGTCGGCCGCCAAGGGACCGATCCACGGCGCCGACCTCGACCTCGATACCGTCTTCCCCTTCGCCGTGGCGCTCGGTGTAGCGGGCGCATTCGACCACCGTTTGAAAGAGGCGGAAAAGTCTGGCTACAACCCCGCCTGGCTCAGCCGTACGCTGACCTCCGGCACGCCGGGCCAGCGGACGCACTACTACAACACCTGGCACGCCTTCCATTCTTCGGTCACGCCGTCGAGCAGCGGCGGGAGCGGTGGCGGCGCGTCCTCCGGTGGCGGCTCGGCGGGTGGAAGCTTCTAAGCGCGAGAGGGGGAGACAAAGTGAGGAGTGTTGGTCGATTGACCGGAGCGTGCCGGCTGGTTTGTAATGAGAGCGTTGGTGCCGGCGGGACTGGCTGAGGTTGGAGGTGAGAGCGGCGTGGGGATGCAGGCGTTCGACGTGGTGATTGTCGGCGGGGGGCTGCTCGGCGCGGCGGTGGCCTACGAATTGGCGCGGCGCGGCCAGCGAGTCGCGATCGTCGAGCGCGGGCCGATCGGCGGGGAAGCCTCCTGGGCCTCGGCGGGGATCATCTCCTACCCCAACCGCCTGAACATGCCGCGCGAGCGTGTCGAGATCACCCGCCGCAGCCGCGAGCGCTATCCGGCGCTCGTCGAGCAACTGGAGAGCGAGACCGGCGTGGCGATCGAGTACCAGCGGCCCGGCAATCTGCTGGTGGCGGTCGATGAGGCCGGCGCGGCGGAGGTCAACCGGCTGGCCGAGTGGCAGCAGAGCCTCGGCTTTCGGGTGGAATCGCTGGACCCGGAGGCGGCGCGGCGGCTGGAGCCAGCCCTGACCGGGCAGCTGACCGCGGCCTGGTTCGCGCCCGATGTCGGCGCGCTGCGGGTGCAGCGGCTGACCGAGGCGCTGGCGATGGCGGCCAGCCGCCGCGGCGCGGCGATCATGTCCGATGTGCCGGTCGAGGAGGTCACCCACGAGGGGACGCGCGTCACCGGGGTGCGCACCACGCAGGGATTGGTGCCGGGCGGCACGGTGGTGCTGGCGGCCGGCGCCTGGACGGGCGGGCTCAGCCAGTCGCTGGGGATCGATCTGCCGACGCGCCCGGTCAAGGGGCAATTGATCGCCTTCGCCGGGGCGCCCACGCCGCCCAGCCACATCATCTCCGGCCGCGGCGGCTACATCCTGCCCCGGCTCGACGGCACGGTGACGGCGGCCGCGACCGAGGAGGAGGCGGGGTTCGACCGGCGCGTGACTGGTGAGGCGGTGGCCTGGCTGATCGACCTGGCGGGCACGCTCTGCCCCAGCCTGCCGCGGGGTGAGCTGGTCTCGTCGTGGACCGGCCTGCGCCCGGCCACGGCCGACGGCGAGCCGATCATGGGCCCGGTGCCGGGCTACGAGGGCCTCTGGGTGGCCGCCGGGCACTTCCGCACCGGCGCCAAGGAGGCGCCCGCTAGCGCCGAGCTGGTCGCCACCTCGCTCCTGAGCGGACGCGTCGACCCGCTGCTGCAGCCCTTCCTGCCCAGCCGCTTCAACCCTGGAGGCACGCAGGCAAGCTAACCAACGGCCCCCGCGGTTACCGGCAAAGGATCATCGCTGCCCAGCTCGGCGGTAATGTCTTCCAGCGAGAGCCGCCGGCCGGCGCCCCAGAGGATCCGCGTCGCCTGCTCGCCCAGCGCCGCGCGCGGCTGTCGTGACCTCCTGATGGATGGCCTGCTGCGAATGAGCGAGCGTCAAAGCCATCTCTTCCAGGCACGACTCGGCCGCCGCCAGGAGGCGGACGGCTTGCCGCGTATTGCCGCTGCGCGCCAGCGGGACCGTGATATCGATGAGCGTCAGCGCGACTTGCATCGGGTCCTGCTCTTCGGTAGAGAGCTTCAGGCTTTCGCGGAGGCGGACGAGCGCGTTCGCATTGTCGCCCATCGCTATGTCGACGTGGCCGAGCCAGTTGAGCGCCAGGGTGGCGCCCCAGTCGTGCCCGAGACGGCGACAGGTGGCGAGCGCCTCCTGCAGCAAGCAAGTGGCGCGCTCGAACTGACCCAGTTCCATCGCCCACCGTGCGAGCGTTCCCTGGCAGAGCGCGACCCAATGCGGGTT
>DASSHC010000118.1:0-5577 GCA_035693105.1 Thermomicrobiaceae bacterium | reverse complement strand
TCGCGGCTGGCGGCGACCACCAGCGCCGGGCCGCTCGCCTCGCCGGCGGCGACCGCCACGAAACGGCCCGCGATGGCGCGCAGCTCATCCGCCCAGCGGCGAAGCGCCGCAGCATCGGCCTCCGGGTAGTGCTGGACGACCACCAGGCTGTCGCCGGCCTGCTGCGCCTCGGCCAGCGCCGCCTTCGCATCCAGAGTCGGCGCGGACGACGCCGATGGCTGGCGGGCGCCCTTCTCCGCCTCGCGCAGGCGGGTGGAGAGTGCCTCGACCCGGGCCGGGACCTCTTCCTCCGGCACGCCCAGCTGGGTCGCGACCGCGTGCAGTGCCTCCAGGCGGGTGGCCACCAGCTCGTCGGCGGCCTCGCCGGTGACCGCCTCGATCCGTCGCAGGCCGGCGCCGATGCTCGACTCGCCGGTGATCCGGAACGAGCCGATCTGGCCGGTGGCGGCCACGTGCGTCCCGCCGCACAGCTCCTTCGAGTAGCCCTCGACCTGCACGACCCGCACGTTCTCCGGGACGTACTTCTCGCCGAAGAACATGTCGGCGCCCAACTGCTGGGCCTGGCCCAGGCTCATCCAGGCCGGCACCACGCTCGCGTTGCGCCGCACCAGCTCGTTGACCCGTCGCTCGACCTCGCGCAGCTGCTGGCGCGGCGTGGCCGCCGAGGCCGGGAAGTCGAAGCGCAGGCCATCCGGGCCGACCCAGCTGCCCGCCTGCTTGGCCTGCTCGCCGAGCACGTCGCGCAGGGCACGGTGCAGAAGGTGCGTGGCGGTATGGTTGCGCGCCGCTGCCCATCGACGACGCTTATCGACCTTCGCCTCGATCGGCTCGCCGATCTCCAGCGCACCCTCCAAGCTGCCGATGTGCACGATGGCGTCACCGCTGCGCTGGACGTCCTCGACCAGCACCTTCCCGCGCGGCCCGACCAGCTCGCCACGGTCGCCGATCTGTCCTCCGCCCTCGGCGTAGAACGGCGTGCGGTCCAGGACCACCTGCACCGGCTCCCCGCGGGTCAGGCCGATGACTGCCAGGCCATCCGCCCGGGTCTCGTTCGGGTAGCCGATGAACTCGCTCGACAGCTCGACCAGCGAGGGGTCCGGCGCGAAGCGCGCCCCCTTGCCGCCGCGCGACCGCTCGCGCTGCGCGGCCATGGCACGCTCGAAGCCCTCGCGATCCACCTGCACGCCGCTCTCCGCGGCGATCTCCACGGTGAGGTCGATAGGGAAGCCGAAGGTGTCGTGCAGGCGGAACGCCTCGTCACCGGGGATCAGGCCATTGCCGCCGGCCGCCTCGACCAGCGCCAGCAGCTTCTCGGTGCCTGCCTCCAGCGTGCGCGCGAACTTGCCCTCCTCCGCCTCCACCTCGGCCAGGATGCGCTCGCGCGCCTCTGCCAGGTGCGGGTAGGCGCCGCCCATGATGTCGATCACCACGTCGCACGTCTGGCGCAGGAACGGCTGGGCGATGCCCATCAGCCGGCCGTGGCGGACCGCGCGGCGCATGATGCGGCGCAGCACGTAGCCAGCGCCCTCGTTCGACGGTTTGACGCCCTCGCCGATCAGGAAGGTCATCGCCCGCGAGTGATCGGCCACCACCTGGTAGCTGAACCGCTCGCTCTCGACGGTCTGCGGATCGTGGCCGATGAACTCGGCCAGGCGGGCGATGATCGGCTCGAACAGGTCGGTGCGGTAGTTCGAATCGACGCCCTGCAGGGCCGACGCGATCCGCTCCAGCCCCATGCCGGTGTCCACGCTCTTGAACGGCAGCGGCGTCAGCGTGCCGTCGGCGGCGCGGTCGAATTCCATGAACACCAAATTCCAGACCTCGAGCCAGCGCGGGCAGTGCTCCGAGTGATCCGGGATGCAGTCCGGCCCCTCGCTCAGCTCCACGCCGCGGTCGTAGTGCAGCTCGCTGCACGGGCCGCAGGGACCGGTGTCGCCCATGCGCCAGAAGTTCTTCTCGTCGCCGGCGGCGATGTTCCCCCAGCGCACCAGCCGCTCCGGCGGCAGGCCGATCTCCTCCGCCCAGACCCGGTGCGCCTCGTCGTCATCGGTGTAGACGGTGGCCGCGATGCGCTCGGCCGGCAGCCCCAGCTCATCGGTCAGGAACTCCCACGCCCAGTGGATGGCCTCGCGCTTGAAGTAGTCGCCGAAGCTCCAGTTGCCGAGCATCTCGAACAGGGTGTGGTGGCGCGGCGTGCGGCCGACCTCCTCGAAGTCGTTGTGCTTGCCGGCCACCCGCAGGCACGGCTGCGAGTCGACGGCGCGTACGTAGTCGCGCTTCTCCTCGCCGGTCAGCACCCGCTTGAACGGCGCCATGCCGGAGTTGACGAACAGCAGCGTCGGGTCGTCGCGGGCGAGCAGCGCGGCCGGCGGCACGCGGGTGTGCCCGCGCTCCTCGAAGAAGCGCTGGAAGCGCTCGCGTATGTCGGCCGCCTTCATCGGCTCCATGGATTTCATCCTCGCCCGGTGCTGACCACGTCACACGCTGAGAGCCGGCTCACCACCGGCTCTCGTGCATGCGCGCTGGATCGGTGGTTCGGTGTAATCAGGCAGCGCCCTCCGGCGCGGCCCCGCCCTGCGGAGCAGCCTCTCCCGCCGGGGCATCGGCATCGTACGCGCCCATCATCTCGGCGCGCGCGATCTCGGCCGCTGCACGTCCCTCGTTGATCGCATCGTCAAAGGCCGCGCGTCGCCCGTCGACGAAGCCGCCGACGTGCTCCCGGACCTCCTCCCCGCTGGACGGCGCCAGCAGCAGGCCGATGGCGGCGCCGATCAATCCGCCGATTGCCGCCCCGGCCAGGAAGCTGCCGATGCCGGAGTCCTTCATGCGATCCGCTCGCCCTCGTGTGTGTCGGCCGATTGTACCGGCCCCACCGCCTGCCGATCCGGCGCTGGCAGGGCCGTTGGGCTGGCCACCGTGGCCGCCACGGTCACCGACGGATCGGCCGAGCGCTCTTCCAGCGCCTCCGCCTGCTGGTTGAGGCGCTCCAGCCGCTGCTCGAGGTCGGTGGCCATCTCCTCCGCGCCGGAGGTCAGCTCGCGGGCGCCCTCGAGGATGCTGGCCAGCTCACGCTCGGCCAGGTTCGCCAGCCGGCGCGCGTCGTTGGCCAGCGCCCGCGCGTCACGGGCCAGCGGGCGCAGCGAGAACGCGATCAGCACGATGCCCAGCCCGACCAGCACCGCGCCGATGCCCACCCCGACGCGGAAGATGGTGATGGCGACGTCCATCTCAGCCATGCCTCGTCATCGTTCCGGTGGCGTGCCGGGCAGCAGTGCCGCCAGCAGCAGCGTGCCGATCATCAGCAGCTGGGCGCCCACGCAGGCCGAAACGACGTGATAGTCGCCCAGCGTCAGCGGCTCGAGCCCGGTCAGGCCGCCCACCGCGTTGCCGAGCACCGTCCCAACCAGTGAGGCCAGCGCCAGCGCTGCGGCCACCCGCCCCCATCGACCTCGGATCGCCAGCAGGCCCAGCAGGTTGATGAGCGCCAGTAGGACGGTGAGCAGCAGCCATGGCGTCACCGCGGCCTGGCGATGCGCCCGCCGCCCAGGCATTCGTCATCGCGGTACAGGACGGCGGCCTGGCCCGGCGCCGGCGCCCACACCGGCTCGGCGGTCTCGACCACGAAGCGATCCTCGCCCAGCAGCGTGACCTCGGCGGGCACCGCCGGCGCGCGGTGGCGGATCCGCACCCGGGCGGCGAAGCGCTCCGCGGGTGGCTCGCCCGCCACGAAGCGGCGGCCCTCGACGGCGAAATCGCGCGCGGCGACCTCCTGCCGCGAGCCGATCACGACCGTGTTGCTGGCCGGTCGCACCTCCCGCACGTACACCGCCTCGCCAAGCGCCACGCCCAGGCCGTGCCGCTGCCCGACGGTGTAGTGGGCGTAGCCGGTATGGGTGCCCACCCGCGTGCCGTCCGCGTCGACAATGGGCCCCGGCTCGCCGGCATAGCCGCGTCGCTCGTCCAGCAGGAGGCGGTAGTCGCCGGCCGGCACGAAGCAGATCTCCTGGCTTTCCGGCTTGCGAGCCGTCGGCAGGCCCAGGTCCTCGGCCATGTCCCGGACCTGTGGCTTGGTCAGCTCTCCCAGCGGGAAGACGGTGTGTGCCAGCTGCTCCTGGTCGAGCACCCACAGGAAGTAGGTCTGGTCCTTGTCCGCGTCCGCGGCGGTGCGCAGCCGATAGCGCGTGCCAACCTTTTCGACCCGGGCGTAGTGGCCGGTCGCGACCCGGTCGGCGCCGTAGGCCGCCAGGCCGCGGCGCAGCAGCTCGTCGAACTTGATGTACTGGTTGCAGGCCTGGCACGGATTCGGCGTCGCCCCGTCCAGGTAGCCGTCGGCGAAGGCGTCGATCACCCGCTCCCCGAACTCGCGCTCCAGGTTGAGGATGAAGAACGGGATGCCGGCGATCTGCGCCACGCGCCTTGCATCATCGGCCGCATCCGGCGAGCAGCAGCTGCGCGAGGACTCCCAGCCCTCGCCGGCATCGCTGTGCAGACGCATCCAGACGCCGATCACCTCGTCCCCGCCGTGGGCGGCGTCGCGCGCCAGCAGGGCGGCCGCCACGCTCGAATCGACTCCGCCGCTCATGGCGGCGACGATGCGGGCCATCAGACCGATGCGGCCTCGGGGCGTCGCTCCCCGGCGCCACGCACCCGCTCGAGCACGCGCCCCATCGCCTCGACGGTCAGGCGAACGTCCTCCTCGGAGCTGCCATGGCCCAGCGTCAGCCGCAGCGAGCCGTTCGCGGCGGCGGGTTGGATGCCCATCGCCAGCAGCACGTGACTGGGATCGGCCGCGCCGGTGGTGCAGGCGCTGCCGGTGGAGGCGGCGATGCCCTCCAGGTCCAGGGCGGCCACCAGGTCACCGCCCTCCAGGCCATCCACCACGAAGCTGGCATTGTTCGGCAGCCGCTCGGTCGGGTGCCCGGTGAGCTGGACGCCGGGCAGCGCGGTCAGCTCGGCGATCAGCCGGTCACGAAGCTGCGTCAGCCGCGCGGCCTCCGTCACCCGCTCCTGCTGAGCGAGCTCGAGCGCGCGGGCAAAGCCCACGATGCCTGCCACGTTCTCGGTGCCGGCGCGCCGCTGGCGCTCCTGGGATCCGCCCGAGAGCTGGGTGAGCAGCGGCGTCCCCTGCCGGACGAACAGCGCCCCGACGCCCTTCGGGCCGTTGACCTTGTGCGCGGAGAGGCTCAGCAGGTCGGCCCCCAGCGCGTCCACGTCCAATGCGAGGTATCCCGCGGCCTGGATGGCATCGACGTGGAACAGCGCCTTGCGCGCGCGGCAGATTGCCCCGATCTCGGCGACCGGCTGCACCGTGCCTACCTCGTTGTTGGCATACATCACGCTGACCAGGGCGGTGTGGTCGCGGATGGCCGACTCAACGGCCGCGGGGTCCACCGTGCCGTATCGGTCCACGCTCAGCCAGGTGACGGCGAAGCCGAATCGCTCCATGACCGCGGCCGACTGGGTCACTGCCTTGTGCTCCACGCTGCTGATCACCAGCTCGCGGCCGCGCGCGCTGGCCGCCCAGGCGGCACCCTTGATGGCCAGGTTGTCCGCTTCAGTGCCGCCGCCGGTGATCAC
>DASSHC010000117.1:0-8403 GCA_035693105.1 Thermomicrobiaceae bacterium | reverse complement strand
CGGAATCTTGATCGGCGCCGCGCTGGCGACCAAGGTAAGCGTCTTCGCGCTCGCCGTTCCGGTCGCGGCCGCGCTGCTCCTGGCCTACCGGCAGCACGGCCGACCGCGCTCGCTGGTCCTGGCGCTGCGCCGCCTTGTCTGGGCCGCGGCGGCGGCGGTCGTCGCGTTCGCCCTCTTCGAGCCGTATGCGCTCTGGCAGCCGCGGGCGTTCTTCAACGACATCAGCGGCCAGTGGAAGATGGCCAACGGCACGGCCGACCTACCCTACACGCGCCAATTCGTCGGTACCATCCCGGTGCGCTACGAGCTGGGCAATCTGATCCATTGGGGGCTGGGGCCGCTCTTTGGCATCACGGCGCTGGTCGCGCTCGTGGCCGTGCTCCGTCGCGGTCGCCGAATGCGCGCGGGCGAAATCATCCTCCTTGGCTGGATCATCCCCTACTTCGCGTTGATCTCGACCGCCGAAGTCAAGTATCTGCGCTACGCGGAACCGATCGTGCCGGCGCTGGCAATCCTGACCGGCGGCTTGCTGGCCGGGCTCATCACGCGCTGGCCGGTGCGGAGTTGGCGTGGGGTGGTCTCGATCACCCTGGCCGGCGTGGTGCTGCTCGGCACCGCCGGCTGGGCGCTGGCCTTCGAGTCGATCTACACCAAGCCCAACACCCACCTGGCCGCCTCCGACTGGATCTACCGCAACATCCCGCCCGGCTCGACCATCACCGCCGAGTGGTGGGACGACTCGCTGCCGCTGCCGCTGGCCAACATGCCTCCGCCTCAGGCAGCCTACAAGCAGATCACGCTCGATCTCTACGCCGATCGGCCCAACCAGCAGGAGTTCGACTACATCGCCGGCTTCCTGCGCGATAGCGACTACATCATCCTGGCGAGCGACCGCCTGGCACAGTCGATCCCGCAGCTCCCCTGGCGCTACCCGGTGGCCTCCCAGTATTACCGCCTGCTCGAGTCGGGCCAGCTCGGCTACCAGCTAGTCTACGAGTCGGAGGTCGTGCCGTCGCTCGGGCCGTTGCACGTCAACGACCGCGACGCCGACGAAAGCTTCACCGTCTACGATCACCCGCACGTGCGCATCTACAAGAAGGTGACGCCGCTGTCGCGTGATCAACTGCAGCAGCGCTTCGCCTCGGCCATCGCGCAACCCTGGTATCCCCAGCGCACGCCGCCGCGGCCCACACTGCTGCTGAGCACGCCCGTGGATCAGCAACCCGCCGTTAGCGATCTCGGCTGGTCCGCGAGCTGGACCAGTCACAGCCTGGTGGCCGCGGCCGTCTGGCTCCTGGTCATCACCGCGCTCGGTCTGCTGGCGATCCCGGCTACGACCGTTCTCTTCGCCCGCGCCAATCGTCCGTTCGCGGACGCCGGCTGGGGGCTGGCGCGCGCGCTCGGCATCTTGATCGCCGGCTACGCCGTCTGGATCGCCGTCAGCTTGCAACTCGTTCAATTCCGCCTGCCGGACATCCTGCTGGTACTGGCGCTGACGATCGGCAGCGAGTGGCTGGTCCTGCGCCGGCAGGTGCGCCAGGGGCTGCGAGAGCTGCGCGCCCGCTGGCGCATGGTGGTCCTGAGCGAAGGGCTGTTCCTGGCCGCTTTCGCCTTCTTCCTGCTGCTGCGGGCGATCAATCCCGATCTCTGGCAGACCTTCTGGGGCGGCGAGAAGCCGATGGAGCTGTCGTTTATCCAGGCCATCGCGCGCAGCGCGCACTTTCCGCCCTACGATCCCTGGTATGCCGGCGGCGCGATGAACTACTACTACTATGGCTTCTACCTGATGGCGATGCTCTGGAAGATCACCGGGATCGTGCCCGAGATTGCCTTCCAGCTCTCGATCGCCACCATCAGCGCCATGCTCGTCTCCACCGTCTTCAGCCTGGCGGCCACCGCCGGGGGCGACCTGCTGCGTACGCGCCGCGTCCGCTGGCTGGCCGGGGCCGGCGTCTGCGGCGTCGTAATCGAGACGTTCATCGGCAACCTCGACGCCGCGCGCCAGCTCCTGCAGCGCTCGGCGGCCGCATTCGACTTCTGGCAGAGCAGCCGTGTGGTCGACTTCGGCATCACCGAGTTTCCCTATTTCACTTCGATCTGGGCCGACCTCCACCCGCACGCGATCAATCTCCCCTTCACCGTGCTGCTGCTGGCCCTCGTCTATGCCGGCATCCGCCAAGGGCTGCACCGCTGGTGGTTCGCCGGTACCACGCTGGTGCTTGGTTCGATGATGGTCATAAACTCATGGGATATGCCGTATGGGCTGCTCATCGTCGCGGCCGCCGTCCTCACCGCGCTCGTGCGGCGCTACGGCTGGACCTGGCGCGCGCTCGGACTGGCCCCGCTTGCCTGGGGGCTGACGGCGGGCGGCGCTTACCTCCTCTTCCGCCCCTTCTTCAGCCACTTCGTCGCCCTGGTCAACGGCGTGGCGCGCACCTCCCATGGCACCGCGCTCTCGCAGTACAGCCTTCACTTCGGCGTCATGCTGGGCATTCTCGGCGCTGCCGGCGCCGTCGTGGTCGTGGCGAACTGGCCCCGTCTCGACCCGCGGCGCCGGCCGCTTGCAAGCCTTGCCGGCGCGCTGTTGGGCCTGGCCGGCTTCGGCGTTGCCGCTCTAGCGTTGCAGCAACACTCGCTCGGGCACTTCATCCTCGGAGCGCTCGTCGCGTGCGCGGCCGGAGTGGCGTTCTTCGCGCTCTTCACCGGTGACGCGTCGCTTCCCGGGCCGCGAACGCTGTGGTACGCCGCGGCGGCCGCCTTCGCACTGGCCTTGGGGCTGCTCCTCCCCGAGCGCACCACGGCGGCGCTCTTGCTGCTGCCGCTAGCCACCGGGCTGCGCCTCTGGATCGGCAGCCTCGATGACCCCGCCGCGGCCATTGCCGGTATCTTCATCCTCGGCGCCTCCGGTATCACGCTCGGCGCGGATCTGATTTATGTCGTTGACGATCTGAACGGCACACCCTGGGCGCGCATGAATACGATCTTCAAGTTCTACGTCGAGTCGTGGACGCTCTTCGCGCTGGCGGCCGGCCTTGCCCTCATCTGGCTCCTCTTCACCGCCCGGCTCACTTGGAGCCAGCCGCTCGGCATCGTGGCCGGTGCCCGTGGGACTCACCCGCCAGTCGACGCGGCAACGCCGCTGCGCACCACTCAGGTCGCGCGCATGGCGCTGGTCGTGGCGCTCTGCTTTGTGGGACTCGGATTCCTCTACCCCATCTTCGGCACTCCGGCGAGGCTCGAGCAGCGTATGAACGGCAGCCCAACTGGCCTGACGCTGAACGGATTGGCCTGGATGAAGGGGAGTCAATTGCTCAACAGCACCGGCCAGGCGATCGACTTCAGCGGCGACTACGCCGCCATCCTCTGGCTGCGCCAGCACGACCACGACAACAGCGTGGTGCTGGAGGCCAGCATCGGCCCCTACCGGGGGAACGGGGCGCGCATAGCCGCCGGTACCGGCCTCCCGGTCGTGCTCGGCTGGGACCGCCACGAGCGGCAGCAGCGCTATCAGCCGGGGATCGATCAGCGGCTACAAGACGTGCGCACCATCTACGCGGCCACCGATACGCGGCAGAAGCTGGCGCTGCTGCGCCAGTACCGCGTGCGCTACATCGTGGTCGGCGACGTCGAACGCTGGTGGCGCATGCCCGACGGCAGCCTCTATGCCGAGCCGGCTGGACTGGCCGCGTTCGCGCAGATGGTCGGTTCCAGCCTGCGTGTCGCCTTCACCTCGGGGCACACGACGATCTACGAAGTCCAGCCCTTCCCGAGCGTGCCGCCGGCGCCCGCCGCGAGACTCCAGCCGTGACCCTCGCCCAGACGATCCTCATCGCCATACGCTGGTATGTGGTCGTCAGCGCACTGGCCTGGCTGGTCTTTCCGCTCGTCTTCCGCCTCTTGCGGGGACTGCCCAATCGGGGGCTCGGGCTGACCCGACCGCTCGGACTCTGGCTGGCGGTCCTGCCGGCCTGGTGGCTGGCTGCCTGGGGAATCGTTCCCTTCCGCGATGGCGTCGTCGTCGGACTGGCGCTCGCGATCGGAGCGCTTGTCTGGAGCTGGCAGATGCGCGCAGGCGAGCTGCTGCCGTTTCTTCGCCAGCATTGGCGCACGCTCATTATCTACGAGCTGGCGACCGCGGCGCTCTTTTTCGGCTACATCCTCTGGCGGGGCTTCAATCCCGCTATCGCCTATACCGAGAAGCCGATGGAGCTGGGACTGCTTACCAGCGCCTTCCACGCCACCCACATGCCACCGCCCGATGTCTGGTTTGCCGGTCGGCCGGTGAACTACTATTACCTGGGATATGTTTTGTACGCCGTGCCGGCGCGGCTGGCGCGGATCGCGCCCAGCGTCGCCTTCAACCTGGCGCTGGCCACGCTCTTCGCCACCGCCGTCGTTGCCGCGGCCGCGATCGCGTACAACCTGGCACGGTTGCTTGGCTCTTCGCGGCGTCTGACGGTCGTATCCGGAGCGCTCGGCCCGCTCTTCCTGGTCGGAGTCGGCAATCTGGCCACGCCGCTGCGCCTGCTGCACCATCCGCTGGCGACCCTCGACGCGCCCTGGTGGCAGGGTGTTGGATGGCAAGCGTCGCGCGTCATCGTCGATCACCCCGCGCCCGGTGTCACCAATCAAACGATCAACGAGTTTCCGGCGTTCTCGTTCGTGCTGGGCGACCTCCACCCGCACTTGCTGGCCTTGCCCCTCTTCCTCTCCGCGAGCGCCATCGGCCTGACGCTCGCGGGTTCCCGGCAGGCGGCGGGCAAAGACGGCTGTGGCTGGCGCGATCGGCTCCCGGCCGTGCTGCTCGCCGGCGCCCTCGGCGGGTCCCTCTACGCCATCAACTCGTGGGATATGCCGCCAACGCTCGCGCTGGCCTTGCTTGGGCTTGTGGCCGCCGGTCGTCCAATCCTCTCCCGCGTCAACGCGCTCCTGGCCGCGGCGCTGGCCGGAGCCGCCGTCGTGGTCGCCGGGCCGTTTCTCGTCCACTACGTCCCCGCCGTCGGCCTGCCCCGCGACCAACTGCCGGCAGTCGTGCGCGCGCTTCCGGTCGTTGCCAAGCTGGGGCAGACGATCGGCCTCGTTGGCTGGCCCAAGAGCCCGCTCGGTCAACTACTGGAGGTTCACGGACTCTTTCTCCTGATCACGGGGCTGCTGTTGGTCACCCTCTGGCAGCAAGTGGCCTGGCAGTATCGGCGGCTATCACGACACGTCGCGCTGACGCTGGGCGCTATAATCGTGCTGGCCGTGGCCGCCCGCTTCCCGGCCCTGCTCCTGTTCGGCCTGCCGCTCTTTTTCGCCGTGTGGCTCTGGTTCAATCGCTCGCTCGCCCCCGCCCAACGCTACCTGGTGGGTATCCTCGCGCTCGCCTACGTCCTGTTGCTCGTGACCGAGATCGCCTATCTCCAGGATGCGTTCCACAATCGCATGAACACCCTCTTCAAGCTCTACTTCCAGGTCTGGGCGTTGTTCGCGGTCTGCGCGGCTGTCGCGCTCCCGCTGTCGCTCGGCTGGCTACGGCGGCGACTGGGTTCGCCCGCGATGTGGGGCGCCGGTGCGCTCATCGGCGTGTTGATCCTCGGCGCCGCCGTCTATCCTCCGCTCTCGGCCTACCGCTGGACCGACGGGCTGCGCCAGTTCCAGGGAATCGACGGCCTTGCCTACCTGCGGCAGGTGGCGCCGGACGACGCGGCCGGAATCGCCTGGCTCCAGCAACACGACCGGACCGGCCAGCGCGTCCTTGAAGCCGCCGGTTGCTCGTACGGCGAGCGCTCCGGCGAGCCTGCCGACCGTGTCTCGATGGCGACGGGCCTGCCCACGATCGTTGGGTGGGACTTCCACGAGTACCAGTGGCGCCAGGGGATGCCCGCCGCGCAGGCTCAGATCAACGCGCGCCAGGCGGACGTCAAGCAGATCTACGACGCGCCCACCTCCCAGCGTTCCCGCCAACTTCTCGATCAGTACGGCATCGACTACATCTATGTCGGCGACTTCGAGCGCGTGGGCTACCCCAGCCAATGTGCGGCTGGCCCACCCTACTCCCCGCAGGGGCTGGCGCAGCTCTCCCAGCTCGGCTGGCCGATCGTCTTTCAGCAGGGGTCGGTGACGATCTACGCCAGGCCCGGCGAGACGTCCCGCTGAATTGACCCCTCGATTTCGCCTGTGCTATCATTGACGGGTCATAGGACGTGGCAGCCGCAGCAGGCGCGACGGCGATGCTGCGGCTCAGCATGTTTCACGGGAGGCATCCATCAGCACCGGACGACCCATCCGTATCAATGAGCGCATTCGCATCCCAGAGATTCGCTTGATCGACGAAAACGGCACGCACGTCGGCGTTCTGCGCACCAGGGATGCGCTGGAGATGGCCCGCGAGCGCGGACTCGACCTCGTCGAAGTACAGCCCAACGCCGTCCCTCCGGTGTGTCGTCTCATGGATTATGGCAAGTTCCGCTACGAGGAGAGCCGGCGCGAGCGCGAATCGCGCAAGCGGCAAAAGACGGCCGACGTCAAAGAGATCCGCCTCAGCCCGAAGATCGGCGAGCATGACTTGGAGACGAAGGGCCGGCTGGCGCTCAAGTTCCTCGAAGCAGGAGATAAGGTCAAACTCACGGTGCGATTTCGCGGTCGGGAGATGGCGCACCAGGATATTGGACGGAGTATCCTGGAGCGCATGGCCCAGGACTTTGGCCCCGCCGCGACGGTGGATCAGGTGCCGCACATCGAAGGCCGAACAATGGTCATGATGCTGAGCCCGGCCAAGGGCGCGCGCGGCAGCGAGGAACAACAGCAGGCCGCCGAGGCCCAAAGACTGCATGAGGGGTCACGAAACAATGCCGAAGATGAAAACGAACAAGGGCGCCAAGCGCCGCTTCAAAATCACGGGCACCGGCAAAGTCATGATGATGAAGGGCCTGCGCAGCCATAACCGGCGCAAGAAGTCGAAGCACGCGCTGCGCTCGATGGACAAAATGTTCGAGGTGCCGTCGACGTACAAGAAGCAGCTCAAAAAGCTGCTTCCCTACCGGTAGAGCGGGGAGCAGGGACGAGACATGGTTCGCGTCAAGCGCGGGGTGGCGGCGCACCGCCGTCACGTCAATAAGCTGAAGATGGCCCGCGGCTACCGGGGAACCAGGAGCCGCCTCTACAAGCGCGCCAACGAAGCGGTTATGAAGGCGCTGTCCTATCAGTATCGCGATCGCCGCCGGCGCAAGCGTGATTTCCGCCGCCTCTGGATCACTCGCATCAATGCGGCCGCACGACAGAACGGCATGCCCTACGGCCGCTTTATCGAGGGACTGACCAAGGCTGGGGTCGAGGTCGATCGCAAGATGCTGGCCGATCTGGCGGTGCGCGAGCCGGAAGCCTTCGCGCGGTTTGTGGAGCTGGCCAAGCAGCAACGCTAGGCCGGCGCCGTGTCGCCCCTGCCTGCGCTCACCAGTCTGTACAATCCAACGGTCAAGTACGCCCGCTCGTTGCATCAGCGGAAGATCCGCTATCGCGAGCGGGCGTTGCTTGTCGAGGGTGTCCGCCTCTTCCTCGACGCGGTGGGAAGCGGCGCACAGCCGACGCACGTTTTCGTGGACGAAGAGCGACTTGGTAGCCAGACATCACGCGTGCGCGCTGCGGCCGGGGGAGCACGTACGTACTCCGTCACCTCGTCGGTGCTCGATGCCATCGCCGAGACGCGCACGCCGCAGGGCGTCGTCGCCATCTTCCCCTTTCCCGAGTTGCCGCTGGAACTACCACCGGGTAGAGCGCCGCTCATCATCGTCAGCGACAGCCTTCAGGACCCCGGCAATCTTGGCACCCTGGCGCGCTCGGCGCTCGGCGCTGGCGCCACCGCGCTCTTACTCACTTCAGCGACCGTAGACCCGTACGCTCCGAAGGTCGTGCGCGCTGGGATGGGCGCCCAATTTCGCTTACCGATTCGCTGGCTCGACTGGAACGAACCCGACCCGCTGCTGCTCGCCTGCGAGCATCGCCTGTGCGCCCGCGCCGATGCCGTCACCGTCTATACGCAAATCGACTGGACGCTTCCCTCTTGTGTCGTGATCGGCAATGAGGTGCGCGGAATCTCGCCCCAGGCGGAGGCGCTGCTAACCGGAAGCATCGCCGTGCCGCTGGCCGGTGGGCTGGAGTCACTCAATGCCGGCGTCGCCGGTTCGGTCATCCTCTTCGAGGCCGCGCGGCAGCGGCGCGCTATCCGGACTTGACGGTTGGCCTCGGAATGGGGCATACATACGCGCAAAATCGCGCCGCGGTGGCGTGGCGCGTGCGAAGGCGACCGCATATACTCAAGCCTTGCTGTGGAGCATCGGCGGAGATGGAGGACAAACATGAGGAAGAGCGACCTGATCAAAGACGTGTCACAGAAGGTGCAACAGCCGGAGAGCCAGGTTGGGG
>DASSHC010000116.1:0-17072 GCA_035693105.1 Thermomicrobiaceae bacterium | reverse complement strand
GGCGGCTGAATCCATGCTGCACCTTTGCTAGTCCGCTCGCTGTCTATGCAACGCCGAGTATACCGCGCAGCCAGGCACAACGTTTCCAGTATCTGGGTCGATGCGCGCGCCCCGAGCGCTGCTTGGGACGGGATGGCGGTCGAGGAGGAGTCCTGTTTGCGGCGCCGGACCGTGACGCATAAGCTGCGGGAAGGGGTAGCATTGCACACGAACGCCAGCAGCCGCGGGCAGAGTCGCCCAGCGGCGCCGGGCGAGGAGCGGCGAGATGCGCGAGATTCACGTCGACGAGATTGCCCAGGCCGTGCACGACCTCTGCCTGGAGACGAACTACGTCATGGGTGAGGACGTGCGGCGAATGCTGGCGGTGGCCCAGCAGCGCGAGGTTTCGCCGCTGGGGCGCGAGGTGCTGGGGCAGATCCTGGAGAACATGGCGATCGCCGAGGCCGATCGCGTGCCGATGTGCCAGGACACCGGCACGGTCGTCGTCTTCGCCGAGATCGGGCAGGATGTCCATCTGGTGGGCGGCGGCTTCGAAGAGGCCATCAACCGCGGCGTGCACGAGGCCTATGACGTCGGCTACCTGCGCAAGTCGATGGTCGAGCAGCCCTTCACGGCGCGCCGGAACACGCGCGACAACACGCCCGCGGTGATCCACACGCGCCTGGTGCCGGGCGACCGGCTGCGGCTGGCGCTGCTGGCCAAGGGCGGCGGCGCCGAGAACATGAGCCAATTGCGCATGCTGACCCCCGCCGAGGGGCGCGCGGGGATCACGCGCTTCGTGCTGGAGACGGTGAAACATGCCGGGCCGAACGCCTGCCCGCCGGTGATCGTCGGGCTCGGCATCGGCGGCACCTTCGACTCCGTCGGCCAGCTGGCCAAGCACGCGCTGCTGCGCGAGCTGGGCACGGAGAACTCCGATCCCGAAGCGGCGGCGCTGGAGGATGAGCTGCTGGAGGAGATCAACAAGCTCGGCATCGGCCCGCACGGCTTCGGCGGCCGCATCACCGCGCTGGCCGTGCACGTCGCGTCCGCGCCCTGCCACATCGCCAGCCTGCCGGTCGCGGTCAACCTGCAGTGCGGCCCGGCCGCGCGCCACCGCATCGTGGAGCTGTAGGCGATGAGCCAGCCGGCGGTGAAGCGGATCAGCGCGCCGCTCGCGCCCGAGGCGATCGACGCGTTGCGCGCCGGCGATCAGGTGCTGATCTCCGGCACGCTGCTGGGGGCGCGCGACGCGGCGCACCAGCGGCTCGTCGCGGCGCTGGAGCGCGGCGCGCCGCTCCCGGTCGAGCTGCAGGGTCAGGTGCTCTACTACGTCGGCCCGGCGCCGGCCAAGCCCGGCGCGCCGGTCGGCTCGGCCGGGCCGACCACCAGCGGGCGCATGGACAGCTACACCCCGGCCATGCTGGCGGCTGGTGTGCGCGGCATGATCGGCAAGGGCTACCGCAGCGAAGCGGTGCGGCAGGCGATCGCGGCACACGGCGCGGTCTACTTCGCGGCGCTCGGCGGCACCGGCGCGCTTTTGGCGCGTCGCATCACCGCCGCCGAGGTCATCGCGTATCCCGAGCTTGGTCCCGAGGCGCTCTACCGCCTGACGGTCGCGGACTTCCCCGCCATCGTGGTCAACGACCGCTACGGCGCCGACCTCTACCAGCAGGCGCTGAGCCAGTACGCCGAAGAGTGATGGTTCAACTCGCCGCCGGGGACGACGCGGGCGGCGCCGGTTCCCCAGTCATTTTCTCCGTATCCGAGGCGTATTTTCCGGTCGCCGCCGCGGAGTTGTGCGCGGCCTTTCCGGGCGCCGAGATCGCGCGCCTCGGTCCTGATACCGGCCGGCTCACGGCGGCGGGAGTCGATATCGGGACGGTCGCGCGGGTCTGCCAGCAGGGCCCGATCATCTTCGTGCAACACCTGATGCGTGAGCGGGCCAGCCTGCCGTCCGGCGTAGCGGCCGAAGCGACCGCTCACGTGGCGCTCGACCTGCTCCAGCGTCAGGACACCGGCCCCGAGCTGGCACTGCACGTGTGGCGCGACGGTGCGTCCCCCAGCGGCGAGCGCCCGGACGAGCTGTGGCACGCGCTGGCTGAGGAACTGCGCCGGCATGGCTTCGCGGTGGCGCGCGGCGGGCGGGCGCACGTCCTCTCCGTGCTGCTGACGGCGGAGCAGGTGATCGTGGGGCTGAACCGGCGCGCGGATGCGCTGGTCGATTGGCCGGGCGGCCGGGTGGGTCTGGCCAGGAGCCGGGATCAGCTGTCGCGCGCTGAGTTCAAGCTGGAAGAGCTCTTTCAGGTGTTCGATCTGGCGCTGCCGGAGGGCGGCGTCGCGCTCGACCTCGGCGCCAGCCCCGGCGGCTGGACACGCATCCTGCGGCGCCGGGGGTTCACGGTCTGGGCCATCGACCCGGGCGAGCTGGATGCGCGGATCGCGGCCGACCCGGGCGTGCACCACGTGCGCGACACGGCGGGGCCGTTTCTGGCCGGGACGGATCTGGTCTTCGATCTCGTAGTCGACGACATGCGCATGACCCCCGCGCTCTCGTGCCGGCTGATGCTGGAGGCCGCGCGCCGGCTCAAGCCGCGCGGGCTGGCGATCGTCACGCTCAAGATCTCGCCGCGCGGGGCGCTGTCGACGGTGCGGCAGTCGCTGGCGATTCTCAGCCGAGCGTACGAGATCACCCACGCGCGGCAGCTCTTCCATAACCGGAACGAAGTCACCGTGGTTGCGCGGCGCAGGCGCCGAGCTTGAGGGAGGGGTGAGATGGACGAGTACCGGAAATCGAACCGGGAACTGTGGAACAACTGGGCGCGCATGCATTTCAGCTCGCCCACGTCGAACTACGACGTGGCCACGTTCAAGGCGGGGCGCAACACGCTCTACAGCGTCGACCGGGAGGAGCTGGGCGACGTCGCCGGCAAGTCGCTGCTCCACCTGCAATGCCACTTCGGCGCCGATACGCTTTCGCTGGCGCGCCTGGGCGCGCGGGTCACCGGCGTCGATTTCTCGTCGGAGGCGATCGCCATCGCGCGCCAGCTCAGCGACGAGCTGGAGATCCCGGCGCGCTTCGTCCAGTCCGACATCCTGGCACTGCCGGACGTGCTCGACGGCCAGTTCGACATCGTCTTCACCTCGCACGGGGTGCTCGGTTGGCTGCCGGACCTGCGCCGCTGGGGCGAGGTGGTGGCCCATTTCCTCAAGCCGGGCGGCACCTTCTGCCTCGTCGAAGGGCACCCCTTCGCGCACGTCTTCCACGGCGAGCCGGGCGTGCTGGAGGTGCGCTATCCCTACTTCGAGCAGCCGGAGCCGCTGCGCTTCGAGACGAAAGGAAGCTACGGCGACCCCGAGTCCGACTACGAATCCGTCGAGTACTACTGGAGCCACTCGCTGAGCGAGATCGTCAACGCGCTGCTCGGCGCCGGGCTCGCGTTGGTCCACCTGCGCGAGTTCGACTTCCTCTCCTGGCAGATGGGCACGAACATGGAACAGGGCGCCGATGGCTACTGGCGCCTCCCGGCCGGCTACCCGCCGCTCCCCTTCATGTTCGCGCTGAAAGCGGTCAAGCCGGGGTAGCGAGGTTTCCGTTAGGCGGTCTCGCCCGCGTCCTCACGCAGGAGCGCCCGGCGCAGCAGGGCCGCTCGCTCCCGGGCGGCGGTCGCCTTCTCCTCGAAGCTGGCCGCCGCCCGTGCGTAGCCTCGCGACCGAGCGTTCTCGGCGAGCCTCAGAGCCAGCGCCTCGTTCTCCTCCAACTGGTTGATCGCGGCCCACAACTGCTGCTCGATCTGCTCCGAGCGAGCCTCGATCATGTCGTCCGTCAGGAAGGTGTGACCGACCCGGCAGCGATAGCGGACCAGCTCGCCCTCGTGCAGCTCCCAGATCGGGCCGGAGCACTCCGGACAGGTGAGCGAGGTCAGCCTGCCGAACTGGTTCATATCGAAGGTCTCTAGCTCTCCCATCATTTGCCTGTGCTCCAACCGTAACATCTCCGGAACCGGATACGCGTCTTCGCGGGGCACCGGACTGTGCGCCAACTCGGCCAGGAGTCCGCCAAGTGCTCGGGCGGGCAGGCGATAGTCCACCTCGACGTAGGCCAGGGCGCTCTCGGGCATGCTGGGGAAGATGGCGTCCGCGGGGTCTTGGACCACGGTGACACCGCCGCGCTGGGCGATCGCGCGCAGGCCGGCGGTGCCGTCGCCATCCATCCCCGAGAGCACCACACCCACCACGCGCGGGCCGTAGGCGATGGCCGCGCTGCGGAAGAGTGGGTCCACGGCCGGGCGGTGCCGGTTCTCCTTCGGCCCCCAGGTGAGCCGCATCCGCTCACGCTCGACGATGAGATGCCGATCGGGCGGGGCCACGTAGATGCGCCCCGGTACGATCGGTTCCAGGTCGCGCGCCTGCGCCGCGGGCAGGGTTCCGGCCCGCTGCAGGATCTCCGGCAGGTAGCTGGTGCTGGTGGGGGGAAAGTGGAGGACCACGAAGAGCGCGGCGGGCAGATCGAACGGCAGTCCCTCGACCAGGCGGATCAGGGCCTCGACGCCGCCCGCCGAGGCGCCGATCGTGATGATGTCGTGCCCGCTCATGCGCTGTCTTCTCGCTCGTCCGGACTGCCCAGCGGTAGGAGAACGGTGAAGGTCGTGCCGTGACCCTCCACCGAGGCCACCTCGATGCGGCCGCCGTGCGCCCGCGCGATCCCCTGCGAGATGTACAGACCGAGGCCCAGACCGCCCCGCGCCGCTCGATCCGTGCGATGAACCTGATAGAAGCGGTTGAAGATACGCGGTATCTCCGCGGCCGGAATGCCGGAGCCGAAGTCCTGGACCTCGATCCGGGCCCAGCCCTCGGCCTGGCCCAACCGGACGACGATCCGCTCGCTGCCGGCGGCGTAGGTCAGTGCGTTCTGCAGCAGGTTGAGGACCACTTGCTCCAGCCGGCCCGCGTCGGCGTTCACGGTCAATGGTTCACCGCGCACCAGCTCGATGCGCGGCCCCTCGCCGGACGTCCGCACCCCCTCCACCGCCTGCGCGACCAGATCATCCAGCCGCAGCGGCGCCGGCTCCAGTTGATACCGGCCGCTCTGCAGCCGCGTCGTACTGGCCAGGTCGGAGATCAGCCGACCCAACTGCTGCGCCTGGGTGAGCGCGGTATCGGCGCGCGCGCGAAGCGCGCCGACATCCTCGGGCCGGCGGCTGAGTTGCCGGATCAGCATTTGAATGGAGCTCTGCAAGACCGTGAGCGGGGCGCGCAACTCGTGGTTGGCGAGCGCCAGGAACTCGTCCTGCGTCTGGCGCTGGCTGCGGTCGGTAATATCGCGCACGACCACCACCTCGCCTTCGCCCTCTCCGCCGCTCCTGATCGGACCCCCGGTCGCATCGTAGAAGCGGAATTCGCCCTCGGGGGTACGGATGGTGAACTCGAGCGCGAAGCTCTCGCCGTGCGCCGCGAATTGCTGGAGCATCTCCGCGCCGACCAGCGCCAGTCCGTCCTGATCGAGCAGGGCGACGTTCCCCAGCATGCCAACTTCCCGCCCCGGCCCGCCGAAGAGCTGCCGGGCGGCCTCGTTGGCCAGCTCCACCTGCCCCGTGCGGTCGATGACCAGCACCGCGTCGGCCATGCTGCGCAGGATCATCTCCAGGCGAGCGCGCCCGAGCTCGCTGACCTGGGCCATGTGTTGCGCTTCGATGGAGCGCGCTTGCAGCTCGTCGTTGGTGGTGTTCAGCTCCTCGACCGTCGCCTGCAGCTCCTCGTTGAGCGTCTCCAGCTCCTCGTTGCTGGCCTGCAACTCCTCGTTGAGCGTCTCCACCTCCTCGGTAGACGCCTGCGCCTCCTCCGTCATCAGCATGAGTTCTTCGTTGCGGGCGCGCAGCTCATCGATGAAGCGGGTCAACTGCCGGTTGGCGTCGGTGACCTCGCGGTTCAGTTCGAGCAGGCGGTCGATCTGTCCCTGCCGGTGCATGCGCTCGGCGGACGCGTCCGCCTGCACCTGCCCCAGCCGCGCCGCGGCCTCGCGGTGTACCTCCGCGGTGGCGACGGCGGCCTCCTGCAGTTGCCGGCGCAGCGCCTGTCGCTCGCGCGCGATCTCGGTGACATCGTCGATCACGATTACCACCAGCTCGGCCGGCTGCTGCTCCGGCCTGGGGTAGCAGGTGAGTTTGAGGTAGCGTGGCTCGCCCCTCGTCCCGTCGTCGATGGGCAGCTCGGCGACGACGCTGTGCGCGCCGTCGCGGAAGGCGGCGTCGATCACGTCGCGAATCTCGGTGTACGGCAAGTGGCGTGCGGAATGGATGAGATCTTCGCCGATGGCCGCGGTGTGGATCTGCAGCAGGCTGCGCGCGGCGCTGTTGATCGCCTGGATGTCGTAGCGGCGACTGACGACGACCACGCCGAGGGGCAGCGTCAGTAGGAAGTCGTTGCTGGCCAGGCTCGTCGCCGCAGGCGACGAGCCGCTCCCCTGGCGCCGGGCCGGCGACTGACCGCCCCGCCACTCAGACGCTCGCGACTGCCGCGCCGGCGTGAAGGGCGCGGACATCGCCAGCGGGATGACGACACGATCGCCGCGCCGCTGATAGACCCGCAGCTTGGCGTCGATGTCCTCAAAGTACTCCGGCAGCGGCGACGTCGTCTCGGCCTTGCCCAGCGCCAGGAAGCCCTCGTCCTGCAGCGAGAAGGCGAAGCTCCGCAGCACATGCTGCTGCAATTGCGGCGTGAAGTAGATCAGCACGTTGCGGCAGAGCACCAGGTCGATGCGCGGGAAGGGCGCCCGCCGCCCCAGATCGTGCTCGCCGAAGACCATCATGCCGCGGATCCGCTTGCGCACCAAATAGCTGCCCGCCTCCTGCGTGAAGTAGCGGGAGACCAGCTCCTCGGGTACGCCGGTCAGCGCGCGGGGAGGATAGGCGCCCACGCGCGCGTAGCTGATGGCGCCCGCGTCGGCGTCGGTGGCGAAGATGCGCACGTCGAAGAGATCCAGGTCGTCGCCCAGCGCCTCGGCTACGGCGATCGCCAGGCTGTAGGCTTCCTCGCCGGTAGCGCAGCCCGCCGACCAGATGCGGATCTCGCGTTTGCCGGCGCGGGCGCGTTCGATGATCCGCGGCAGCACCTTCTCGCGCAGCACGGCAAAGAGCTCAGGATCACGGAAGAACTCCGTGACCTTGATCAGCAACGCATCGAGCAGCCGGTGATACTCCTCGGGGTGCCGGTCCAGATAGCGGACGTAGCTCTCCAGATTCCCCGAGTCGGTGGCGACCATCCGGCGCTGCAGCCGCCGGCGAATGGTGGGGGTCTTGTAGCTGCTGAAGTCCAGGCCAAAGCGCTCGCGCAGCCCCGTCAAGAACTCGTCCAGCGAGCGCCGCTCGTCGGGAAGCGAGGCCGGCTCCACGCCCTGGAGCAGCCCGGTGAGCACCGGCCCGATGCGCGCCAGGTCGGTGACCAGATCGACGGTGGAGGGGGCCAGCGAGCGCGGCATGCTGGAGAACTCGGCCTCAACAGGGTTCTGAATGATGACGGTGCCGCCCGCCTCATGCACGATGCGCGCGCCGTTGGCCCCGTCGGTGCCCGAGCCAGTGAGGATAACGGCGATCAGCGCCTCGCCGAAAGACGTGGCCGCGCTGGAGAGCAGCAGGTCGATCGAGGGCTTCGGCCGCTCCGCGTCGTCGCTCAGCTCGATCGCGTGATCGCTGATCGCGACGTGCCGGTTGGCCGGCACGACGTAGATCGTCCCGGCCTCCAGCGGCTCGCGGTTGGTAACCTGCCGCACCGGCAGCGTGCTGCGCCGCCCCAGGATCTGATCGAGCCGGCTGGGTCGATTCGGGTCGAGGTGCTGGGCGATGACGACGGGCGCGGGGAAGCCCTCGGGCAAGGACGCGACCAGCACCGAGAGCGCGTCGATGCCGCCGGCCGAAGAGCCGACGACCACCAGATTAGAGACTGGCCGCGGCTGGTTCATGGCGGCGATCCTTCCAGATCTGTGCGTTGGACTACCGCGCTGCGCCTGTTGGGCATCGCCGCAGGCCGCTATCTCCGCACCCCCGCGTTGAGCGCGACCGGCGACGCAAGATTATGCTAACCGATTTGCGGAGGGATTGCACTGCTACCGGCACCGGCCGGAACGGCACCCGCCGTCAAAACGAGCGCGGCAGGCCGAGCACGTGCTCGGCGACGTAGGAGAGGATGAGATTGGTCGAGATTGGCGCCGTCTTGAAGAGGCGCGTCTCGCGGAACTTGCGCTCGATGTCGTACTCGACCGCGAAGCCGTAGCCGCCGAAGGTCTGCATCGCCACGTCACCGGCTTCCCACGAGGCGTCGGCCGCCAACAGCTTGGCCATATTGGCTTCGGCGCCGCAGGGTTCGCCCCGGTCGAACAGCTCGGCCGCCCGATAGCGCATCAGGTCGGCGGCGCGCAGGTTGACGTAGGCGCGGGCGATGGGGAACTGCACCCCCTGGTTCTGGCCGATCGGCCGGTCGAAGACGACACGCTCGCTGGCGTAGGCGGTGGCGCGGTCGACGAAGAACTCGCCGTCGCCGATCGCCTCGGCCGCGATCAGGATGCGCTCGGCGTTCATGCCGTCGAGGATGTAGCGAAACCCCTTGCCCTCCTCGCCGATCAGGTTCTCGGCCGGCACGCGCAGGTCGTCGAAGAAGAGGGCGTTGGTCTCGTGGTTGAGCATGGTGCGGATCGGCTGGAGGTCCAGCCCGTGCCCGAGCGCCTGGCGCAGATCGACCAGGAAAACGGAGAGTCCTTCGGACTTGCGCCGGACGGCATCGCGCGGCGTGGTGCGCGCCAGCAGCAGCAGCAGGTCGGAGTGCTGCACGCGCGAGATGAAGATCTTCTGGCCGTTGACGACGTAGTGGTCGCCGTCGCGCACGGCGGTGGTGCGCAGGTTGGTGGTGTCGGTGCCGGAGTTCGGCTCGGTCACGCCAAAGGCTTGCAGGCGCAGCTGGCCGGCGGCGATCCGGGGCAGGTAGGCGCGCTTCTGCTCGTCCGAGCCGTGGCGGAGCAAGGTGCCCATGGTGTACATCTGGGCGTGCGCGGCGGCGGCGTTGCCGCCGCGGCGGTTGATCTCCTCCAGGATGATCGAGGCTTCGACCAGCCCCAAACCTAAGCCGCCGTACTCCTCGGGGATCAGCGCGGCCAGAAAGCCGGCCTCGGTCAGCGCCTTGACGAACGCCTCGGGGTAGGCGCGCTCCTCGTCCAGCCGCCGCCAGTAATCGCCGGGGAAGCGCCCGCACAGCTCGCGCACCGCGCGGCGCAGTTCCTCCCGCAGCGCCACGCGCTCGTCCCCTACCGCCATCATCACCGCTCCTCTGCCAGCGGGCGGGCTACAAACCCGCCCCTACGATTCGACTGCTCATCGTCTCCCCTGCCTCGATGCCGAGCAAACGGGTATGCCCGTCGACGGCGTTGGGTGCCAGTCGAGGACGGATCCCTCGACTACGCTCGGGATGACAGGGAGAGGGAGGGGCCTAGCGGGCGAGGCAAGTCCTTGTCGTCTGCCCCATATCTCACCCGGTCATCCCGAGCGCGGTCGAGGGACACTTGCCCCACGCGGCACCCAATCACCCTCGTCAGCCGCTGGTCACGGCTGCCGGTCGGGCGCCGCGTAGCTGGCCGTGACGACGGTGTGGAGCCCGCCGCGCACATTGAAGTCGCCCTCGACCGTGGCGCGGCGCGGGGCGGTGGCCGCGATCAGGTCGTCGAGGATGCGGTTGGTCACCTGCTCGTGAAAGGCGCCCTCGTCGCGGTAGGACCAGAGGTAGAGCTTGAGCGACTTCAGCTCGACGCAGCGCTGGTCGGGCACGTAGCGGATGCTGATGGTAGCGAAGTCGGGCTGCCCGGTCATCGGGCAGACGCAGGTGAACTCCGGCGTCGAGATCGCGATCTCGTAGTCGCGCTCGGGGTTGGGGTTGGGAAAGGTCTCCAGCGTCTTGCTCGGCTGGGTGGGCTGGCTGGGCATCGTCTCCTCCGTCTATCGCGGTCTCGGCGCGGTTGGCGGCCTGTCGGGAAAATCCGCGCGGCGAATGAAGTATACGCGCCCGTGTACGCCGGCCGGGGGAGTGGGTTAGAATGCGCGGGAGAAGCGGAAGGAGTTGAGGCCGAGGATGCAGCAGAAACACCCGCTGACCGACCGTGAGAAGCGGATCATTGGGCTGGTGGCGCTGGGGTGCTTCATCGTCCTGGTGATCTGGCTGGCCGCGGTCGTCCTCTGGCTGCCGGTTCCCGCTCAGGGGCTGGTCTAGCAGCACGCAGCAGGAACGCCCGCGCGCCGTACAGGCGAGGATGAAGAAAAAACAGCCCGAGGGGCAGCGCCCCTCGGGCTTCTCCTGTCTTGCGGCCGGTCTAGAAGCCGCCGGTGCCGTTCGGCGTGCCGTTGCCGGTCGGACCGTCGTAGCCCGTGCGTCCGGTGCAGAGGTAGCTCCCTCCGCAGCTGCCGTTGCTGCCGCTGGTCACGTCGTTGAGCGAGGCGCTGTGGCCATACGGGTACGAGCCGTAGGTGGGGCTGTTGCCGGCCAGCGCGTAGACCCCGGCGACGACCGGCGCGGCCACGCTGGTGCCGCCGAAGACCAGCCAGCCGCTGTAGCCCTGGTAGCGATAGCTGTCGTAGACCGCCACGCCGGTGTTGGGGTCAGCTACCGCCGCCACGTCCGCCACGGTGCGCTTGCCGCAACCCGCGTCGGTCTGCCAGCTCGGCTTCGCCTCATAGGCGCTGCAGCCGCTCCCCGCGTCGCGCCAGACCGTCTCCGACCAGCCGCGCGAAGCCGACGATCGGGTCAGGCTGGTGCCGCCGACCGCGGTGACGTAGCGCGAGGCCGCCGGGTACTCGACCCCGTAGCCGGCATCGCCGGAGCTGACGGTGATCGCGATGCCCGGGTGATTGAAGTGCGAGTCGTAGGTCGTCTCGCCGCTGAACTCACTCCCGCCGTAGCTGTTGCTGATGGCGACGGCGCCCTGCTTGACGGCCTGATCAACCGCGGCCATCAGGTTGCCGAAGCCGTTGCTGCTGGCTTCGACCAGGACGATGCGGCAGTAGGGGCAGACGGACGAGGCCATGTCGAGGTCGAGCGAGATCTCCTGCGCCCAGCCGCCGTTGGCGCGCGGGTAGCGCGTGCCGCCGCTCTGGTTGAGCTTCTTGAAGCAGCCGTTCTGCGTGGTGCACGCCGGCAACCCGAAGTTGGAGCGGTAGACCCCCAGGTCCTTCTCGGCGTAGGGGTCATCGTAGGCGTCGACGATGGCGATCGCCGGCTGCTGGCTCCAGACCACCTTGCCGCCACTCGTGTTCACGGTGAAGCTGCTCTGCGCCGGCGCCAGGTTGTAGGCCGATTGCAGGTCCGCCGGGCCGTAGCCCGACGGGGTGACGGCCTGCGGGCCGACCGTACCATGCGGGCCGCCGATATCGGTGCGCAGAATCGCGTGGCAGCGCGCCGTCCCCGGCGACGCCGGGCCGGGACAGACGGGGATCGCGTTGGCCGCCGGCTGCGGCAGGCCGGAGGGCGGCGCGGCCAGCGCCCCGTACGGCCCGATCAGCAACGCGAGTAACCCGGCGAGCAGCAACGCGCCGCGACGCCAGCCCTTCATCTCGTGGCTCCCTCCCCACGCCAAGACGTGGCCCCCGCCACGGCTCCGGCGGTATGTACTTCCCGAGAAACGGGCGAAGTTTATCACCATTGAAAGCTATGTCAAGGTAATACGATTCTTCGTTTAGAGGTGGTGTGGTTGGCAGCGTGGGGAACCTCGGCGGGTGGGGCTGCGGGCGCGTTAAATGTGGCAGCCGCGGTCTTGCCGCGGCTGACCGGGTATTGCGGATGGAATCAGCGCGCCGGGCGCAGGCGACGGAAGACGCGGCGCAGCGATTGGACGCGCGGCGCGCTGGTCAGCTCCGGAGCGGGCACGGCGCGGGCACCGTCGCCGGCGCGGCGCCTGACCGGCACGGCGCGGATGACGGCATGGCCGTCCTGATTGACGACGGAGTAGCGGATAAGGGTCTGCATGGCGCACCTCCTCGGCCCAAAAGGACATGGGCACAAAAATCCCCCGGCGAACCGGGGGCGGTGCGACAGGCACGCGTTGGTCCGGTTAGCCGGCGGCAGATCGATTTCGCGTGGTACGACTACCGGGTTCCAACTCTGACCCTTTCACGAGGCCGGGGTGCCGCCTGGCGCAGAGGCGCACGGCACCACCATGCGGGCAGATCGCCGCCCGCATCCCCCAGCCTACCACGCCACGCACGTACGGTCAATATGCCAGCCGCTGCAGCGCCCCGGCCAGCACCTGGACCCCGGCGACCGCGTCCTCCAGCGCGGTGTGCTCGGCTGGGGTGTGGCTGCGCCCGCCCTGGCTCTGCACGAAGACCATGCCGACCCGCGCGATGGCCGCCATGTTCTGCGTGTCGTGCACCGCCCCGCTGGGCATCGCCAGATACGGCACCTGCTGCTCCCGCGCCGACTCCTCCAGCAGCGCCACGATGGCCGGGTCGATCACCAGTGGGGCCACGTCGGTGGTGACGCGATAGTTGAGGCCGAGGCCGCGCCGGGCGGCGACCGCCCGCATCCAGTCCTCGTGCCGCTGGTAGAGCTGCTGGCGCGCGGCGGGGTTCGAGTGGCGCGCGTCGATGGTGAAGGTGACCTTCTCCGGCACGATCGCCGGGCCGTTGGGCTCGACCTCCATGCGGCCGATGGTCGTCACCGCCGGACGGCCCATGCGCAGCGCGGTGTCGATCGCACCCAGGGCGATCTCGGCCGCGCCGGCCAGCGGGTCGAGCCGGGTGTCCATCGGCCGGGCGCCGGCGTGATCGGAGCGCCCGGTCAGCTCCACTACGTAGTGGCGGATGCCGTTGATCGCGGTGACGATGCCGACCGGCACCCCGGCCTGCTCCAGGATCGGCCCTTGCTCGATGTGCAGCTCGATGAAGTCCGCGATGTCGTCGCGCGCCGCCGTGGGAAGCTTGAGCGGATCGAGCCCCGCCTCGCGCATCGCCTCGGCCAGCGTCTCGCCCTCGTAGCCGTGCATCTCCTCGGCATCCTGGGGCGAGAGCCGGCCGATGATGGCGCGTGAGCCGAGGAAGTTCGAGCCGGGGAAGCGGCTCGACTCCTCCTCGGCCAGCGAGACGATCTCCAGCGTGCGCCGGGGCCTGCCGAACTGCTGGGAGAGCGCGCGCACCGCGCTGAGCGCGGCCAGCACGCCGAGGGTGCCGTCGTAGCGCCCGCCTGGCTTCTGCGAGTCGATGTGCGAGCCGGAGACGACCGACTTGCCCGCCTCGGTGCCGGCTAGCGTGCCCCAGACGTTGCCGGCGGCGTCCATGCGCGCCTCGAAGCCGGCCTCCCGGCACCAGCCCAGGATGTGGTTCTGGGCGTCGAGCCACTCCGGCGAATAGGCGGTGCGCCAGACGCCGGTTTCGCCGTGCTGGCCGATCTTGGCCAGCGCCAGCAGCTCCTGCTCCAATCGCCCAGCGTCGATCGTGATCGCTGCCATGTCCATACTCCTTCCCATATCCGCGGCGTCGTGGCGCGAGCATAGCCCAGCGCGCGGCGCTTGTGCGATCGTGGTACAAAGCCGGGGCTGGTTGGGACGGATGCGGAGAGGAGCGGGCGATGCGGGAGCGGGTGTGCAGGATCGCGGTGCTGGCCGGCGACGGCATCGGCAAGGAGGTCATCCCGGCCGGGCAGCGGGTGCTGGAGGCGGCCGTGGGGGATGACGCGCGCCTCGCCTGGCAGGCGCTCGACTGGGGCTCGGACTACTACCGCGCCCACGGGGTCATGATGCCGCCGGACGGCCTGGAGATCCTCAAGGACTTCGACGCGATCTACCTGGGAGCGGTGGGCGAGCCGGGCGTGATCCCCGACCACGTCACGCTCTGGGGCCTCTTGCTGCCGATCCGCAAGGCCTTCGACCTCTACGTCAACGTGCGCCCGATCCGGCTGCTGCCGGGCATCACCGGCCCACTGCGTGATAAGGGACCGCGCGACATCGACATGATCTTCGTGCGCGAGAACACCGAGGGCGAGTACGCCGGCGCCGGCGGGCGCGTGCATACCGGCACGCCGCACGAGGTCGCGATCCAGACCTCGGTCTTCTCGCGCTTCAACGTCGAGCGGGTGGTGCGCTACGCCTTCGAGCTGGCGCGTGGCCGGCGCAAGCACCTGACCAGTATCACCAAGAGCAACGCCATGCAGTACGCCATGCCCTTCTGGGACGAGGTGGTGGCCGAGGTTGCTGCCGACTACCCCGATGTGGCGGTCACCGCGCTGTTGGTCGACGCGGCGGCGGCGCTGATGGTGCGGTCGCCAGAGCGCTTCGATGTCGCGGTGGGCAGCAACCTCTTCGCCGACATCCTGACCGACCTGGGCGGCGCGATCATGGGGAGTCTCGGCCTGCCGCCGAGCGCCAACCTGGCCTACAGCGACGAGTTCCCCTCGCTCTTCGAGCCGGTCCACGGCAGCGCGCCGGACATCGCCGGCCAGGGGCTGGCCGATCCGCTGGGCGCGATCTGGGCCGGGGCCATGATGCTCGACTACCTCGGGCTCGGCGCGGCCGGCAAGCGCGTCATGCGCGCCCTGGAGGCGACCACCGCGGCCGGAGATGTCCTCCCGGTCGACCTCGGCGGCCGCGCCGGCACCGAGCAGGTGGCCGACGCGGTGATCGAGCGGCTGGAAGGCTGACGGCTGACCGGTGATGCGGTAGGGGCAGGCCCCCGTGCCTGCCCTCGTCGGCAGCCACCTGCTCCCCCTTTGCCACTCACGTTGCCCGTGTCCCCGGTGCCGATGCGTAGGGGCAAAAGGGCGGACACGGAGGTCCGCCCCTACACGAGTTCGCGACGGAACAGAGCCCTCACGCCAACCAGGACTGCGGCGCGTTGAGCGCGGCGCGCAGGGCGGACCAGAGGACGGCATACTGCTCCCAGGGGCTGCCGCCGGTCACCAGCATCGTCAGCGGGCCGAGGCGCTCGACGCCCGCCACGCGTGAGGCGCGGTCGCACTGCGGCACGTTGAAAAAGTCGACCTCCAGCCGGAACTCGGACGGGTTGTAGGGCTTGACCTGGCCGCGGTTCTCCAGCGCGCGGCGGGCGGTGTCGCGAATCTCCGGCAGCGTCTCCTGCTGGGGGCGGCAGATGGCCGCCGCCGTGCCGACCGGCTCCTTGACCGCCACCGTCTGGATCTCGTTGCCCAGGAAGTCGCGGGCCTCCTGCTCCAGCGTGGTGTCGCCGGTCACCATCACCACCGGGATGCCGAGCGAACCGAGCACCGCGGCGTTGAGGCCGGTCTCGCCGTGGGGGCGGCCGTTGATGCGCAGCTCGGCCACCGCGACCCCGGCGATGGTGTGCGGCGCGATCGCCTTGGGCGTGCGCGCCATGGCGTGGTAGCCGACGAAGACGGCGGCATCGTAGTGGCGCAGGTCGGCGGCCTCGACCTGGCAGTGGGCCTTGGAGTCGGCGGTGCCGCTCAAGAGGACCGCCGGCGGGCGGAACTCCTCGAAGAGGAGATTGCGCATCGGCCCGTGGCCGTCGTTGACCAGCACGTAGGTCGCGCCGGCCTGCGCTAGCCCCTCGACCGCCGCCACCGCGTCGGCGGTCATCAGGCGGCGGCCGCGCTCGTAGTCGCGCGCCTCCTGCGACAGCATGTCGCGGTGCACGATGCCGGTGATCCCCTCCATATCGACACTCATGTAGATGTTCATGGCTGCGTCCTCCCTTCGCGCGCATCATCGCACAACGCACGGGCCCACTGGGGCACGGAACTGGCGTGGCGCGAATGTGAGAGGAGAACGCCATGCCCCACGACCAGGAGCCGAAGTCCTTCCAGCGGCACGACTACGATGAGACCGAGGGCCACACCTACGGGCGGGCGCCGGTCCCGCTCGAGATCCGCCACGGCGACCACGTCGACGTGCTCCAGGGCGGCCACCTGCACTACCTGCGCGAGGACGGCAGCCTGGAGGAGCACAGCATCCCGGCTAGCGCGACCAACCCGGTCGACTGCACCCAGGGCTACTTCGAGCCGGGCATCGGGCTGGGTCACGAGGCGGGCCACCAGCACGGGCCGGGCTGCGGGCACCCGCTGGTGCCGCACGCCGGCCACATGGACTACCTGGTGGATGGCCGGCTGCACTTCCCGCACGGCGACCAAGGCGACCACGGCGGCCACTGTGACGACCACGGCCCGGTCGAGATCGTCCGCTAGTGCCGCTCTCGTCATCCCTTCGACAGGCTCAGGGCAGGCTCTGAGGCCGCAGCCGAAGGATCTCCCTGCTCCGGTCAATGCTTCTGCGACCTGCTTTAAGGAGAGATCCTTCGCTGCGGCTCACGGTGACAGAGGGGGTGGTGGCCCGATCTACCCCCACGCCGGTCGTTTCGGCGCGGTTCGTCAGGCTTACGGCCGCCTGCCTGCGGGGAAACCGGCGGTCAGCATGTCGGCCATCATCAGGATCTCCTGGTGGACTTGCTCATAGGCGGCGATATCGGCGGCGAAGTCGCCGTTGAGCCGCGCGACTCCTTCGGCCAGCGTCAGGTCCAGGTGATCCTGCATCATCATCTGCATGTCCTCCAGCGGCCAGGCGCGCCGGTTCAGGCTATGCAGGAAGGCAGCGATCTGGTTGCCGTTGTCGTACCAGGCAGTCTTCGCCGCCTCGACGCCGTCGGCATCGCCGGCTTTGGCGGCGGACAGGAGTTTGGCCGCGCCCAGGATGTGGTCGGTCAGGAGCTGCGTCAGTTGCGTGCCGGCGGCATCGCCGAAGGCCGGCTTGAAGGCATCGCCGAGATCGACCTGATTCTGGAGCAGGCGTTGGGTCGTCGCGTCGAGATCCGGCAGCCCGGCGGCGAAGCTGACGATGAAGAGGCGCGTCCAGGTGATGTGGTCCTCCCACAGCTTGCGCATCGTGTCGTGCAGAGCGAGGAAGCGCCGGTCGCGTAGGCCGGCGCTCGCCGCCGCGTCCGGCTGCGCCGCCGCGGCCGGTTGCACCAAAGCCAGTCCCAGCGCGCCTGCTCCAACCAGGCCGCCCCGCCGGACGAGCTGCCGGCGGCTGATGGCTCCGGCCCGCGGCTGCCGCGAATTCACCGCTGTGTGCATGGTGGTCCCCCTGCTCACCCGGCTTT
>DASSHC010000115.1:0-2327 GCA_035693105.1 Thermomicrobiaceae bacterium | reverse complement strand
GGCGCCGGTGGCGCCGGTTGTGCTGCCGCTCGCTGCATCGCCGCCGGGATGGGGGCGGGTGTGGGCGTCGCGCTCGCCGGCGCCTCGGCGGGGGTACGCGGTCGCGCGGGTGCCGGTGCCGGTGCGGGAGCCGCGGCCTGCGTGCGCTCGCCGCGCAGCAGGAGGACCGTGTCGACGAAGGCCAGCTCCAGCGGGAGCTGCGCGTAGGAGCCGCGGTTGAGCGCGGCTTCGATCGAGCTGAAGGCGCGCACCGCCTCGACCAGCTCCGGCAGGGTGAAGCGGCCGGCCTGCTCAGCGGCCGCCTCATCCAGGTCCGGCTCGCGGCCGCCGGCCTTGAGATGGAGCAGCGCGCGCAGGTAGGCCACGAGCTGGCGGTTGAGCTGGTGGATATCTTCGCTGCTCTCGGCCGCTTCGGCGATCAACCGGAGCCCGGCGCCGGTGTCGCGCTCGGCCAGCGCCTCGACGATGCGGGCGATGCGGTCGCCGCGGCTAAGGCCGAGCAGCCGGCGCGCCGCCTCGGCGGTGATGCGCGGTTGGCCATCCTGCGAGTCGTAGAGCGCGAGCTGGTCGATCAGCCCCAGCGCGTCGCGCAGGGAGCCGGTCGCCTGCTGGGCCACCAGGCGCAGCGCCTCGTCCTCGGCCTCCAGCCCCTCGGCGCGGCAGATACGCGCCAGGTGCTCCACCATCTGGCCGAGCGGTACGCGGCGAAAATCGAAGCGCTGGCAGCGGGAGGCGACCGTGTCGGGTAGCTTATCCGGCTCGGTGGTGGCCAGCACGAACTTGACGTGCGGAGGCGGCTCCTCCAACGTCTTGAGGAAGGCGTTGAAGGCGTCGCGCGTCAGTTGGTGCGCCTCGTCGATGATGTAGAACTTCACCGCGAGCTGGGTCGGCGCGTACTTGACCTTCTCGCGCAGGTCGCGGATATCGTCGACGCCGCGGTTGGAGGCCGCGTCGATCTCGATGATGTCCACGGCGGACCCGTTGTTGATCGCCTCGCAGGCGGCGCACTGGTTGCAGGGCCGCGCCATCGGGTCGGGATCGAGGCAGTTGACCGCTTTGGCCAGCAGCCGGGCGGTGCTCGTCTTGCCGGTGCCGTGCGGGCCGCAGAAGAGGTAGGCGTGGGCCACGCGGTCGAGCGCGATGGCGTTCTGCAGGGTGCGAGCGATGTGCTCCTGCCCGACCAGCTCGTCGGCCGCGAAGGAGCGGGGCCGGTACTTCCGATACAATGACTGGGACTGTCCCGTGGCTCCGCTCATCTCGTTATTCCGCTCGCTGATCCATTGAGAAGGCGTCGGGCCGCGTGTTCGTACAGGAAGTATAGCGGAGCGGCGGGCGGGAAGGCGAGGGCGGTGGGGACGCTCTACCTGGTCGGCACCCCGATCGGCAACCTGGAGGACATCACCCTGCGGGCGCTGCGCGTCTTGCGCGAGGTCGACCTGATCGCCAGCGAGGACACGCGGCACTCCGGCCGGCTGCTCAAGCACTACGGCATCAGCACGCCGTTGGTCAGCTACCACGAGCACAGTGGGCGCGGCCGGCTGGCCGAGCTACTGGCGGCGCTGGAGGCGGGCGACGTGGCGTTGATCAGCGACGCGGGGACGCCCGGCATCTCCGATCCCGGCTACGAGCTGGTGCGCGCGGCCGCCGAGCGCGGCATCCCGGTGGCGCCGATTCCTGGCCCCAGCGCGCTGACCGCCGCCGTGCCGGTCTCCGGGTTGGCGCCGGGCGGCTTCGTCTACCTCGGCTTCCTACCGCGGCGTCCCACGGAGCGGCGCGCGCTGCTGGAGTCGATGGCCGATCTCGCATTTCCGTTGGTGCTCTACGAGGCGCCGCACCGGCTGCCGGCGACCCTGACGGCGCTGGAGGAGACGCTGGGCGACCGCCCGCTGGCGCTGGCGCGCGAGCTGACCAAGCTGCACGAGGAGGTCGACCGCACGACCCTCTCGGCCGCTCGCGCCCGCTTCGCAACGGAGGCGCCGCGCGGCGAGTTCGTGCTGGTGGTCGGACCCGCCGAGCCGGGCGCCGCGCCGGAGGTCGGTGAGGATGAGCTGCGGGAGCTGCTGCGCCGGCGGCTGGCGGCGGGCGAAACACCGGCCGCCGCGGCCAAGGCGGTCGCCCGTGAGACCGGCCAGCCACGCCGCCGGCTTTATGACCTGACGCGGGAGCTGGGGCGAGGCGAGAGCACGTGAGTAAGGGTGTCGGGCGGAGCACTCAATTTCCTCGACTGAATGCGCTTGGGGAGCGTTGAAGAGATCCTTCGCTGCGGCTCAGGATGACAGGGATAGAGCTGCCTCTCCTCTGTCATCCTGAGCCGCAGCGAAGGATCT
>DASSHC010000114.1:0-38787 GCA_035693105.1 Thermomicrobiaceae bacterium | reverse complement strand
GCTCTTGAGGACGGATCCCTCGACCGCGCCCGGGATGACAGGGGGAGTTTGGGGCGGACGACAACGATGTGTTGTCCGGTAGGCCGCGCCCTTTCCCTGTCATCCCGACCGAAGTGGAGGGATCCGTCTTGGAGCGTTGCCGCTGCTGGTCGTTCGACGCCGTGCTCCCGGCCGGGGCCTACGCCAGGCTGGCCAACAGCTCGGCCAGCTCGCGCGGGCGGGAGAACATGGGCCAGTGGCCGGTGGGCAGCTCGACGAACTGCCAGTCCGGCTTGGCCAGCTCCCCGAGCATTGTCGGGTAGGCGTCGACCATCTCCCGCACCTCGTCCACGGTCATGCTCGTCCAGATCGCCGTGCGCGGTAGCGACTCGCGCGCCGGGTTCGTCAGGCGCAGCGGCTGCGTCAGCGAGCCGTAGGGATGCGCGGAGGCGCGCTGACGCATCAGCCGCCGCTCGGCCTCACCGAGGCCACGCAGGTCGTTGCCCTGGTCCAGCTCCTCCCAGGAGGGCAGCGCCAGCCGCCAGCCCTCGCCCTGCGTCGCCACCTGCTCTTCCTCCGCCCGTCGGCGCTCGTCCGAGTTGGCGTCGCGCTGGGCCACGCCGTCGGGGAGCGGCCAGGTGTCGACGTAGACCAGCCGCGCGATGCGCTCCGGCGCGCGATCCGCCACCCCGGCGATGACGGTGCCGGCGTAGCTGTGCCCGGCCAACACCACGTCGTGCAGGTCCTCGTAGCGCAGCAGGTTGACCACGTCGTCGATGTGGGTATCCAGACTCACCCACGGCCCACCGAGATGCGCGCGCTCGCCCAGCCCGGTCAGCGTCACCGGGTAGACGCGATGCCCCGCCGCGCGCAGCGGCTCGGCCACATCCTGCCAGGCCCAGCCGCCGAGCCACATGCCGGGGACGAGGACAAAGGTCGCCATGGCAACTCCTTTTCCGATGATTGATTGGAACCGCGGGGGTGGGAAGCGCAGGCGGCGGGAGAGGCCGCCCGCGCGGTCTTGCCTATCGCGGGCTACGCCGACTTCGGGCCGGTGTAAACCGACTCGATCAGGATGCGGTCGGGCGACTCGAACATCACCTGGTAGTAGGTGTGATCCTCGCTCTCGGAGAACTCGGGGCGGTGGCGCGGCGTCTCGAAGAGGTGCTCGACCCCGCGCTGGGCCAGATACTCGGCCACGGCATCGACATCGGCCGGCGAGGCGGCGCCGAGCGCCAGGTGGTTCATCCCCGGCCCGTCGTAGTCGTTCTCGACCGGCTCGGTGCTGGGCATGAACCAGAGGCTCGGACCCTGCTCGGCGCCAATGCCGAGCGCTCCCTCGCCCTCGTAGAGGGTCTCCCAGCCCATGAAGGTCAGCAGATCCTTGTAGAACGCGACGTTGGCGGGGTCGATGTTGAACTGGATGTGGGAAACCTGAGACTTCACCGTGCGGCTCCTCTCGCCGGCCCTTCGGCCGCGAACGTACTCGGACTTGGGCGACCGCCCGCCGCCCGCCTCCAGTCCACAATAGAACGGATGTTCCTCGGTGTCACCTGTCCGATCGGGCAGGTGTTGCGAGCCGGCGGGGCGAGCGGCTAGGCTATGCGGCGAGGCAGTCGCGGCCGGGCGGCGGCCGGGGGAGTGCGAGGCGCGGCGTGGATACGGTCTTTCTCGACGGCATGCAGTTCTACGCCTATCACGGCGTGAACCCCGAGGAGCGCTCGCTGGGCCAGCGCTTCCTGGTCGATGTCGAGCTCGCCGCCGACCTGCGCGCGGCCGGCGAGTCCGACGACCTCGCGCAAACCATCAACTACAGCGCCGTCTACCAGCAGGTGCGCGCCATCGTCGAGGGGCCACCCCGCGCGCTGCTGGAGGCGGTCGCCGAGGAGATCGCGGGCGCGCTGCTGGCGCGGTTCCCGGCCAGCAGCGTCACGGTGACGGTGCGCAAGCCGGAGGTCGCGCTCAAAGGCGCGATACTGCGCGCGGCGGGGGTGCGCGTCGTCCGCACCGCCGCCGATCGGACCCGGCAGCGTGAGGAGCAGCAGTAGTGGACCTGCACCGGATTGAAGCGGCCACGCGCGCCGAGTGCTTCGCCCTCGGCGGTCATCCCGGGCGATGAGCGCGCTGCCGCCCACGCGCTGCGGCGCGCGCACGCTCGACTGGGGCCGGCAGACCTACGTCATGGCGATTCTCAACCTGACGCCGGACTCCTTCAGCGGCGACGGCTGGCTGGGCCGGGAGGAGGAGGCGCTCGCCTGGGCGCGCCAGGCCGAGCAGGACGGCGCGGACCTGCTCGACGTCGGCGGGGAGTCGACCCGGCCCGGTCACCAGCCGGTCGCGGCAGACGAGGAAATGCGGCGGGTCGTGCCGCTGATCGCGGCGCTGGCCCCGCGGCTGTCGATCCCCATCTCCATCGATACGAGCAAGGCGGTGGTGGCCGAAGCGGCCCTGGCGGCGGGCGCGGCGCTGGTCAATGACGTGCGCGGCCTGCTGGCGGACCCGGACCTGGCCGCCGTCGTGGCGCGGGCCGGCGTGCCGGTGGTGGTGATGCACGACGTGCCGCCGGAGCCGGGGCGCGACCTGGTCAGCAGCATCATCCGCGAGCTCAGCCGGCGGCTGGATCGCGCGCTGGCGGCGGGGATCGCCTGGGAGCAGATCCTGATCGACCCGGGTTTCGGCTTCGGTAAGGACTGGCGCCAGAACCTGGTGCTCCTGCGCCGGCTCGCCGAGCTGCGGGTGCTCGAGCGCCCGATCCTGGCCGGCACCTCACGCAAGGGCACCATCGGCCGGGTGCTCGGCCTGCCGGTGGAGGAGCGGCTGGAGGGAACCGCCGCGACGGTGGCGCTGGCGATCGCCGGCGGGGCCGACGTGGTTCGGGTGCACGACGTGCGGGCGCTGGTGCGCGTGGCGCGCATGAGCGACGCGGTGGTGCGCGGCCGCATTCCGGAGCCGGAGCGCTGATGGCCCGCGTCGCCATCGCGCTCGGCAGCAACCTGGGCGACCGCGCCGCGCTCCTGGCGCGGGCCCGCCGGCGCCTCGACGCGCTCCTGACCGGCGCGCGCATGTCGCCGGTCTACGAGACGGACCCGGTCGGCTATCTCGACCAGGGGCGCTTTCTCAACGCGGTCGTGACCGGGACGACCAGCCTGAGCCCGGCCGAGTTCCTGGGCGCGCTGCAACGGATCGAGGCGGAGCTGGGGCGCGAGCGGCCCTTCGCCAACAGCCCGCGCACCGTCGACCTCGACCTCCTCTTCTACGACGACCTGATCCTGGCGACACCCGAGCTGACTCTGCCGCACCCGCGGCTGCACCAGCGCTTCTTCGTGCTCGTGCCGCTCGCCGAGCTGGCTCCGGAGCTGCGCCATCCGGTGCTGGGCCGGACCGTGGGCGAGCTGCTTTCGGCGCTCGGCCCGCCCCAGGGCATTGAGCCGTACCGGGGCGACGTGAGCGAGGCAGGCTAGAGCGGTTGGCGCTAGTGTTGTCCGTGGTAGGGGCAGGCCCCTGTGCCTGCCCTAGTTTCCCTATGGCGATGCGACGGGGAAAGGGGAAGCCTGTGTAGCGGACGACAAGGCCCGGCGACAGGCCACCAGGGCAGGCACAGGGGCCTGCCCCTACAGAGAAAGACGCGCTGCGTTGCCCCACCAGGGCTGTTAGCCCAGCACGACGCGGTC
This sequence comes from Thermomicrobiaceae bacterium, assembly GCA_035693105.1. GTDB lineage: Bacteria > Chloroflexota > Chloroflexia > Thermomicrobiales > Thermomicrobiaceae > DASSHC01. Next base: position 35,137 of record DASSHC010000114.1, on the reverse strand, counting down.
GATGACCATGGCGGCGAAGAGGAGGCCGAGGTAATAGACGGAATAGAAGAAGAGGGCGCGCGCCAGCAACTTCTGGTCGGCCGGGTGGCGCGTGAGCTGGAACGCCTTGTAGAGGAAGAGCCCGCCCAGGACCAGGGCGCTGGCCAGGTAGAAGAGACCCATGACGCGGATGGCGAAGAAGAAGAGGGAGGTGATCACCAGCATCACGGTATAGAGGAAGATGTGGCGTCGCGTCTCTTCGTCGCCGTAGACCTCGGGGAACATCGGCACGCTGGCGGCGGCGTAGTCCGACGAGGTGAAGAGCGCCAGCGACCAGAAGTGCGGCGGCGTCCAGTAGAAGACGACGCCGAAGAGCAGGAGCGCCGGCAGCCCGACCTGGCCGGTGACCGCCGCCCAGCCGACCAGGGGCGGCATTGCCCCCGCCGCGCCCCCGATCACGATGTTCTGTGGCGTGCTGCGCTTGAGCAGCCGGGTGTAGATCAGCACGTAGAAGAGGTTGCCGGCCAGCGAGAGGAGCGCCGCCAGCGGGTTGACGAAGACGGCCAGCAGGTAGACCGAGAGCACCGTCAGCGTCAGGGCGAAGAGCGGCACGTGGATGTCCGGGATGCGCTTGCCAGGGAGCGGCCGCTTGCTGGTGCGCTTCATCAGCACGTCGATGTCGCGGTCGAGGTAGTGGTTGAAGGCCGCCGCGCCGCCGGAGGAGAGCGCGCCGCCGATCAGCGTCCAGCAGAGGATGCGCAGCGGCGGCAGCCCGCCCTGGGCGATCAGCATGGCCCCGAGCGTGGTGATCAGGAGGAGCACCATCACGTTCGGCTTGGTCAGCGTGACATAATCCGCGCCAATCAGGCGCCAGGAGCGGGGCGCCGGCCGCGCCACCAGCGCCAGCGGCAACAATCGGTCGAGCACGACCGCCGCGACCAGCAGCATCAGCACGACGATGGCGACCGCCAGGTGGGCCACCAGCAGCGCGGGGTTCAGCCGGAACCAGACGCTGGCCGCGCCGACCATGATCTGCGCGGCGGTCAGCGCGGCGGCGGCGGTCGTGATGGCGACCACCACCGGCGCGTCGCGCCGCAGGCGGCGGGCCTGAATCGCGGCCGCCAGCACGGCGAGCGCGGCGACGAGGGCGATCCAGCGGTGGATCAACTGGATATCGGCCGGGGTGAAGCCGGACGGGAGCGCGCGCCCGTCGCAGAGCGGCCAGCCGCCGCAGTTGACCGCCGGCTTGGCGGCGGTGTAGGCGCCACTGAGCACCAGCAGCGAGATGGCGCCGGCGGCGGCCGTCGCGACTGGGCCGAAGGGGCTCCAGGCATGCCCCAGCGGGCGGCCGGCGGACGTCGCGATCTCGGGAGCGAACGACCAGAGGGCCAGCACGACCAGCGCCGCCAGGTAGAGTTGCGCCAGTCCGAGGTGCGTGACCAGCAGCGCCGCGCCGCCACCGCGCGTGGCGACCAGCGCGCCGAGGACCACCTGAATGGCCACGAGCAGCGCGGCGCCGGCGCTGAGGCCCAGCGCCAGCCGGTCGCGCGCGCGCCAGGCCGCCACCAGCAGCCCCAGCGTCAGGAGCGCGGCCAGCGCGGCCAGCGCCCGGTGGGTGAGATCGACGAAGGTGGCCGCGCTGGCGCCAGCGGGGGTGGGCAGGAGTGCGCCACGGCAAAGCGGCCAATCGACGCCGCAGCCGAAGCGCGCGTCGACCCGCACGACTCCCCCGAGCACGATCACAAGGTAGCCGGCGATCAGGCTCGCCAGCGTCAGTTGTTGAACACGCTTCATCGCAACGGCGTCCGGCTCTCCATCGCGGCTCAAGCGGCCCGTGGTCGCGGCACGCGGCCCGCCGGCTATCTTACCCCACGGGCTGGATCAGCGCGTCAGACGCCGGCCTTCTGCATCGCCTGGTCGATCTCCTGCATCCGGTCCCGGTCGCGGTCGACCAGCGTCTTGAGGTAGTCCCCCAGCGACATCGAGCCGCGCGGCGTCTCGTAGACCTTGGCCCACTCCTCGTCGGAGCGGTCGCGCACCTGGGAGAGGGTCGCCTCGCGGGCCGTGCCGAACTGCGACAGGAGGATCGAGACGGTGTGCGGCGCCCCGGTGGCCTCGCTCGGGTCGACCGGCGTCTCGTCACTGCCCAGCGACTCGCCGCCCGACAGCAGGTTCTTGACCGACTGCGAGGCGCGCAGCTCACGGTTGCGCATCTGGAAGAGGATGCCCATCACCGAGGTGGTGTCGTTGGCCAGATCGGCATCCGACCGCGGCGGCCCGAAGTCCCGCCCGCGCACGCGATGGTTCAACTCCCGATAGCTGGCAATCAACTCGTCGATAATCGTCTGATCCGCCATCTGCTCCCGTTCCTCCTGCTCCTCACCGCGGGTACAGCCCGCGAGCGAGGCTGTCGCGCCGAGCGACCGAGCAGTACCCGCGCGAGGCGGGCCGGCACCGGCCGGTGACGACTATGCCACACCGCGTATGATACGATCGACAGCTGGCCACATGGCGAGCCAGGCCAGGACGCCGGTGACGAGCCGCTGTGGTGATAATAGAGGAGAATGGACCGTGGCTCAAACGCCGATGCGCTGTCCCATCTGCGACAGCGAATTGGTCGAGGTTCGGGTGCGCGATATCGGGGATGTCACCGCCAACCTGATCTGGCAGCTCCACGCCGGGCGCTGCCCGGAGCACGGCTGGTTTCAGGCCGAGTTCATCAGCAAGCCGCCGCGCGAGATCTTCCCGGTGACGCGGCCCGGCGGGGTGGCGCGCCGCGTCTCGCTCGCCGGCCAGGATGTCTTCGCGTTCCCGACCGTCTGGGCGAGCATGGACTCGCGCCAGCATGTCGATCCCTTCGAGCCCCGCTACTGGCAGGTCGACTGGGAGAACATGGGCATCCCGGCGCCGGCCGGGCGCAGGTAGAGCCTGGGGAGCGGGGGAGCGGTGCCGGAGCTGCCCGAGGTCGAGGCCGCGCGCCGGGGCATCGCCGAGCAACTGGTGGGCCGGCGCGTGACCGGGCATCAGCTCTGGCTGCCGAAGCTGATCGTGGCCGAGGACGGCCTGACGCTCGACCAGCTCACCGGCACGCGGCTGGAGGATGTCGAGCGTCACGGCAAGTACCTGCTGCTGCGCTTCGCGCCCTTCAGCGCGGTGGTGCATCTCAAGCTGGCCGGCCAACTGGTGGCGCGCGGCGGCGGCATCCCCGGCTTCGCCGCCGGCCACCCGGTGCCGGCCTACGACGCCCCGCTGCCGCACAAGTCGACCCACCTGCGGCTCGACTTCGACGGCGACGCCCAGCTCTACCTGACCGATCTGCGGCACTTCGGCCGGGTCTGGCTGCTGCCGCATGCGGCGGTGCCGGACTATCTGGCCGGGCTGAAGCTCGGGCCGGATATTCTGGCGCCGGACTTCAGCCTGAAGCTCCTGCGACGGCGGCTGGCGCGGCGCGGCAACAGCCGCCTCAAGCCGGCGCTGCTCGACCAGGCGGTGGTGGCCGGGCTGGGCAACATCTACGTCGACGAGAGCCTGTGGCAGGCGAAGCTGCACCCTGAGCGCCTGGTCGGCTCGCTCAGCGATGCCGAGACCAAACGGCTCTATCAGGGCATCCAGCGCACGATGGGCTACGCCGTGCCGATCGGCGGCGCACGCATCCTGCACACGAAAGCGCAGCCGGAGCCGGGCGAGTTCCCCTTCGTCCACGGGCGCGAGGGGCTCCCCTGCCCGCGCTGCGGCGGCACCATCGTCAAGACGCGCGTCAACACCCGCGGCACCTACCGCTGCCCCAGGTGCCAGCCGCAGCCGCGCTAACCCATCGGGCGGCCGCGAAATTCAGGCGCTGGCGGTTGGAGCCGCTCCTCGGCTCCGGGCGCGCGCCTGCGCGTATTCGAGCACGTTGTGGTAATGCCAGCCTTCGACGAACTTGCTCCCCTCAACCCGGTAGAGGTTGATGCCGGAGACCGACTCCGCTTCGCCGGACGGCTCCAGGTGGCGGGCATGCTTCGTGATCTGGTGCTGTTGCTGGTGCGTGCCGGTCGCGCGCCAGTGCACGAAGACCAGGTCCCCGGCGGCCGCGATGTGCAGCACCTCGTTGCGCACGTCCGGCATCGCCCGGCCCGTGTCGGCGATGATCTCTTTCAACCCGTGCACGCCCGAGTGCTCGGGATGGAGGGGTGAATGATCGTGGTAGTGATCCGCGAAATATTGATGCACCACCTCGAGATTGCCGCGGATGGCTTCCTGGTAGCCGTGCTCCATGTACCGGCGGACCAGCGCCATGTTTTCTGCCTCGGACATGAGACGCCCTCCACTCTTGCGCATCTTCCGATGAGGCTAGGATCGTTGACCCATTATAATCCCTCGGCATCCGAGCGAATACCGGACAGCGTCGCGCGGGCGGCCTGGTAGAGGCGGTCGAGGCCGGCCTGGACTTCCGGGCCCCGCAGGCTCGGCTGCCAGACGAGATCGGCCAGCGAGTCGCTGACCACGAAGGCGGCCGCCAGCTCGACGCCGCGGTAGGCGGCCACGGCGAAGAGCGCGGCGGCCTCCATGTCGATGGCCCGCACGCCCTCCTGCTGGTAGTAGCGCGCCTCGGCGGTCGTCTCGCGATAGGGCGCGTCGATCGTCCAGGTCGCGCCGGTGCTGAGCGCGCCGCCCAGGCGCGCCAGCTCCGCCTGGAGCCGCTCGCTCAGTCCGGGAGAGGCGTGGGCGTAGCGCTCGGGCGGCAGGTAGTGGTGCGAGACGCCCTCGTCGCGGATGGCGCGGTCGCAGACGATGATCTCGCCGAGCGTGCTCTCCGGCTGCAGGGCGCCGGCCGTGCCGATGCTGACGAAGCGGCGCACGCCGAGCGCGATCAACTCCTCGACGACCGCCGTCACCGCCGGGGCGCCGATGCCGAAGCCGCCGCAGATGGCCACCGTGCCCCCGGTCTCGCTCAGCAGGGAGAACTCGGCCGGCAGGCCGCGCACCCGCTCCAGCGGCTCGCGCTCGCCGATGCGCCGCAGCAGGCCGCGCCGGTAGCAGAGGATGACGCCGGCGGGCATGGCGATCTGCGGCAGCAGCCCCTCGCGCCGCAGGTAGGCCACGTACTCCTCCGGGGTGAAGAAGGCGTCCTCCCGCTGCTTGCCGGCGAAGTTGGGGAAGGGCATGGGGCGCTCCTGTCGCTGTCGCGCTGAGTAGTCCAGCCATCGTCATTGGTCCGTTATGGACTGGGCTTTGGTGGCCCCGCTGGCAGCCGCGTGCCGCGCTGGGCTGAAGGCGCAGCGCTACCCTGTCCGAAGCCTGCTGATGAGATTTGCGGAATTAACCCCGTTCTTCGTCGCCCATGTCGCGCCGGGCTAAAGCCGCAGCGCTAGCAGACGAAGCCTGTTGAAACAGGCTAGGATCGGGATGGCGTACCCCAGATTATTGCCGCAAACGCCATCAGCAGGCTGAGAAGCTCGGACGGGTCGGCCGCAGCGCGAGCTCCCACGAAAGCCGGCTGGAAGCCGGCTAGGGTCTCACCCGAACCTGAGCAATAGTACTCTTCGATGGCCGTCTACCAGCCAGGCGTCGACACCTCCGCCAGCACATCTTGTCAAACTCCAGACTCCAGCCTGCTGATGGAGTTTGAGGAAAGAAGCCCGCGTACCCCAGCGCGAACCTTAGCCGGCTTCCAGCCGGCTTCGTCTGTTAGCGCTGCGGCTTCAGCCCTGCGCGGCCCGGACAGCGAACTACGGGGTGAATGGCTCGCGCTCCACTAACCCCGCGCGCCGCGCGACTCCCAGGTTCCACCGAGAGCGCCGGCGCTGAATCGGTCACATGGCGATGGTTGGTGTACCGCGGTCGCGCGCCGATCTCACCCGGCGCGCGGCCGCGTATCAGCTCTGAGCCCGCAGCAGGTCGCGCGTCAGCTCGGCGTGGCCGAGGTGCTGGGCGGCGTGCGTCGCGACCAGCAGCAGGACGTCGTAGCCGCCGATCTGGCCACGGCGCGGGTGTGAGTAGGTGCGGTGCAGCTCGTCCGGTGTCAGCGCGGCCAGCACCGCTTCGGCACGCGGGCGCAGCTGCTGCCAGCGCTGCTGGAGATCCTGGGCTGAGTTGCCGGTAACGCGGAACTCGGAGTCGCGGTCGCGGTGGACCTGCTGGCCGCCGAAGATCTCCAGCAGGCTCTCGCGGACGTTGCCCAGGGTGTGCGTCACCAGCACGGAGAGGCTGTTGGTGTCGGGGGCCGGCGGGCGCCAGTTGAGCTGCTCGTCGCTCAGGCCCTCCAGCGTGCCGACCAGGCTATCGAGCGTGCCGGCGATCGAATCCCAGAACGCGGCGGCCTCCGGCGAGGCGAAGTTGCGCGGCTCGGCGTTCACGATGTCCACCTCCTCGGTCACATGCCAACCCGGCCCAGTGTCGCACGCAGACCGGCGGGCGTACAGCGCGGCTCGCGCGATCCGCTCAACTCACCGCCTGACGAACAGGCGTGCCCGCGACGGATGAGAGCGAGAACGGGGTGGGCTTGTCCAACTCTGTGCTATAACGGCCAACACGAGACAGAAGAGAGCCGCCGATGGCTCAGACACGAACCGAGCCGATGAAGCTCAGCGCGGCTAAGCAACAGTTCAGCCAGGTCGTCAACCGTGTCTTCCGCCGCGAGGCCCGCATCCTGGTCGAAAAGAGCGGCATCCCCGTCGCCGCGCTGGTTTCGGTCGAAGACCTGCGCCGGCTCGAACAGCTCGACGCCGAGTGGGCGCGTGATTTCGCCGTCTTCGACGAGGTCGGCGCGGCCTTCGCCGGCACGTCGCCGGAGGAGATCGAGCAGGAGACCGCGCGGGCCGTGGCGCAGGCGCGCGCCGAGTCCTAGCCAACATCATCACGCACCGCTTATCCGACACTCCTCTGCCAGCTCAATGAGCGCCGTAGCAACGGCGTCCGGCTCGACCAGCATCTGGAAATGGCCGCCTGGGAGATACCGGCCGGGCCAGCCGGCGGCGCGGGCGCGCTCGGCCTGCGGGGCGTAGTGCGGGCTGAAGCGGAGGTAGGCCGCTGGGGCGTCCGGCCAGCCGGCGGGCACCGGCACCGGCGTCGCGAAGTAGTCGCGCCCGCGCGGCTGTAGCTCGCGCAGCAATTGGGTGCGCAGCGCGGCGTCCGGAATCTCGTGACGAAGCTGCTCATCGGTCCAATTCGGGTAGCGGCCGCCCCGCTCGAAGTGCTGGAGGATCTCCGGGGGCAGCGGCTCGGGCGCCTCCCCGGCCGCCAGCGGCAGTTGGGCGTCGACGAAGAGGTAGGCGGCGACTGGCCGCCCCAGCGCGGCGCCGATCGCCGGCAGGAGCCAACCGGCGCCGCTGTGCCCAGCGATGACCAGCGGCTCGCCGGCGGGCAGCCCGGCAGCCGCCTGAACGCAGGCCACGTGCTGCCGCCAGAGCGGCTCCGATGCATCCGGCGAGTCGGTCAGCCGCGGCACGAGGACTTCCTGCCCCCGGCGGCGCAGCTCATCGGCCACCAGCGCCCAGGTGAGCGGCCCCACCAGGGGGCTGTGGATCAGCACAAAGGTGGGCACTAAACGAGTCCTCTCAATTCGATTTCGTTGGGTGACGCACCCCACCTGCCGGTCACGTTCTCTCTTGTCGGGAAACGCCCGAGCGATGCTTCGGCTGCGGCCTCAGCATGACAAGGGGGCGAAGGATCTCTTTTGGGTTTGTGGTCTGGCAAAAACCGTGCGAGAACGCACGCAGCGGAGCCGCTAGCGACCCGCCGAAAGGCTCGCCAGTGCCGGCGTGTCGGCCTCGTAGACGGTGCGCTTGAGGACGCAGATGAAGGGGAGGTTGCGGTAGAGCTGGCGATAGTCCAGCCCGTAGCCGACCACGAACTCATTCGGAATAGTGAAGCCGACGTAGTCGACCGGCACCGGCACCAGGCGCCGCTCGTCCTTGTCGAACAGGGCGCAGACCTTGAGGCTGGCCGGCTGCCGCTGCCGCAGCTGGCGCAGCACGAAGTCGAGCGAGACGCCGGTGTTGACGATGTCCTCGACCAGCAGCACATGCTGCCCGCGGATGTCGATGTCGAGATCCTGGCCCAGCGCCACCCCCACCCCCTGCTCGACGCTGTGCGACAGCTGCAGAAAATCGATCGCCAGCGGTCGGGTGATGGCCCGCGCCAGATCGGCCAGGAAGAAGGTGATCCCTTTGAGCACCCCGACCAGCACGATCGACTCCCCGGCGTAGTCGGCCGAGATCTCGGCGCCCAGCTCGGCCACCCGCTCCTGGATCTCGGCCGCGCTGAGCAGCACGCGCTCGATCTGCTCCGGCTTGAGCGAGGTGATGTCGACCGCGCCGTAGCCGAAGCGCGAGAGGAGCTCGTGGTAGTCCTTGCGGTAGAGCAGCGTAATGTTGATGTTGGGGTAGAGCTGGCGCAGGCGGCGCACTTTACGGTTCTTGCGCGTCACCAGGCTCTGCTTCATGGTCGTCAGCTCGATGTAGAGGTCCTGCTCCGGCAGGTAGAAGTCGGGGGTGAACATCTCGGCCGGGCGGTCGTCGCGCCAGCGAAGCGGGAAGGATTTCGGCTCGTAGATCCAGCGGATGCGGTAGAAATCGAGGAAAGCGGCGAACTCGGCTTCGGCGGGGTGAGCGAAGGAGTGGGGCGGAACCGGGCGGGCATCCGCCCGCGCTTCGTGCCTGGCGTCCACGCGGTCAGTCTCGGTCATCCGACCTCCTCAGCACCGTCAGCGCCACTTTCACTTCGACTATAGCGAACTTTCCTCGCTTGCGCAACGGTCTAGTGGTCCTGGATCGCGGCCGGCGCTGGCGCTGCCTCGGGCAGGCCGTAGCGATTGCGCGCCTTGCTGATGATCGCGATCACCGGCTGGCCGTCGACCTCCTTGCGCGCGATGAAGCCGCGCCGCGCCTGCTCGTTGACCCAATTAGCGTCGAAGCCGTAGCGCGCCGCGATCTCGGCGAAGACCTCCGGCGTCAGCGGCTCGACGGCGGCCGCCTCGTGGTAGCAGCGGCGGCGCTCCTCCTCGGCGCCCGCGTACGGCTCGAGCACCAGCCGCTCCACCCTTTGTCCGCCCTCACGCAGCGAGTCGATCAGGTCGGGGATGTCCTTGACGGTGACGCCGTGGTAGATGGTGCCCTCGGGGTAGACGACGATGTTCGGCCCGATGTCGCAGAGGTCGATCGAGTCGCAGGTGTTGGCCAGCACATCGACGTCGAGCCCCTTGCGCTTGAGCTCGATGCGCAGCCGGCCGGCGACCTGCTGCGCTCCCTTCTGGGCGCAGTGCGACGCGGTACAGATAAGAACGTGCTTGCGGTTCCAGTACATGTGGTCTCCGGACTAGGGGCGGGCCGGCGGCCTGCCGCGGCCGCGGCCGGACTTTCCATACCTGGAAGTTTACCACCGTCCTCCCGCTCATCCGTTCTCGTTCCCGCTCTTGTTGCCATTCCCGTTGCCGTTCTGGCGCTGGTGCTCCTCGCTCAGCTCCATCGAGCGTGCCTGGGCGTAGCCGAGGAGGGTGACGAAGACGACGCCGCCGATCAGGTTGCCGAGCAGCGCCGGCCCGAAGTTACGCCCCAGCCACTGCGGGATGCTGATCGGCGCGCCGAGGAACATGGCGGTGAAGATCTCGGGCATCGAGATCACCACGTGGTTGAAGTGGCCGGCCACGATCAGGAAGCCGGTCATCCAGATGATGACCAGGCGGGCGGCGAAGCCGTCGGCGGCCAGGATCAGCCAGGTCATGATCGTCATCAGCCAGCCGGCGAAGATGCCGCGCATCACCGCCGCTTCGAAGGAGTAGTGGATCTTGGCCACCGCCAGGTCGATCAGGAACTGGCGCGGCGCCGGCTCCAGCACGCCGGAGCGGCTGAGCAGGAAGGCGAAGATCAGGGCGCCGACGAAGTTGAAGAAGAGGACGTAGCCCCAGAGCGTCAGCAGGTCGCGCACCCGGCCGCGCCCGCGAATGACCCCCGTGACCGGCACGAAGAAGTCCTCGGTGAAGAGCTCGCCCTTGCCGATCAGGAGAATGACGAAGCCGATGGGGAAGGCCAGCGCCCCCAGTAGGTGGGCGCGCGCATCGCCGAGCGACGCCGCCCAGGGACCGGCGACCCAGACCATCGCCACCGCGCCGAAGCTGACCGCCAGGCCGCCGACCAGCGCGGTCATGGCATGCGCCAGGTTGAGCCGCTCCAGGCGCCGCTCGCCGGCGCGCGTCGCGTTGGCGAAGACCTCGGGCGCCTCGGCGCCGAGCACGCGGGCCTCGGCCACCGCCTCGCCGTGCTGCTCTTTCCGCTCGTCGAGCTGCTGCTCGATACGGTCGGTGTCGTCCTCGATGGTCGTCAGGCGGTCGAGCGCGGTGCGCAGCTCGTTGGCGGCGGGCGAGTCGGCGAGCAGCGCGTCGCTGTCGAGGAGGTTCTGCAAGACGCCGCGCAGGTTGTCGTCGGCGCGGTCCAGCTCGGTGACCTGGGCGCGCAGCTCGGCCGTGGCGGGCGCCGGTCCGCTCTCGGCCTGCTCCAGCCCAGCCAGCTCGCGCTCGATCGACCAGAAGAGGAGATGGAAGCTCTCGACCACCTGGCTCAGCACCTGCGCCAGCAGATCCGCCGGGGTGCGCGCCTGGCGCCGCGCGCGCGCCAGCGCCCGGCGCACCACCGTCAGCGGGCGCGGCTGGATCAGGATCAGGCGCTCAGCACCGAGGATGAGGTCGATGCGCTCCCAGAAGATGCGCTCGCCGGCGCGCCGGGTGGGCACGTTGACCCGCACGTACAGCCAGCCGTCCCCGCGCAGCATCCCCGGCGCGACGCGCAGATCCTGCAGGTGTTCGACCAGCGAGGCGGGGAGCTGCTCGCGCGCGCGGAGCTCGGCGAGCTGCTGGCGCGAGGGCTGGAGCAGCGCGACGTAGCGGAACGGCAGCTCGTCGCCGGAGGCCGGGGGGCTGCCGGCCGTCTCGTCCGGCCGGTTGGCGGCGGTCATCCTGGTTCCTCTCTCGACCCGCCTGGCCGGCGGGCGCGGCGGCGACGCGACGAAGATTTGCGCGTCGCTAACGCAGGGAGAGTGCCAGGTACGGCGCGTCAGGCGCCGGCGGGGAGCAGGCGCAGGCGGGCGCCGTCGGCCTGATTCATCGGGATCAGGCGCGCCTGCTCGATCCCCCGCGCGGCCAGGCGGCCCTCGAAGGGACCGTCGCCCTTCTGCTGGATGCGCTCGGCCAGCGGGCCGGTCTGCACCAGCGGCTCGGCCAGCGTGATCAGTTGCGCGCCGGCCGGGAAGCGCACCACCCGCTCGCGTTCGTCCTCCTCGAGGGTCGGGCCGGTCGGCTCATCGAGGAGGACGCTGAAGGCCGCGGCGGCCTCGATTAGATCGCGCACCGCCACCACCAGCCCGCGCACGCCGATCACGCCGTTCGGCTGGCGCGCCTCGGCGCCGCCCGGCACCCGCTCGGCACGGGGGGTGACGTCCTGAATCAGGAACGGCAGCTCGCCGGCGCGCTCCTGGGGCGGCTGGGCCGAGCGCCACTGCAGCTCGACCCCGCGCGGGGTGCGCCGCGCTCCGGGGGACACCCGGTAGTCGAGGCCGGCGGCGCGCAGGCGCGCGGCCGCCTGGTCGACGTCGTCGCAGCGCAGGGCGAAGTCGATCAGCCCACAGCCCGCCGCCAGGAAGCGGTACCAGCGGTGCGGGTTCGGCTGCTCCGGCTGTTGGAAGGCGATCAGTTCCAGGTACGCGCCGTCGGTAAAGCCGATTAGCGCGTTGTGGGTGCCGCCCGGATGCTCGCCGCCACGCACCACCTGGAAGCCGAGATCGGTGTACTGGGTGACGGCCTGCTCGAGGTTGGGCACCAGGATGACGAGGTGATCGATACCGGAGATCATACGGCCTGCTTCCTTTCCATCTACCACGATGCCGGCCCGGCCGCCGGCGCTGTGCATTGTGCATTGTGCGTTGTGCAGTGACGCGCTGGCGCGGGCGGCGCGGAGCCGGCCTGGCCGCCGGCAGCGCTCCCGGGGCCGGGGGCCAGAGAGGAGTATAGATCGACTTGGCCCCCAGCGACGTACATTCGGGTGAACGGGTCGTGGCAGCGGCGCGCGAGCGGAGCGCGGCCTTCGCGTGGAGATTGGCCGCGGCCGCAAGGGGAGGCAAGCAACCTGTGACAGGGGCGCAACCGGCGGCCAGGTCGTTCGTATAATGAGTACGTAGAGGCGCAGCCGGTCGTCCGTGCACGCAGTCGTGCCCCATGATGGGGAGGCGGCGCCGGCGGGGCGTGCGGGGCGCACCGTGTTTGTGAAATTATGCGCAACCGCGCGAGCGTCCGGTCGTTCTTGACAAAGGTATACGCAATGCGGTATACTACGAAGGTTTCGGACCATGCAGCCTGAGTGGGGGCCGCGCCGAAACGGAACGACTGGAAGAAGTCGGAGTCTGGGAGTCACATGACGGAGCGAGCGATCCAAGATACCTACGAGCTGGAGCGGCTGGCCGCGGAGGCGGAGGTCGAGCATGTCATCGACGAATCTGCCGACCTGCTCGATCAGGCGACGAATGACGCCGTCTACCGCTACTTCCGCGATGTCGGAGGGCATCGACTCCTGACGCATGCCGAAGAGATCGAGTACTCGCGCGCCGTGCGTGCCGGGCTGGAAGTCCGCAAGCAGCTGGAGGCGGGCGAGGACGAGACGGCGGAGATGCGCCTGATCCTCGAGCGCGCCAAGCAGTCGCGCGAGAAGCTGATCCGGCACAACCTGCGCCTGGTCGTCTCGATCGCCAAGAAGTATCGCGCCAGTGGGCTGCCACTGATCGACCTGATCCAGGAGGGCAACATCGGGCTGATGACCGCGGTCGAGCGCTACGATCCCGAGCTCGGCTACCGCTTCAGCACCTACGCCACCTTTTGGATCCGCCAGGCGATCGGCCGCGCGGTGGCCAACCTGAGCCGCACGATCCGCGTGCCGGTGCACATGCACGACCTGATCTCGAAGGTCCGCCGCACCGAGGCGCAGCTCGAGCAGCAGTATGGCCGTCCGGCGACCGACCAGGAGCTGGCCCAGGTGCTCGAGATGGAGGTCGAGCGCATCGAGCAGGCGCGCTCGGCGATCCCGCGCACCTCGTCGCTGGACAAGCCGATCGGCGAGGACGGCGAGAGCACCATCGGCGACTTGCTGCCCGACCCGCAGAGCGACGAGGTGGTCGATCAGGCGGTGACCGGCGCCATCCGCGACCAGATCCGCCGCAGCCTGGAGAACCTGACCGAGCGCGAGCGCGGCGTTCTTGAACTGCGCTTCGGCCTGGGCGAGGGCAACCGCCAGCCGCAAACGCTGGCCGAGATCGCCGAGCACTACGGCATCAGCCGAGAGCGCGTGCGCCAGATCGAGAAGGAAGCCCTGGCCAAGCTGCGCAAGTCGGACCTGATCCAACTGGCCAACGCGGCCTAGCAGCCGCATCCCACGGAAGCGATCATCCCCGGTGGGCAAGCCCACCGGGGATTTTTCGTGCCCTGCGGACGGCCCTCACCCCTGCCCCTCTCCGAACGGAGCCGTGCGCGGGCGAGGGGATGTACGTACATGCAGGCGTGCGCCTCCTGTAGGGGCGGCCCCCCGTGGCCGCCCTCGCTGCCCCTGCCACATGGCCCTTTGATCGCCACCCACGCCCCCCATTTCCCCGTTGCCGAGTCGCAGGGGGAACAGGGCAGACACGGAGGTCTGCCCCTACCACGTCAACGTGTTGTGCCTTCCGGTGGGACTGAATGATTGTGACGATCTATGATAGTGTACGTACACGGTGTCCGTTCAGTCGTTGGCGTCGTGGTGGGCGGCGTCGTGGTAGTGCGAGTGTACGTACGCGCCGTGGCGGTGCAGGTGCTCGTGGATCAGGTTGGTGCGCACCAGCAGCGCCTCGTCGGCCAGGATCGCCTCCGCCGTGCCCGAGGCCACCGGCCGCCGCTCGCGGTCACCGAAGACGACCACCCGCGTCGCCAGGAGCGGCACAATCTCCAGCTCGTGCGTCGTCAGCACCACCGTCTTGCCCAGCCGCCGCAGCCCGAGGATGACGTCCAAGAGCGCGTCGCTGCTGCGCGGGTCGAGGCTGGCGGTCGGCTCGTCCAAGAGGATCGCCTCCGGCTCCATCGAGAGCACCGTGGCGATCGCCACCCGCTTCTTCTCCCCGCCGCTCAGTTCGTACGGCGCGCGGTCGGAGAGGTGTCCCACGTCCATCTGCTCCAGCGCCCGCGCCACCGCCGCGCGCACCTGCTCGTCGGGCCAGCCAAGCTGGAGCGGGCCGAAGGCCACGTCGTCGTAGACGGTGGGGCAGAAGAGCTGCACGTCGGGGTCCTGGAAGACCAGTCCCACCCGGCGATGCAGCGCCCTGGAGCGCGCCGGGTCCTCGGCCACGTCGGTGACATCCTCGCCGAAGGCGCGGATGCGGCCGGAATCCGGCCGGTAGAGGCCGTCGAGCACCTTGAGCAGGGTCGACTTGCCGCTGCCGTTGGCCCCCAGGATGACCAACTGCTCTCCCTGAGCGATGGTCAGATCGACCTGCTCCAGCGCCGGCTGGCGCCCGTGGTAGCTGAACGAGACAGCCTCGACTTCGAACGCGGGAGCGTGTTCCACTAGCGCCACCTCAAGCTGAGATCGATCAACAGCGCCACCGCCAGCAGCACCAGCGACGACAGGGTAAAGAGCCAATCCTCGTCGCGCATCTGGAAGCTGGAGAGGGTGCGGATATCGCCGCTGTAGCCGCGCGCCACCATCGCCTGATAGACCTCGTTGCTGGTGCGCAGGCTCTTGCCCAGCAGCGTGCCGATGGTGGCTCCCACCCAGCGGCGCGCCTCCTGGTCGCGCGCCACGCCGACCGTGCGGCTGGCCCGCGCCAGCAGCAAGTTCTCCAGCGCGCGCAGGAAGAGGAAGATGTAGCGGTAGGTCATGCCCAGCACCACCACGAAGGCCTCGGGCACACGCATGGCGCGCAGCGCCTTGAGCAGATCGGCCCAGCGCGTCGTCACCACCAGCAGCGCGGCCAGCGTCACCGAGGCGGCCACGCGCGAGACGAAGATGACGAAGCCGAGCAGCGAGGCGCGCGTGATCACCAGGTGCAGCGGACCGAGCCGGCCGATCTCGACCAGCGCCTCGCCGTGACCCAAAAGGAGCGCCGGCAGGGCCACGATCCCGGCGAAGAGCGGGATGCCGAGCAACACCCGCTTGAGCAGCAGGTCCGCCGGGATGCGCGAGGTCAGGCCCAGCGCCAGCGTGAGCGCGTAGAGCGCCAGGATGATCCAGAGGGTGTGCGCCAGCCCGACGACCAGCACCGCCGCCAGGAAGACGCCGAGCTTGGCGCGCGCGTCGACGCGCTGCAAGAGCCCGGCGCGGCGCGCGTGCTCCTCGGTATAGACCGCGCGCTCCACCACCTCGGTGACGCCGCCGATCGTCTTAGCGATGAAATCCCGCCGGCCGCGGCGCCGAGGGTGGGGGTGGGGGTGGATCCGAGGTGCCTCAGCCGTCATCTCAGCCTCCAGACGCCGACGCGGCGCGCCGCCGCGCCAGGATGCGCACCGCGAAGGCCGCGATCAGGATCAACCCCGCGCCGACCACCGCCGAGAGGATGTAGCCGACCGCCTGCTCGGCGAAGGGCGCCCCCGCCGGGATCCAGGGGAGGCTGTAGCCCGAGAGCGGCGCCGACCAGACGCCATGCAAGCGTTGCAGGCCGCTGGGGACGTAGCCGACGTTGCCCCCCAGCTCGGACGGATCCCACTCGCCCCAGGCGGAGCCGCCGGCCAGCAGCCCGAGCGGCACGGCCACCAGCATCACCACCGCGATGGCGGCGGTGATGATCAGGCGCCCGTGAGCCGGTGCCGGGGCACGCGCCTCCCCGCCAGCCGCGCCGCTCGGGCCGCGCAGCAGCAGTTGCGGCTGCACCCGCTGCACGTAGGCCACGCCGAAGGCGGTGGCGATCGCCTCCGCCGCGCCGGCCAGGGTTAGGTGGGGGATGAGCATGGCGGGGATGGCGACGCTGAGCGAATAGGGCGCGTAGAGGGCGTGGCCGTTCTGCGACCAGAAGATCGGCTGGATCCCCAGCTCGATGCCCACCAGCAGCCCCGCCACGTTGATGCCGACGTAGCTGCCGATAGCGGCCGCGATGACGCGCCGGCGCGAGGGCACGGCGGCGTTGCGCGCCAGCAGCCGGTAGACGCCATAGCCGACCAGCGGCAGCACGATCGCCATGTTGAAGCAGTTGGCGCCGATGGCGGTGATGCCGCCGTCGCCGAAGAAGATCGCCTGAATGATCAGGGCCACCGAGACGGCGATGATCGCGGGCCAGGGGCCGAGCACGATCGCGGCCAGCGTGCCGCCCACCGCGTGCGCGGTGGTGCCGCCCGGCACCGGGATGTTGAACATCATCACGGTGAAGCAGAAGGCCGAGAAGAGGGCCAAAAGCGGCACGGTCTGACCAGTCAAGAGGCGCTTGACCACCCGGCTGGCGCGCCACCAGAAGGGGGCCGCGGCGCCGTAGAGCACCACGGCCGTGGTTGGACTGAGATAGCCGTCGGGGATGTGCATGCGCGACCCTTCCTCGCCGTGGCGCCACCTGCTCGCTCGTCGCGGCGGGGCGCACCCGCCACTATGATAGAATGCAAGGAGGGGTTCCTGCAATTCCTTGCAGCCGCGAGATGAGGCGCAAACGACGGGCCGCGGCTGCCGCTGGTCTGATCGGAGGCGTGCTATGCCGGGCGATGTTCACGCGCTGCACGAGGCGGTCCGCCGCGCCGGGCAGCGGCTGACGCCCCAGCGCATGATGGTGCTCTCGGTCCTGGCGGAGCACGGCGGCCACATGACCGCCGAGGCGATTCTGGAGCTGGTGCGGCCCGACTACCCCTACCTCAACCTCTCCACCGTCTACCGCACGCTCGACCTGCTGGTCGAGCTGGAGCTGGTGGCCGACACCGACCTCGGCGGCGGCGTGCGGCAGTTCGAACTGCTGGGCGAGGCGCCCCACCACCACCTGATCTGCCAGCACTGCGGCCACACCGCCGAGATCGACGACGCGGCGCTCCAGCCGCTGCGCGACTACCTGCACGAGGCTTACGGTTTCGAGGCGCGCATGGACCACTTCGCCATCTTCGGCACCTGCCGCGCCTGCCGCGAGCACCCCGGCGAGCCATGATGCCCTGCGTGCTCAAGCCATCGTCATTCGTCCGCTCTCGAGTAGGTTGGTGGCATCCGTGGAACCATCGGGCCGCCTGACGCGCGGCACTAAAGCGACCGCGCTGACTCCACGAAGCGCACTGAAGGGGCTGAGTTTACGGTTGGCGACGGTGAGAGATGCCCGGCTTCCTCGACCACCACTTGGCAGGAAGAGGCTGGTGGGAACACCGAGTACTCGTCACCCAGGGGCCGGGTATCGCGACATGAGTGAAGCGGAAGGCAGAGATGGTGAGCGCGACTGAGCCGTCCCGCCCGCGGGCGCTCTCGGACGCGCCGGTCACGACGCCGGTGCCAGTGGCGCGGCCGGAGCGGGTCGTCCACCGGGGTGGAGCAGTCCGGCTGGAGCCGCTCGACCCGGCCAAGCACGCCGCCCAGCTCTACGCCGCGTCCCACGGCGACGCGGCCCGCGAGCGCATCTGGGACTACCTCCCCTACGGCCCGTTTCCCGATCTCGCCGGCTTCCGCGCCTGGCTCGACGGCTGCGCGGCAGCACAGGACCCGCTCTTCTTCGCCGTGGTCGACGAGCGCGACGGGGCGGCCCAGGGGATGGCCAGCTACCTGAACATCGAGCCGGCGCACGCCTCGATCGA
This sequence comes from Thermomicrobiaceae bacterium, assembly GCA_035693105.1. Lineage (GTDB taxonomy): Bacteria > Chloroflexota > Chloroflexia > Thermomicrobiales > Thermomicrobiaceae > DASSHC01. The sequence continues at coordinate 17,427 of DASSHC010000114.1, read as the reverse complement.
GATCGGCCACATCTGGCTCGGCCCTGGGGTCCAGAACAGCCGCGCGGCGACCGAGGCGCTTTACCTCCTGCTGCACCACGCGCTCGACGAGCTGGGCTACCGCCGCATGGAGTGGAAGTGCGACGCGCGCAACGCGGCCTCGCGCTCGGCGGCGCACCGGCTCGGCTTCAGCTTCGAGGGCATCTTCTACCAGCACCGGGTGGTCAAAGGGCACAACCGCGACACGGCCTGGTTCTCGATCCTCGACGGCGAGTGGCCCGCCATCCGCGCCAATTTCCAGCACTGGCTGACGCCCGAGAACTTCGACGCGAATGGGCGCCAGCGCGCGTCGCTGCGGGCGCTGAACTGGGGCGCCGGGGGCTAGATTCGTGCCGCGTGGCGCGGGGTGAGTGGGCGACTTGCCGTGGTCCTTGGAGCCTCACCGCAAGTGGCGCGCCGGGCTAAAGCCGCAGCGCTAACAAAACGAAGCCCACTAAAGGGGCTGGGCTACCATGCTCCACGTATCGGACGAAGTGCAACATGAGCAAGAGACATCGTTTGGAGAGATGCCTCGGCTGCGGCCTCATCGTTCGACAAGCTCAGGACGACAGGGAAAACGAGCCGCCACCCCTGTCATCCTGAGCCGCGGCGAAGGATCTCTCCGGTCTAACCCCAGTCACTCGTGCTGGGGGAAGCACTTCATCTTCCGCGCCGCCAAACCAAAACCCAGCCCCTTCAGTGGGCTTTGTTCTGTTAGCGTGGTGGTTTATGGCGTTTGCGGCAATAACCTGGCGTACGCCATCTCGCTCCTAGCCTGTTTCAACAGGCTTCGTCTGCTAGCGCTGCGGCTTTAGCCCGGCGCGACCCCCAGCGACGGCACTCCAGGATAATTCCTCAAACGCCATTAACCCCGCGCGCCACGCGGCACCCAGGCTTTGGATCCATGGCAGGCAGTCCACGGACCTCACGCGCCTCCTGGCGACAATGAATCCGGGGTTCATGGCAAGCGCCGACCTACTCGACTTCCCGCCCATATCCAGCCCACGCGGCATACTGCCAGGCGTCGAGATCGGGCGTTTCGACGCCGCATTGGGCCAGCGCCAGCTTGATCTCGGTGCGGTGCTCAACGCCGTGCTCCAGCGCGTGCGCCAGGAAGAACGATGTCGGGTAGCGGAAGCGCTTGCCCAGCCAGGGGAGATCGACGTCCCGATCCGCGTCGAGCGACTCCGCGATGCGGATCAGGTCGTCGCTCGTCCGCGTGACGATGTCGATGAGCGCATCGAAGCCCGGCCAGGCGCTGTCGCGGTTCAGCTCGCCCTCGTGCTGGCGGCCCTGCGTGCGCAGCACCAGCGTCTGCTGCCCGCCAGCGGTGTGCAGCAGCAACTCGCGCACGGTTCCCGAGACGCCCGGAACGCGCGCCTCGAGCTGGGCGTCGCTGAGCCCGCGGCAGGCCCCGAAGAGGGTGCGGTTGGCCCAGCGGTTGTAGCGGAATAGCTCGGCGAGCGGGGCGTTCATGACCCGGCCCTCCTGTCTCGATCACGCGCACAAGCCGCCAGATCAGCCAGCACGCATCCCGGCGAGCCGGCGCCGCTTCGCCCGCCTGATCCCGCCGGATCAGCCTTCGAGCGGCTGGTGGTGGTCGTAGTTGGCGATGGCGCGCTTCCAGTAGCCGGTAACGCGCGCCTGCTCGGGCGGGAGGCCGCGCTCACTCAGCAGGTGGCGGCGCAGTTGGCGCATCGAGGAGGCCTCGCCCGCTCCCCAGGCGAAGACCTTGCCGCGTGGGAATTCCAGGCGGCGGATCGCGCCGGCCAGCAGCTCCGACAAGTCCGCGCCGGCGGCGGCGCGGTGCAGCCAGATCAGCTCCAGCTCGGCCGCGCTGCCCCGCTCGATCGGCTGCTCCTCCCGCGCGTCGGCCACCTCGATCACGGCCACGGCGCGCATCCCGGCCGGCAGCTCTTCGAGGCGCCGGGCGATCGCCGGTAGGCTCGTTTCATCCCCCGCCAGCAGGTACCAGTCGACATCCCCAGCCACCACGCGCGAGCGGCGCGGGCCGCTGACGCCGAGGAGGTGGCCCGGCGCGGCGTTGGCGGCCCAGGCCGAGGCGGGCCCGTCGCCGTGCACCACGAAGTCGAAATCCAGCTCGCCGGCCTCGGGGTCGTAGCGGCGCGGGGTGTACTCGCGCCCCGGCGGGGCCGGCTGATCCTCGGGGAAGATCAGCTTCGTGCCCTCCACTATCGGGGCCCACGAACCATCGCCGGGGTCGGCCGGGAAGAAGAGGCGGGAGCCGTCGTCCGCGCCCTCGGAGCGAAAGCCCGCCAGCGCCGCGCCTTCGAGCGTGACGCGCACCATGCGCGGCGTGAGCCAGCGCGCACCGCGCACCCGCAGCAGCCGAAAGGCCAGGGGGTGCTGGATCGTTTGAATCTCGATGCCGGTCGTCGTCATGCCTCATCCATTCCCTGTCCGTCCCACCAGATCGCTCGCCACCCGCCGGCGTCGCGCGGCGCGGGTGTGATGGCGGAAGCGACAGGATAGCAGAAACCGGCTATGCTGCGCTGGCCGCGGCGAGGCGGCGCGCGCGACGACCGGTGGCCCACCCGAGAAAGGACGATCCGTGGCGATGAAGTTCGTGACCCGGCAGAACGTGCGCATCGACCGCGTCTCCAGCTCCTGGCTGATCTGGACCTTCATCGACCCCGAGGCCGAGATCCTCTTCGTGCCGACCGAAGAGGTGCTGGCGACAGCCGAGCGCGAGGACGCGATTCCCTTCGATGTGCCCAACGTTGCCATGGGACACCACGGCAACGAGTGCTCCTTCGATGCCATTCTCCAGAAGTACGGTCCGATGGACGATCCGGCGCTGGAGAAGCTCGCGGCGGTGGTGCGCGGCGCCGACACGCCCAACAAGGATCTGACGCCGCAGTCGCGCGGGCTCGACGCCATCGCGCACGGTTACAAGGCGCTGATGGCGGCGCAGGGGTACGACGACATCGAATCGATCCGGCGTCAGTGGCACAACTACGACGCGCTCTACCTGTTCTTCGGCGGCGACCCGGCCAAATTGCGCCAGCCGAAGTGAGCGCGCGGCGCGTGGGGGCGAGGACCAGCCAGACCAGGGCCGAGCCTACAGGGAATACGCCGGGTGGTGGCGCTGTCGGGGCAGACCCCGGTGTCTGCCCTCGTGGCCCTGGCAATTGCCCTCACCAACGCCACCCACGGTTGTCCATGATCCCGTTGCCGCGCCTGCGGGAGACAGGGCAGACACGGCTCCGTTCGAGGTCTGCCCCAACCGGGTTTCGTACCGGGCAGTGCCCTTAGAACGGCAGCCCCTTCACTCCCTGCACGCCCAGCAGCCCGGCGATCTCGCCGCCGTGCATCATCTTGTGCGTGACCAGGATCGTCGCCAGGGCGTTCACGGCCGGCGTCCGGCCGAACGGCATGTCCAGCTCGCGCGTGAACAGCTCGTCCGGCAGATTCGCCAGCAAGGGTTGCGTGGCCTGCTGCACTTCCGCGGCGTAGGCGCGCGCGGTGTCGAGGTCCGGCTCGGCCTGCTGGTACCACGGCTGGTCGGGGTTGAAGCCGAGCTTCTCGTGCCAGCCCTGCTCCAGCAGCGGCGGCTGGCCCTGCAGCCGGTGCACCAGCCGATCCTGGCTGATGTAGACGTGCAGGTAGGTCTTGGCGATCGGGTTGGCGGCCGAATCCGCCGGGTGCCAGCGCGCCTGCTCCGGCGTGACCGGGCCGATGATCTGCGTCATCAAGTGGTCGGCCGTCGCGGCCTGATTGCGCAGGAGTTCGCCTGCGTCCATCGATCTCACTCCTTCACCTTCATGCAACACTGATCACTCAGCCCAGCGGCTCACCCCAGACGATCGCGGCGGAGACCGGCAGCTCCACGTCGTCGCCGCCGGTCCATTGTCGCACCAGCGCGCTCGCGTCGGCGTCGAAGGACGCCGCCTGCTCCGCCGTCATGCGGTCGCGTGAGAAGCCGTTGCGCGAGTGGATAGACTCAACATAATCTGCCAGCGATTGCCGGAAGGCCACGGGTTCCGTGCGCCGCCGCCCGCGCGCGCGGAAGAGGCCGCGCCGCGTCAGCTCGGCGACGAGGTCGTAGGGCTCGTAGTCGCGGTTGGTCGAGGAGCGCTGGATGAGCGCCAGCAATTCGTCCCACCAGGGCTCGCGCCCCGTGCGGCCGACCAGCGCCAGCACAGCGCCCGGGGCGAGGACCCGGCGCAGGCGCGGCAGGACGATGTCCCACTCCATCCAGTGCAGGCTCTCGCCGGCTACCACCAGACCGTAGGGTGGCCGCAGCGGCGCGTCCTCGGCGCGCCCGGCGATCCAGTGGAGGTTGGGCCGGTCGCCGCCGGGGAGCGCGCGGCCCCGGGCGATCATGCCCGCCGAGACGTCGACGGCATCGACCGCCGCGACGCGCGCGGCCAGCGGGCGCGCGAGGTCGCCGGTGCCGCAGCCGAGGTCGAGCACACGCGCGGCTTCACCGCCGGCCGGCAGGAGCTGAACCAGGATGTCGAAGGTCTCGGCGGGGTAGGGCGGGCGGTGATGGTAGGCGGCCACCACAGCGGGATCCTGGAACTGCGCCGCGTACTCCGGTCCCAGCCCGCGCGGCTTCGGCTGCGTCATCCTCCGCCTTCCCCTCAGAACGGCCAGACGTTGAGCTGCTGGGTCCAGACATCGGCCGGCTGGCGCAGCACCTGGAGGATGATGGCGGCCAGCGCCTCGGGGTCGAGGTATTTCTTGCCCACCCCCTCGGCGCGCAGCCGCTCCTTCTCTTCGCGGCTGCTGGGCCCGAACTCGGTCAGCATGCTGCCGGGCAGCAGGGTCGTGCAGCGCACGCCGAGCGGCCCGGCCTCCTCGGCCAGCGACTCCATGTAACCCATGACCGCGAACTTCGAGGCGCTGTAGGCCGCCAGGTTGGCGTAGCCGCGCCGGCCGGCGCCGGAGGAGATGGCCACGATCTGCCCGCCGCGGAGGCGCAGGTGGGGCAGGGCAGCCTGGCTGCAGAGGAAGAGGCCGGTGACGTTGGTATCGAGCGTCTCGCGCCAGGCCTCCAGCGGGTAGCTCTCCACCGGCCCATAGCGGCCGACCCCGGCGCAGTAGATGAGGATGTCGAGGCGGCCAGCCGCCGCGACGAGTTGCTGCACGGCCGCCGCCACCGCGGCGGGATCGCGCACGTCGGCCGGCAGCGGCAGGGCGTGCTGCTTGCCGATCTCGGCGGCCAACTGCCGCAGCGGCTCCGCCCGGCGGCTGAGCAGGCCGGTGACGACCCCCTCGCGCGCCAGCAACCGGCTGGTCGCCCAACCCAGCCCGCTGCCGGCGCCGGTGACCAGCGCGACCCGGCCAGCCAGCTGCTCCATGCGCTCCGCTACTGCTGCGAGCCGCGCAGCTTCAGCGAGAAGGCCGCCGCGATCACCGTGATCAGCGCCATCAACACGATCGCCACGGTGATGGCGAGGTCTTTGCCGAGCGCCAGATAGAGCTCGCCGACCGCCGTGATACACACCGCCAGGATGATCGCGGCGATGATCGGGATTACGATCGAGAGTATCCAGATATCCTTCACGTCCGCTCCTCAGTCATCCACGCTCGACCAGGACGCCGGGCGCCCGCTGCGGCATTATGACCGACGCGCGGCGGTGAGGCAACCCGGCCGCCAGACCGGGAGGAAACGCTCTGGGAACGGGCACGGCACAATGAACGGGAGGATGCCGCGTTGGCACCCTCCCTCCCAGAACGAATTCAGCTACCGCGTGCTATGCCATTGGATTCGGCTGCTCGACGATCTGGCCGTGCTCGATGGTGCCGCGCCAGGCGCCGGTCGGCGCGCCGCGCTGCTCGATGAACTGCTTGAAGTTCTCGAGGTCCTGCTCGAGCTGGCGCGAGACGAAGCCCAGCACGTCGCCGACCTTCTGGGTGAAGCTCTCGGTGTCGTAGCCGAGCTGTACGGTCACCCGCGAACTGTCGTCGCTCAGACGATGGAAGGTGACCACGCCGGAGTTGTCGTGACCCTGCGTCGCCTCCCAGGCGATGCGCTTGTCCGGGATCTCCTCGGTGATCGTGGCGTCCCATTCCTCGGTATCGCCGCCGACCGAGACCACCCAATGCAACCGGGTGGGGCTCAACTGGCGCACCGCCTTGACCCCATCCATGAACTGGGGGAACGACTCGAACTGCGTCCACTGATCGTACGCGACTCGCACCGGCACGTTGACGTCGATCGACTTGGTCACGGTGTCCATGATTGCCTCCATACTTCCTTGATCTCGGCCGTGTGCCACTCGTCCGGCACGACGCCCGTTGGACGTACGACGCAAGGCATGGACCAGGCTAACTGTGAGGGTGGGGCTGGCTCCCAGGGGAGCCGGCCCCAGACTATCCGAGCGCGATCGGTGTTCAGGCCCGGTGGGCGCGGCGGCGCAGCGTGATGCCGCCCAGCGTGCCGGCGAGCGCCAACGCGGCCAGCGGCAGCACGATGGTCTCGACGCTGGAGCGCGCGTGGCCGGTGGCCGGCAGCACGGTGCCGGCCGCCAAGGCCGCCGGGTTCACCACGAACCAGACGTTGCCGATGCCCTGACCGTAGATATCGCCCGCCTCGTCATCCTTGATGTAGTAGTAGAGCGGCTGTCCCTGGTAGGTCACCTGGACGCTGCCGTCCTTGCGGGTGGCGGTGCCCAGCCCGCCGGCGAGGTTTGCCGGGGCGACCGGCTGGCCGCTCTTGATGATCAGCGGCGGCCAGTTCTGCGCGCAGGTGTCGTAGCAGTTGCTGGTGTTCGGAGTGTCCTTCTTGAAGATGTAGAGGGTCTTACCGGCTGGGTCGGTCAGGATCATGCCCAGCGAGTTGTTGCTGGTCACGGTCACGGTCGGGTCCGCCGCGCTGGCCAGCAGCGGCAGCACCGCCACCACGGCCAGCGCCACGATCAGACCCACGACAAAACGACGCATCGCGACTACCTCCAGTACCGCCGGGCTCGCCCGGCGGCGCTTCTCGATTCCGCCACTCTCCGCTGCAGCTCGCAGGTTCTACGCGCGGCCGTGCCGATTGGATCGAAACGGCGGATGAGCGCCAGCGGCGATCGACCGGCTCGGTGTGATCCTCTGAGGGAAGCCGGCCGCGACCGGTGCCGCGCACCCCAATTCGCGTTGGATGCTGTCGGGTGAGACACAGCCGCGAGCAACGAGCGGCCGGCGCTCGGCGCGCGGTCGAGCGCTGGCGAGGACCGCTCGGACGACGCTACGGTTGGACGATGACCTTGCCCAGCATGTCGGGGTGGAGGGCGCACCAGTAGTCGAATTCACCCGCCTGCTGGAAGGTGAAGCGGAAGACGGCGCCCGGCTCCATGATGCCGGAGTCCCAGACGTTGGCCGGCTGCCGGCTGGTCGTGGTGTGCTGCGTCGGGCTGGTGTTCGTCCAGACGACCGTCGTGCCGGGCTTGATCGTGATGGTGGCTGGTTCAAAGGCGAAGTTGACGATCTGCACCTGCACCTCGCCCGTGGCTGGACTGGACGAGGTGGCGACGGCGCTGGGAGTCGCGGCCGGCGACGCAGGCATCACGTGCGCGGTCGCGACCGGTGAGCTGGGTCCCGCCGTCGCGACAGCCGTCGACGTTTCTGTCACCGCCGGAGCCGGTGTCGCGGTGGCAGCGGCGGGCGGAGCGCTAGCCGCGGGCGTCGTCCCGAGCTGCGCCCCGGCAGTCGAGGCGCTGCCGGAGCCGCAGGCGACCAGCGCAAGGCTGAGTGTGAGGCCGAACACGAGCGAGAGGATCGAGCCGAGAGAAGACAACGGGCGGACAGGCATCGTACGTCCTCTGAATCCTAGTGGTACTGGGCGCGAGTCGGTCTCGCGCCCCGAAGTCGAGTCGGTCGCGGCGCGCTAGCGCGCCGCGCGCTGCCGCAGCACGAGGCCGCCCGCGAGCGTGAGACCGGCCAGCGCCGCCAGCATCGTCAGTGGCAGGAGGCCGAGCGCCCCGATCTGGCCGGTCTTGGGTGCGACTTGACCGACCGCCGCGGCGGGAATGTTGCCGCAGGCGACGTAGGTCTGCACCTCGGCCGCGGACTTGTGGACGTTGATCGCGTAGTTCCCGGTCATCAGCGAGGCGAGACTCACCGGAACGGTCGTCTCCGACTTGCCATCCATCAGATTGGCAAGCGGGTACTTTGGCGTCGGGTTCAGATTGCTACAGGTGCCCTCGTGGATGTGCTCCGGCTGCGCCACGCCCGCGGGCGCGCCGGTGATATTGACGACGACCTTGGTTTGGTTATTGCCCAAATCGGTGAGGGTCGCCGTACCGGACTCGCCCGAGCCGTTCTGCGCGGACAATTGAACCGTGATCGTGTTGTCGGCCGCGCCGGCCGAGAGCGCGGCGGCCAACAGCATGGTCATTGCCGCCAGGGCCGCCAAAAGCCATGCACGCTTCATCTACCCTACTCCCTTCGCGCGCGTCACGCGCAAACCCTTGATTTGCCCGTCCCGCCCTGTCTCGCTCGGCGGCGATCCGCTCGCCAGCACGCACGTATTGCGCCCCGGCCTGGGCATCGGCGGGACGCGGCTCCGAGACACCGCCGGCGACCGCGGCGCGTTGGTATCGCGCTCTCGCCCGGCCACGTCGACGGGTGCGGATCGTCGCCGGCGGGATGCCGAGGCCACCTTGGTAGCGCGGGCGCACACGCCCGCTTGGCCGCTCCAGGCCACGACGAATACGCACGGCGGTGCGAATCAGATTGGAGCGCCGCCGGCGTGTTCGGGTGGACGGCCTTGCGAAAGGCGCGGCACGTTCCTGGCAATACATTCGCCAGCGTGAGGCTGACAACGAGAGAGGGTGTGAGATGGCTGAGCGAGAACCAGCCGCCAGTGCCGGCGCCGACCTGCTGGGGCAGGTGCCGGGGCAGGTCTTGGGGCGGCGTGAGTCGATCGGTCTCGGAACGCTGGCGCGGGTGCAGGCCGCCATCCGCGAGAACGCCGACGAGCTGTCGCGGCTCGACGCCGCCATCGGCGACGGCGACCACGGCTACAACCTGGCCCGCGCCTTCCACGAGGCGATGGTCGCGGTCGAGCGCCTGCCCGAGCAGTCGCCGGTCGCCGCCCTGACGGCGACCGGCGAGGCGCTGCACGCGATCGAGTGCCTGGCCGCCGGGTTCTACGCGGCGGGCTGCCTGCGGGCCGCGCAGGCGCTCCCCGCCGAGCGGACACCGAGCACGCGCGATCTGGCGGCCGCCTTCGCGGCGGGCGTGGCGGCGATCCAGGCCGAGGGGCACGCCGTGCCGGGCAACAAGACGATGGTCGACGCGCTGCGCCCGGCGGCCGATGCCCTGCTGGCGGCGGTGGCCGAGGACGCGGCGCTCGCCCTGGCGCTCGACCGCGCGGCCGCGGCGGCGCGGGCCGGCATGGCGGCCACGACCGCCATGCCGGGGGTCTTCGGCCGGGCGGGCACGCTGGGCAACGCCGCCATCGGTCGCCTCGATCCCGGCGCGACCTCGGCCTACCTCATCGTGCAGGCGCTGGCGCACGCCGCCCACGCCCTGCCCTGAACGGAGGGCGAATCCCGGCATGCAAGCTGCAGAGATTGCTGTGCCCAGAGTCGTAGCCGACTCGCGGGAGCTATGTCCGTATTTCACAGTAAGGAGCCATGCCCGTGAGCATCTCGAGGTGGAATCCCTGGGGGGATATGATGAGCCTGCGCGACGCGATGGACGAACTGCTGCGCGAGAGCTTCGTGCTGCCGCGCCCCGGCACGACGTCCGCCGGCTTCGGCGTGGCGCTCGACGTCCGTGAGACCAACGATGACTACGTCGTCAAGGCGGTGCTGCCGGGCGTGAAGCCGAACGAGGTCCACGTGCAGGTCAAGGGCGACACGCTGACGATCTCGGGGGAGACCAAAGAGGAAGAGGAGCAGGGGTCCGGCCAGCAGGGCCAGCAGGCGCAGCAGGCGCAGGGCCAGGGCCAGCAGGGCCAAACACAGCAGGCCCAAGGGCAGCACGGTCAGCAAGGCCAGGGTCAGGGCCAGGGCCAGCAGCAGCAGGCCCAGGGGCAGCGCGCCCAGTGGCTGGTGCGGGAGCGCCGCTTTGGCCGCTTCCAGCGCACCGTCACCCTGCCGACGCCGGTGCAGGCCGATCAGGCCAAGGCCAACTTCGACAACGGCGTGCTGACCATCACCCTGCCGAAGTCGCAGGAGGCGCGGGCGCGCTCGATCCCCATCCAGGCGGGTCAGGGCCAGAGCCAGACGCAGGCGATCGAGGCCCAGGGCCAGGTTCACGACCAGCAGCATAACCAGCAAAGCCAGCAGGGCCAGGTCCACAGCTAGCGCGAGCGGGCTCGCGAGGCTGCGCCGCGGCACCCGGTGGGCGCCGCGGCGCTCGTGTTTCCGTGTTTAATGGCCTCGGAGCAGGGCGCTCCAGACATCCGCGCAGGGGAGCGATACAACCGATGACGGTGCTGCTGGCCGGCCTGATCACGCTCGCCGCCTATCTGCTTGGCTCGGTCCCCGCCGGCCTGGTCATCTCCTACCGCGCCTCGGGGCTCGACATCCGTTCCGAGGGGAGCGGCAACATCGGCACGGCCAACGTCTACCGCGTCGCCGGGCGGCGCGCCGCCGCGCTAACCCTCCTCTTCGACACTTGCAAGGGGCTGGCGCCGGTGCTGGCGGCGCGAGGGCTCGGGCTGCCGCTCTGGACGATCTTCCCCATCGGCGCGGCGGCGGTGCTCGGGCACAACTTCTCGTTCATCCTCCATGGGCGCGGGGGCAAGGGGATCGCGACCTCGATCGGCGTCGTCGGCGGCCTGGCGCCGCCGGCCGCGCTGCTGGCGATCGCCGTCTGGCTGCTGGTGCTGCTGGGTAGCCGCTACGCCTCGCTGGCCTCGCTGCTGATGATGGCCGCCCTGCCGGCGCTGCTGGCGCTGCTCGGCTACCCGCTCGGCGACCCGCTCTTCGCGCTGGGGCTGGTGCTGCTGGCCGTCTACCGCCATCGCGGCAACATCCGCCGCCTGCTGGCCGGCACCGAGACCAAGCTCACCCTCTCCCGTCCCGCCCGCCCGGCCAACCTCGGCAGCCGTGGCCACTGAGCGCATGCTGGTCTACGGCGCCGGCGCGGTGGGCACGCTCCTCGGCGGGCGTCTGGCCGCGGCGGGCTTGCCGGTGACACTCCTTGGCCGCGAACCGCTGCGCCGCGCGGTCGCCGCGGATGGGCTCCACCTGCTGCTGCCGGAGGGCGAGCGGCGCGTTGATCTCCCGGTCGCGACGTCGCTGGGCGCCTTGGATCATGCCCCCACGCTCGTCCTCTTGACCGTCAAGGCCTACGACGTCGCGGCGACGCGACCGGAACTGGAGGCGCTGGCGGGAGCCGGGGCGACCGTGGTCGCGCTCCAGAATGGCGTCGGCAGCGAAGAGGAACTGGCGGTCCTCCCCCGCCTGATCGCCGCTAGCTTCACCCTGAGCGTGGCGGCGCCCGCGCCCGGCGAGGTTTGCCAGGAGACGGCGAAGGGCGGCCTGGCGCTGGCACCGATCCGTGGCGCGGCCGATCTCACCCGGCTGGCTGGCGCCTTGCGCGCGGCGGGGCTGCCCACGGTGCAGCTGGCGGACTACCGCCGCATGAAATGGTCGAAGCTCCTGCTCAACCTGCTGGGCAACGCCGGCGCGGCGCTACTGGCTCGCCCGCCGCGCGCGCTGATGGCCGACCCGCGCCTCTTCGGCCTGGAGCGCCGGGCGTTCCTGGAGGCACTGGCGGTGATGCGGGCGCTGGGCCTGGCGCCGTGTGCCCTCCCCGGCTACGACGTGCCGCTGCTGGCCCGGGCCATGCGGCTCCCGGCGCCGCTGGCGCGGCGGCTGCTGGCGGAGCGGGTGGCGCGGGGCCGGGGCGCCAAGCTACCCTCGCTGCTCCGGGAACTGGAGCGCGGCCGCACGCGCAGCGAGATCGACTGGCTCAACGGCGCCGTCGCCCGCCACGGCGCCGCGCTCGGCCTCCCCACCCCCACCAACGCGGCGCTGACGACGCTCTTCCACGACGCGGCGTGCGACCCGGCGCTGCGACGGCATCTGGCGGGAAACCCAGCGCGCTTGCTGGCGCGCATCGACGAATTGTCCACCCAACCGGCGTAATGGAAGGCCGCGCCACAGGGATACACCTGGCGTCCGCGACTTGTCGGGGCAGACCTCGAACGGAGCCGTGTCTGCCCTCGTTGTCGTACGCATCGGCAACGGGAAACAGGGGAACGTGGGGCTGCCAACGAAAACGCGGGTGGTGGTCCACCAGGGCAGACACAGGGGTCTGCCCCTACAAGACGTCGGTGGTGGGAAGAGGACCGCGAGGCCGCCCGCCTACGCGCCGCCCGGCTCCGGCCGTCGACGGGGCTGGGGCATCAGGCGCTGGCGGCGGCGGTGGAGGCTGAGGTAGACCAGTTCTTCGCCCGGCAGGGCGTGGATGGCGCGCTCGATCCCCTTGGGAATCAGCACCGCGCGCTCGGCGCGCAGCGGCACCGCCGCCCCCGCCGCCTCGAGCAGCCCCGCGCCGGCCAGCACGACCACCACCACATCGACCTCGCTGTTCACGTGCGCATCCACGCCGCCGCCGTCGACGAAGCGCAGCAGGTTGAGATCGAGATCCGTGCTCTCGCGGCTGAGCAGCACGCCCACCGCATCCCCGGCCGTCAGCTCCAGCACCTCCAGCTCCGCCATTATCCCGCATCCTTCCAGCGTGCGCGCGTGCGCAGCCAATCGTGGGTCACCACCACCTCGACCGCAGCCGGCTGGCCAAGGAGATCGCCGAGCACCGCTTCCAGCTCACCTCGCAGCCGCTCGGCGACGCGCCGCTGCGCGAAGGCGGTCGGCACCCCGACCACCAGGGTACCCTCATCGGTGCGCGCCAGCAGCACGGCGGGACGGATCCACGACTCCCAGCTCGCCGCGCTCAGCCGCCGCGCCAGCTCGTCCTGCGCGGCGGCCCAGAGCTGGCGGTTGGTCAGGCCGCCGGGGAGGGTAAAGCTCGGCAGCGCGGGCGGCTCCGCCATGCGCTCGGGCGCGGGCGCGGCTGGCGTCGCCTCATCGACCACTGGGAATGGCTCCGCGGCCGGCTCGCCTTGCTCGTCCGTCTGGAAGGTGAGGCGCACCGGGCGGCGCAGCACCTGGGAGAGCTTGCGCGCCACCAGGTCGTAGTACTCGCCGCTCAGGCGCTCGGCGCTGGCGGCCGAGGCCACCCGCACGCGCACGGTGCCGGCCTGGTAGCCGAGGATGCGGCTGCCGCCGAAGAGGCGCTCGTGCTCGGCGCGCTCCAGCGCGCCCGCCAGGAGCTGGAGCGCGGCCGCCCAGGCCGCGTCCGCCGGCTGGCCGTTGGGGAGCGCGACGTCCGCGGCGGGTGGTGTGGCTGCGGGCGTGGCTACGTCGGGGGCCGTTGGCGGGGCTGCCGCGCCGCCCGGCCGAAGCTGGTCGCCGTGGGCCTGGGCCTGCGCCCAGCGGGCGAGGATCTCACGGATGCGCTTGGGCGCGACGAAGCGCGAGCCGCTGCCGACCGCTTCGCGGATGGCCGCGATGACCCAGCCGGGCCCATCCGTGCCGGCGCGGCCGGCGTTGGCCGCGAATGCCTGTGCCAGCTCCGCCAGAAGCTCGCGCTCGAGCGGGGTGGCGGGGCGGCCGTTGGCGGCTGAGAAGCACGCGACCACCGCTGCCGCCGGTTCGGGCAGCGGACCGGCGCCGCCGGGGGCATCCGCCGGCGCGGCAGCTTCCGCAGGCGACTGACCAGTAGTGGTTGTAGTTGTCGTAGGAGTCTGGTGATACGTGGTGTTGGTCTGGCCAACACTGTTCTCGCCATCGCTGTTGCTCCCGCCATCACTGCTCGCCGAAATCGGGGTCGAACCAGTGTTGCCAGCGCCAGCAACGGGCGGCGAACCAGTGTTGCCCGGTGCAACTCCGATGCCGCCAGCATCGTTGCTCCCGCCAACACTGGTGGCGCCCTCCGGCGCGCGCGCGCCGCCATCGCTGTCACCTTTCTGTTGGGTTTGCCTGTCGGTCGCGCCGTCCCCCTCCTGCGCGCGGCGGGCGTGGCCGGCCCTGGTGCGGGCGGAGGCGCGCGCCTCCTCGGCCTGGGTGCGCTCGGCCAGGCGGCGCCAGACGGGGTCATCCCGCAGGCTGGCCAGGATCTCGTGCCAGACGTTGTCGGCGTCGATCGGGGCGAAGCGGGTGGAGAAGATGCGCCGGATGTAGCGGTAGACGGCGCGGTCGCGCTCGGCCAGCGCCACCACGCGACGCACGTCGTCGGGGCCGAGGCGGTAGCCCTCGGGGTGGTCCTTGACGCGGTAGAGGTTGTGGGGCACGCGCCAGCGGCGCCCGCGCTCGTCGACGCGCTGGACCATCTGCTTGCGGATCTCGATGAGGTCGAGCGTGACCAGGATCTTGTTGATGGTGATCAGTTCGGCGCGGTCCTCGCCGTAGAAGTCGGCCTCAGACTGCTGGCTGGGGAAGGCGTAGCCGCGCAAGGGCGACTCCTCGCGACGGTCGGTCCAGACGGTGTAGGAGTTGAGCAGGCCGACCCCCTTCAGGCCGATGAGGGGGGCGTACTGGGTGATGATCGTGTTCCAGTGCCAGAACCAGCCGCGCCGGCGCGCGTCCTCGCCACCCCGGCTAGCCGCCGCCTCGGCCGGCGTGTCCGCCGCCCCGCTCGCGGCATCGCCATTTGTCTGTTCCTTGTCCGGCTGCTGCCCGGGCCCTTCGCGCGGCACCCAACCACCTCCCAGCCGACCGGCTGCTCCACCACCCCCAATCTAACACACTCCACGCGCCTTCTCAATAAGCTCACGGTCATGTGCGCGTTCGGAATTACCCACGTGTTATCCCAAGCTCGCACTTGGCGATACAGACCGTCGTCAGTTGTCAGTCCGGCCATCGGTGATTGGCGTGCGTGGGGGCTGGTCCCGAGCACGCGGTTCATCGTCGCTGGCTCCATGCCGAGGACCGTTCGCACCTGTCCTGGCGGCCGGACGCCGCGTGACGCGCGGCGGGGCACTGGGGCCCGTTTCCTCAGCTTCCATCAGCTTCGCGCACAGCGACGCGCCGGACTCCCACCGCCGGCGCCACGGCCAGTCCGCGCAAGACTGGCCGCCCGTGCCGCTTGCCGAGTGTGCCGCGTGCCACACGTGACGATTGGCCCACGACGCCGAGCTTGACGAATCCAGCGGCACGTGACATGATAGCGCACGAGGGCTGGCGATGTGTGCGTGACGAATGGAGGGCACGGTGGACGGAGAAGTCATGCTCCCCTATCGAACCGACTGGCGGGCGATGGCCAGCCTGCTCGACTACGCCAAGGGGAAGGGGATCGACCGCGCCAGCCTGGAGGCGCGGCTGGGGAGCGGCGAGCCCTTCCGCGAGACGCTGAACGCCGTCGAGCAGCTGGGGCTGGTCCAGCGCGAGGACGGCGCCGAGATCCAGTTGACGCCCCTCGGCCAGCGCCTCGCCTATGCGTCCAGCGATGAGGAGCGCCGCCTCGAACTCTCCCGCGCCATGCTCGGCTACCCGCCCTACGCCATTCCCCTGGAGCGCGGCGTGGCCGAGGGGCTGGCCGTGTTCGACGCCGCCTGGGTCGAGCGCGTCTGGCAGGTCGACATGCGCCTCGGCCAGCCGCGCAACCGCGTCGAAGAGGCGCGCACCTTCTTCTTCCGCTTGGCCGACGAGGCCGGCCTCGGCATCTACCACCGCGGCGTACGCGGCCAGCCCACCCGGCTCGACCTGACTCCCGAGGCCCCGGCCCGGATCGTCGAGCTGCAAGAGCAGCGCGCGGCACAGGCGGAGCCGGAGACGACTCCGGCCGCCGCGCGCGCGCCGTCCTCCCCGGTGGCGTCCCAGGCAGGACCAGTCTCCCTCTCGATCACGGTCGACATGAGCGACTGGGACCTGGAGCGCATCGAGTCGTTTCTGCGGCTCGTCGGCATCCTGCCGCCCCAGCCCGAGGGTTGAGCACGCTGTCGCGTTGTCGCGTTCGAGCGCGAGCGGGAGTGATGGATGATGTGGATGCGGTGAGCAGGAAGGCTCGGTGCCCCTCGGCGCGCGGGTTGATGGAATTGGACGAAATCAGGTGGTCTTCGTCGTCGGGCCGCGCGGGGCTGAAGCCACCGCGCTAGGCAGCGAAGCCTGCTGAAGCAGGCTGGGAAGCATGATGTTGTAGGCCGAGTCGATTCTTCAATGCCCACAAGCGGGCTTCTGCGACAGTCTAGAGCGGTAGTCGATTCCGAGATATGACGAGGGAATCGGTCCCGCCTCGTCGTAATTCTCAGCCTGCTTCAGCAGGCTTCGCTGCCTAGCGCGGTGGCTTCAGCCCCGCGCGATGTGGCGTCGACGACCACATGATTTCGTCAAACGCCATCAACCCCGCGCGATCGTGGCTCATCGCGCGCAGGTTCGAGGCAACCGATCCCCAGTCCTTACCCTTGCCCCCAACCCCGCTACCCCGGCGAGCGCGCGGTACACTTCCCCGAGGAACCTGGCTTGCCTGACGAAGGACAATCATGCACAGGGACGCGTTGCGGAGTGATGTCTGGCGGTCGCCGCGGCTGGCGCGCTGGCTGGCGCTGGCGGCGACGATCGGAATGTTCGCCGTGCTGGTGATGGGTGCCACCGTGACCAACACCGGCTCCGCCGAGGGCTGCGGCCGCTCCTGGCCGCTCTGCCACGGCAAGTTCATCCCCAGCTTCGCGCTGGCCACCGCCATCGAGTTCAGCCACCGCCTGGTCACCAGCGTCGAGAGCCTCTTGATCTTCGCGCTGGCCGCCGTGGCGCTGCTCGGCTGGCGCCAGCGCCGCGAGGTGCAGGTGCTGGTGCCCCTGATGGTCGGCACGCTGCTGCTGCAGGCCGGGCTGGGCGCCTGGGCCGTGCTGGCGCCGCAACAGCCGGCGGTGCTGGCGGCGCACTTCGGTGTCTCGCTGACCGCCTTCGCCAGCACGCTGCTGACCGCCGTCTTCTTCTGGCAGCTCGACGGGGGCGAGCGCCAGCGCGCCCTGCCGCTGACGCGCCACCTGCGCGGCTACGTCTTCGGCGTGATCTGCTACATCTACCTGCTGGTCTATCTCGGCGCCTACGTGCGCCACAGCGGCGCCAGCCTGGCCTGCGGCGGCTGGCCGCTCTGCGCCGGGCAGGTCTTCCCCGGCTTCGACGGCTACGCGGGCATCGAGTTCGCCCACCGGCTGGCGGCCGTCGCCGGCACGCTGCTGGTGCTGGGGCTGGTCGCCTGGACCCGAAGCGGCCGCGCCGAGCGCCCCGATCTCTACCGCGGCAGCCTGCTGGCTCTGGGGCTGATCCTGGTGCAGTCGCTGAGCGGCGCGCTGGTCGTCTGGACCCATCTCGATCTCTTCTCGGCGCTGACGCACGCGGCCATCGTCACGCTCCTCTTCGGCAGCCTGACCTACGTCGCCTACCAGATGCTGCCGCTCCCGGCGCGCCGGGCCGAGCGCGAGCCGGTCCGGCC
>DASSHC010000113.1:0-2764 GCA_035693105.1 Thermomicrobiaceae bacterium | reverse complement strand
ATCGACCTCTGGTTTACGTCAAAGGTGTTCGAGCCGGGGCACCGGCTACGGGTGAGCATCGCGTCAGCACTCTTCCCGAAGTACGACCGCAATCTCAACACCGGCGGCAGCAACGAGCGCGACTCGACGTTCGTCGTGGCCCACCAGACCGTGCTGCATGACGCGGCGCATCCCTCGCACGTGGTGCTGCCGGTCATACCGAGATAGACTGGAGGAAAGCTGTCCGCTATGGCGGGAGGAACGATGGTGGAATGGTTCATAGCCGTGGGCGCGCTATTTCTCCTTGTCGCGTCGTTGATTAGATCCGGCTGGACGCGCGGGATCCGGGATCCGGTCACCTTTGTTGCTACCGGCCTGCTCTGCGCGGGGCTGCGAAATCTCCTGGACGCCCGCACGGAATCGAGCATCGGCCTGGCCTTGACCACCGCCGAGATCGCGGCCATGGCCTGCGCCTTCTATTTCCTCTGGCGCCGAGGGCATCCGCGCGGTGGGAATGCTGCCTGACCTGGCAAATGTGCTACCGACCGCGTAGCGTGGTGGACCCACCTGCTGCGATTTCAGTGCGGACTTCCCGATCGTCAGCGGCGTTCGAGCTCCTGCTCACCGAGAGCATTGACCGTATGGGCAAGAGGGTGGCGGTCGAATGGGGCTTCGGGCATGAGGCCCAGCCCCTGACCGCCGCGGAGCGCCGGGACGTCATCGCCTATGTCCGGGCGCTGGCGCGCCAGCGCGAGGGATGAGCGACCAGGCTACTTGATCGCCCTGTCTGACCCAACCCCATGTCGATCTTCGCACGCTCCGTTCGTTGTCTGGGTGAAGGTTGCTCAACCAACGAACGGAGGCGTCACATGCGAAAGCTCAGGATCTTCGAACATATCTCGCTGGACGGTGTGATCCAGCTCGGCGGCGATACCGACGGCGATTTCCAGTACGGGGACTGGACAGCGCCGTATCGCAGTTCGGCCGGGGCCCAGGCCGTGGCCGAGGCACAGGGAAAGCGTTTCGACCTGCTGCTGGGCCGCCGCACGTACGACATCTTTTCCGGCTACTGGCCGAAGCAGAGCGGCCCGATAGCGGACGGTCTCAACGCGGCGACGAAATATGTGGCGACCCACCGGCCGGAGAGTCTTGGATGGGGTCCGGCAAGGGGCCTGGCTGGGGACATCGCGGCCGGTGTTCACGCCGCCAAGGCGACAGACGGCCCCGATCTGCTCGTCTGGGGAAGTTCGACGCTGACTCCAGTGCTCTTCGATCAGGGACTGGTCGACGAGCTGGTCCTGCTGGTCTATCCCGTCCTGCTGGGTCTCGGCAAGAGGCTCTTCCCCGAGCGGCTCGACGCACGAGAATTTGCGCTCGTCGACACCCACGCACTGGCCACAGGCGTGCTCATGAACTCGTACCGGCACGGTGGATTGGTGCCCGCAGTCGAAATCCGGCCTCCGCGTTCGTCGTGACTGTAGAGGCCGGGCAAGGGTCCCGGCCAACGGCCCCTGCAGGAGACCTTATGCCGCACTACCTGATTTCCGGGTACCTGCCCGAGAACTTCGATCCCTCCGCCATGGATGATGCCATGATGGAGGGGATCTACGCGCTCAATCGCGCAATGATCGCCGCCGGCGTCCGGCGGTTCGCCGGTGGGCTGGGCGCCGCGCACACGCTGCGGTCGCAGCCCGATGGCGACGTGCACCTCACCGACGGGCCGTACCTGGAAACCAAGGAACTCGTGGGCGGCATCACCATCGTGGAAACGGCAACGCTCGACGAAGCGCTCGAATGGGCGCGCAAGGGCGCCAGGGTTGGCCGCAACAATGTCGAAGTCCGGGAGATCTTCTTCGATCCGGCACCGGACGAGGGCTGACGTGCGCCCACTTCGCTATTCCATCAATGTCACCCTCGACGGCTGCTGCGATCACCGTGCGGGTACCCCCGACGAGGAGCTGCACCGGCGCGCCGCCGAAACCATCGCGCGCGCCGATGCCCTGATCTTCGGCCGGATAACCTACCTGATGATGGAAGAGGGCTGGCGCTCGGTGGCGGAGACCGGCGTGCGGCCGGACTGGATGGACGACTGGATGGTACCATTCGCGCATACAATCCACGCGAAGAAGAAGTACGTCGTCTCGAGCACGCTGGAGCGGGCCGACTGGAACGCGGAGCTCATCCGCGGCGATCTCCGGGAGGCGGTCGAGGCGCTCAAGCGCGAGCCCGGCAATGGACTGCTGACGGGCGGTGTAACCCTCCCGTTTGCGCTGGCGGAGATGGGCCTCATCGATGAATATGAGTTCGTGGTGCATCCGCGGGTTGCAGGCCACGGGCCGACGCTGTTCGCGGGGTTGTCGAAGCCGCTGGACCTGAAGCTCGTGAGCCGGCAGGAATACCGCTCCGGGGCGGTAGCGCTTCGATATGTGACCGGAGGGTCATAGGACACAGGACACCAGGGCCAGCAGCCACGCATCTCGCCATCCCTCCGAGCTGGCCGTACTTTAGCGTCATGAGACTCCCGGCGCTCGCCTCGGCATTCCTGCTGTCGTTCGCGCCCCTGGCCTCGCCCGCATTCGCGCAGGGCCTGACCACCGGCGCGGTGCGCGGCAGCGTGCGGAGTGCCGATGGGCAGGGCCTCGACGGCGCAGCCGTCCGGGTGGTCAACACGGCCACCGGCTTCGCCGCCCATGTCGACGTGGCGCACGGCAGCTTCCTCGTCCAGGGGCTCGAGCCCGGTGGTCCCTACGTCGTCGAGGTACGGCAGATCGGGTTCCTGCCGCAG